>DATCQX010000879.1:0-43890 GCA_036569285.1 Streptomyces sp.
GGCACCGCCCCGGGGGTGGTTCAGGCCGCGAGGGCGGCGTCCGGGCGCTGGCGCTTCTTCAGCCCCCGCGTACGGAGCGGGTCGTGGCGCTGCTCGTCCACGGGGACCACGGTGGTGATCGGGTCGGTGTCCTCGGGGAGCAGGTCCAGGCGGACCCAGTAGGGCATCACCCAGCGGGTGGTCTCGCCCTGGCGCCGCTTGCCGATCCGGAACCGGCGGAAGTGGCCGCACCGCTGGTGGGGTGCCTGCTGGACGCCGGAGGGGATGCCGTCGCCGTCCAGCACGCGGCCGGTCGCCCGGCGGGCGGCGTGCAAGGCGGGGCCGACGCGCCAGCCGATCTCGACGAAGAACGGGTCGCGGTTCTTGTGGACCGCCCGGCGCTTCTTCTTCGACGGCTTGACGACGGGCGGTTCGGCCAGGTCCCGGTTGTCGCAGCAGAGGTAGATCAGGACGCTCAGGGCGGGGCGCAGCAGCTCCTCGAACAGGGTGTACGCGGCGGCCTTGTCCCGGGTCCGGCTCCAGTGGGCCTCGGCCCTCGCGGCGGCGAAGTCCACGGCCTGGGCCACGGTGAACTTCTCCATCCCGGTGGGGATGTTCATGCGTATGTACGTCTGGCCGCGCACCTCCCAGGTCTCCTCGTCGAGGAGGTCGATCACGAAGAGCAGGCCGAGCCCTTCGATCTCCTCGTCGGTGTAGGTCTGCTGCTCGGGCGTCTGGTTGAAGCCGAAGAGGTAGAAGCCGCGGACCAGGCCATGCGACCCCTTGTATCGGATGGGCCAGGGCTCGGGCAGGACGACGAGCGGATTGATGTGTGGGAGCTGGCTGAAGATGTTGCCAGGCAGTGTGTCGGAGGTCGAGCGGTACAACTCTGCGGCCAGGTGCTGGTTGAGGTCGTAGGTGACCCGGCCCCGCCGGGCCCACATGCGGAAGATCCCCACGTGGCTGGCGACGTCGATCAGGTCGGCCTGCTGGGCGAGCGTCAGGCCGGGCGGCGCGGTGTGCCCGAGGGTGACCGGCCGCCCGGTGGAGAGCTGGTCGAGCTTGGGGGCGAGCCACAGGTGGTTGCCGCGCAGAGCGCTCTCACGCTCGGTCAGCTCTTCGACGAAGACCTCGCTGATGTCGCGGCTCCGAAGGACGCGGGAGTGTCGGTTATTCATCTCGGCCATCCCTGTGGCTACGGGCCCGTGGGGGCAGGGTGTCACCGGGTGGGCCGTGGAAGGCGGTCCCCGGGGGAGGTACTGAGGTGCGGCGGCCGGTGGGCTGCGCCGGGTGCGTGACCCGCTCGCACCGAAGATGCCTCAACCATAACTTAAATCATAGACTTAAGCAACGTCGGCGTGACGGGGATGGGCACAAGGAAGAACTCCTGCCCGTTCTCCGCGGCCACCCGGATCGGTCGGTCCGGCAGCGCCCCGAACACCGCCTCCGCGACGGCCGCCGGCGCACTGCCGGAGCCCAGCGCCGGCCCGAGGGCGGAGCGGATGGCTGCGAGGGTGTCCCCCGACAAGGGTGCCTTCAGCGGTGCCGCCTTGGCCTCCGCCGCACAGGCCGCCAGCTCCGCGTCGTCAGCGCTCGCGTCCAAGCCGCAGCGGCGGGCGATGGCGGCAACCGTCGTGGCAAGCGCCGCGCGGTTGTGCCAGCGGCACAGCTCGCCGGGAGTGCCCTCAGGGTGCAGGTGCCGGGCGGTGCCGATCGAGGTCTTCTTGGTCTTCTTCACGTGTCCTCCGTTGCGACGGGGCGGCTGATGCCGGGGCGGGTTGGGGGCCGGACTGCGCCCGGTCCCCAACCCAGGCGGTCACAGGTAGGCGCTGACCATCTGCGCGAACTCGTCCGGTCCGATGACGGGGATGCCCAGCTCCTCCGCCTTCTTCTTCTTCGAGCCGGCCTTCTCTCCGGCGACGACCAGGCTGGTGCTCTTCTTCGAGACGCTGGACCCGGACCGGCCTCCCGCCTTCTCGATGAGCTCGTTCATGCCGTTGCGCGACAGCAGTTCGAGGCGGCCGGACATCGCCCCCGTCACCACGATCGTCTTCCCGGCCAGCGGCAGTGCCTCGCCCGCGTCCTGGACGGAGACGTCGGCCGCCGGGGGGCTGTCCTGGAGCCCGCCGAGGTTGACGCCCGCCGCCGCGAGCTTGGCGATCACCGGCTCCAGCTCCGCCAGCTCGGCCAGCATCCAGGCCGACTTCTCCACGCCGATCCCCTCCACCTTGCGCAGCTCGGCGGCCGATGCGGCCTGGATGGCGGTCATGGTGCCGAAGTGGTCCGCGATCCGGCGGGACATGCTACGCCCGGTCCCCCGGACCCCCAGGGCGCACAGCACCCGGGCGAGGGGCTGCTGCTTCGCCGCGGTGATGCGGTCCAGGATCTTGGTGGCGGTCTTCTCGCTGCCGGTCGCCTTGGTGAGCTGGCCGAGCGTGAGGGTGAACAGGTCGGCGACGTCCTGCACCGCCTCCCGCGTGACCAGCTGTGCTACGACCTTCGGCCCGATGCCCTGAATGTCGAGAACGTCGCGCTGCACGGCGTAGGTGATGGACGCTGCGAGGTTGCATGCGCGGCCCTTCACGCACCTCCACCGCTCCTGGCTCTTGTCGATCTCGCCTCCGCAGCCCGGGCAGACCACCGGCAGCTCGATCGGCGTCTCCTGGCCGGTGCGCGCCGACGCGACGGGGGCGAGGATCTGCGGGATCACGTCGCCGGCCCTGCGGAGTACGACGCGGTCGCCGATGCGCAGCCCCAGCCGGGCGATCATGCCAGGGTTGTGGAGCGTCGCGAACTGCACCGTCACGCCCTCGATCTCGACCGGCTCGACCTCGCCTCGCGGCGCGATGTTGCCCGTGCGCCCGGTGGTCCAGGTGGCGGCGGTGAGCGTCGAGATCACCTCCAACGCGGGCAGCTTGTACGCGATCGCCCATCGGGGAGCGCGCGAGCCGGAGCCTGCGACGGCCTGGTCCTGCGGGTGGTCGGCCTTGATGACGATGCCGTCGATCCCGACCGGCAGGTCTGCGCGCTGCGCGGCGACCTTCTCGACGTACGCCTGGATGTCGCTGATGAGCGGCGAGGTCAGTGTGCCGACCGGGGTGTCGTCCACGGTCTGGACCCCGAGGCTGCCCAGGGCCTTCATCAGCTCGGTGTGGGTCATCTCCTCGCGGATCAGCCGGCTCGCCTCACCGTCGGCCGAGGTCAAAAGCCCGTATCCGTAGAAGCTGAGGGGGATGGTGTACTCCCGGCCGGTCGCGCGGAGCGAGCCCGAGGCGGCGTTGCGGGGGTTGGAGAAGGGGTCCTCTCCGTGGGCGACGCGGATGCGGTTCGCTTCCTCGAAGCGGGACTGGAGCAGGACCACCTCACCGCGGACCTCGACCGAGACCTGTGTGTCCAGCTCGACCGGCAGGCCGTCGATGGTGCCGATGGCGTGCGAGACGTCCTCTCCGGTCGTGCCGGTGCCCCGGGTGACGAGCTGGACGAGTCGGCCCTCGCGGTAGTGCGCCGCGACCGCCAGTCCGTCGATCTTCGGACCCGCGTGGAACCCGCGCGGCTCGCTGCCCAGCCGCTTACCCAGGGAGCCGGCCCAGCGGACCAGATCCTCGGCGTCGAAGACGTTGTCGAGCGAGAGCATGGGGGTCGCGTGTACGACCGGGCCGTCGGGCAGCGCCCCGGCGGCGACCAGGGTGGTGGGCGAGTCGGCCGCGCGCTGGTCCGGATGCTGCTGCTCGTAGGCGGTGATGGCGTCCATGAGGCGGTCGTAGGCGGCATCGTCCATCTGAGAGTCAGCGCCGCCGTGGTACGCGGCCGCGGCGCTTCGGGCCTGGTCCAGCGCGCGGAGGTAGGAATCCTCGTCGGTGATGGGGGTCAAGGTGTTCGGCACGTTCTTGTCCTTCTTGCCGGTGGTGGCTGACGACCGCTCCTCCGTCGGAGCGGTGCTGCCCGGCTCCACTGCGGGCGCGCGGTGGAGCCAGGAACGGAGGGGTGGGGCCGCATCGAGCGACAGGTTCAAACCATACGCGCACTCGTGGACTTAAGCAATATTAGTCTTTCGTGCGCCCGAACTGGGTGGCCGAGCCGCGGCGAACTGCCGCAGGTCTCCCCGGGCCGCCGGCCTGGCGCTGGCCGGCGGTGACGGAGGTTGGCAGCGAGGCCGGTCGGGGAGCGTGATGCAGCCATCGGCGACCGCCAGAAGGCCGTCGGCGACTCATCGGTGAGCCTGGGCCTCGTCAGGCGACCGGTCGGCGATCTGGCTCTCAGTGCTGGTTCCCGCCCCGCTGCTCAAGGACTTCGAGCGAGCGTAGGACCGTGACGTCGTGGTCGGTCAGCACCTGCGCGTACGCGCCGCTGTCGCGCACGTAGCGGTTGATCTCAGGATCGTCGATGGAGTGGGCCGTCCAGCAGAGCATGTGGTTGCGGCCCGAGGTCCGCTCGTCGGAGCAGATCTTGCGTGCGTCCGCTTCGCTCACCCGCCAGAGCACCCGCCGGTAGGTGGTGCTTGTGTTCCTGGAGGCGATGAAGACCACCACTTGTGCGGTCATGCGGCGTTCCGATCACGTGCGGGCACCCTGCGCGGCTTAGGCCGGCAGGGCGAGACGGGCGACGGTCACCTCGCCGCCTGGCGCACCAGCGGGGTGCTGGTGCGCCGGACTAGCGGAGGGCTGGTCTTCTGGCGCTGGCTCAGTGTCAGTAGGCGCTGGGAGGCGTGACCTCGAAGGTGCCGGTGGGCAGGTTCACGGTCAGGTTCGAGTTGTGTTCCGGCCGGTCGATGCGGGAGTAGTCCGCGAGGAGGTCGCGGAACTGGATGTCCAGCGCGGTGGTCGAGTCGTCGCGCTGCTCGGGCTCCTCGTACTGCCAATCCTGGCCATCCGCGCCGTGAAGCCAGAACGTCTCCTCGTCCCAGTACACGCCTTCGGGGTAGTTCGGGTTGGTCACGAACTCGATGCTGGTCGCCTGGTCGCCAGCCGGACTGGGGCAGCGGGAGCACATGGCGCGCAACACCTGGAGCAGCTCCTGCTCGATACGTTCGTCCGCCGTATCCCGCAGCCAGTTGCCGAGCTCGTAGAGCTCGTCTCGGGTCAGTTGCGGTAGGAGAGTGCTCATCTGCTCCTTGGAGAGCATCACCCTGGTGAGCAGGGTGTCAGGCTCCACGGTGATGTCCGGCACGCGGGCGGCGGGATCCGAGTGCCCGGTGGCGAGATGGTGGACGTTGGCGTTCTCGGTGCAGCTACCGATCATGATCGTTTCCATCTTTCGCGCGGGGGTCAGGCGTGCAGCGGGACGAAGAGGACGGGACTCGGTGTCCCGTAGGGCTGCTCGTCGTCGCCGATCTCGATCAGGGCGTCTGCCACGAAGGTCCGGTCGAAGTCGGGGGCCTCGACCGTGACGTCGGGTCCGTAGTGAAGCGTCGCGCCGTAGGTGTTCCAGGCCGGCCCGTCGTCGTAGTCGTTGGTCACGATGAACGTGACCGCGTTCGGCACCGGGCGCTCCGGGCTGTCCGCGAAGAACTCGATCAGAGCGTCCCGGAGGTCTGTGCGCAGCTCGGCCGGAACCTGGGGGTACACATCGCGGGCCGGGCCCCGGGGCGCGGGGAAGGCGGCGCGCAGCCCGGCGGCGAGGTCCGGCGGAAGAACGTGGGAGTCCCTGTCGTCGGGGTTCGGCTGAAGGGTCTTGGATGTGGTGGCCACGGCGCCGAAGGCGCGCTTCAGGTCGTCTTCGGCGGCGCGCAGTACGGCGTCCTGGGCGTGAAGCTCGGAGTCGGACAGGGGCTTGGGCATGGCTGGGCTCCTGATCGGATGGAGGGGGATCGGCCGCCTTCAAGGTCAGACGACGGACGGGCGCGGTCGCCTCGCTTGCGTGACGGAGCGAGTGCCCGGCTGCGCGGTGTGCGACCTTGCGGCTAGTGGGCCTCGGCGCTGCCTCAACCATAATCAATCTCATGGACTTAAGCAATGTCATTCTTGGGGTAGGGACGCGCATCGAGAGCGATGAAGGTGCGAGAACGCTCGGCGCGGTTGCGTCCAACGGCCAATGTGTAGCGAAAGTTGCCGGGGTGGCGTACCGAGCGCGCTCCCAGCTGCTCCAGGGCCCTCGGCAGCCACTGCGCCGGGGATTCGCCGGCCTTCCGGGACGGTGCTCCGAGAGAGATCAGCCGGCTCTCCACCCCTGCGGCCCCGGGCTCGGGCTCGGTTCTGGTCAGCTTGGCCCGGGAACGAGCTGTCAGGACGGTCCCGTCGGGCAGCAGCGTGAGCGTTCGGGCCGTCCCACGCCCCGTGAACCGGAAGTTGCAGCTCTGGTACACGATGCCGAGGTGCCCGTTGGAAATGATCATCTCTCCGCTCGGGGTACGCCGTGACCTGGGTACCGGGTCGGAGAAGCTCACCACCCCCCGGATGCCGCGCTCGGCGGCCTTCTTCATCGCGGCCGCGATGAAGAAGCTCTCGCCGTCGGCGGCCACGTCGTCGGTGAGCGCCAGGCGCGAGATCTCTGCGCTCTCGTAATACGGGACCAAGTGAGGAAAGGCCCTGGTGAGGACGCGTTCGTTCATGGGGCAGCCCAGGACGAGAACGCCGACCAGGGCGGCGCCTTCGGGACCGGGGCCTTCCTCACCCTGCGGCGGCTCGTGGTCCCACAGGCCGTAGCGGTGGAGGGCCGAGGGCCAGCCGGCCAGGTAGTGGTGGTGCTCGATGAAGGACCGGGCGAGCGCCTCGGGAATCTCGGTGACGCTGTACCGCTCGCGCCGGAACCCGCCGTCGCTCACATGCCGCCAGCTGGGCAGGCCGTACCGCCAGCGCTGGGTCCACCCCTGCGGCCGGCCGGCGAGGATGCCGCGCATCTCGGTCGTGGTGGGCGTCACGCCGCGCATGCCGGCACCCCCGCGTCCTCCAGCCGCTCCATCAGGTGCTTCCTCCACCAGAGCGCGTACGACATGCAGTTGCTCTCGGTCTGGTGGGTCGGGCTGCAGCCACGCTCCCTGCGGCCGGCCGAGCTCCAGGCCATCGAGTCGGCCGACGCCAGTGAGCGGGACAGCGTCAGGCCCTGGATCTTGAAGCCGAACGCGTGCAGCGGTACGAGTGGTGCCCCGCGCCCGCCGAGGCGGGCGAGCTCGTCCAGGAGGAGGGAGGCCCGCCAGTGGTTCTGGCGTCGGCACATGCTGCCGACGCCCACCAGCGGCTCGGCCAGGAGGTCGATGCCGGCGTCGGCGTACATCTCGGCGCACCGGAGGTAGTGGGGGCGCAGCCAGCCCTGCAGGACCGGGATGACGCGGGTCTTGATGCCCAGGGAGCGCAGTTCGACGACGGAGTCGACGGTGCGCCTGAGGTGCTCGTCGATGGTGAGGCCGGTCTTGGGCAGCATCCAGGGCTCGCAGACCCAGTCCATGGGACTGCACCACTCGAGGTTGCCGATCTCGTCGTGGTAGCGGTTGACGGCGGCGGCGTACTGCTGGGCGGTGGTCTTCCACCGGCCGTAGAGGTCGACCTCGCTGAACGCGCCGCTGTCCAGCGCCCAGGGGCCGGCGGCCCGGGGGAAGGACTTGCGGTTCATCAGCCGCCGGTTGGAGACGAACAGGGGGAAGTCGAGGTGCTCCATCCATGCTGGCTGGTGGACGCCCAGGTGGAACCTGACGGGGGTCGGGGTGATGGCGGGGGCGGTCATGGCAGGAGCCGTTCGTTGGGTGTCGGATGCTCGGGCCAGGGCGCGAGCAGGGTCGGGTCGTCGGCGTCCTCGCGGGCCCGGTCCTTTGCCTCGGCGGCGCGGACGCGGCCGGTGTGGAAGCGATCCGCTGTGTGCCCGCTCGGCCGGATGCACCGCTGCTCGGCCGTGACCGAACAGCGCGGGCAGGGCAGGGAGCCGGGGCAGGTGAAGGTGTCCACCAGCCAGTCGCAGGTCGGGCAGGGGGCGCCGCTCACCGGCCGCCCGGCCCGGTCGACCAGGGCGCCGGCGGCGAGCAGCTGCTGGTACTCGAACCGGTAGACCGGGGCCGGGAGCGGCTGGACCACACCGGCGAGGACACCCGGCCGGGAGAGCTCAGTGGCCACCGGGGCCCTCCGGGTGGCGGTAGGCGGCGGCCAGGACCTCGTCGGCCAGCTCCGCAGGGGGCGCCGCGTAGGCGAGCAGTGGCTCCCCCGCCGCGGATTCGACGACGGACAGGTCCGGGTGACGGCGCGCCGCGCGTTCGAGGGCGTTGTGGAGCGAGCGGGTGTCGATGAGCAGCACCCGGCCGGGGCTGCCGGGTTCGTTGGCCAGCCGCGAGAGGGCGATGCTGCCGGGAGCCGGTGCGCAGCGGCGAGCGACGTGGTCGAGGCAGGCGTACGCCAGGACGGCGGCGGGAGCGAGCCGTCCGGCCCCGCGGTTCAGGCTGAGCACGTGAGTGCGGTCGCCGCGGTGATGCTCCCCCGGGGCGGCGGTGGAGAGCAGGTTGAGGTCGCGGAACGGGTTGGTGAGGACGTCCTCGAGTCCGGCACGCGGCTGGTCGGGGGACGCGACCTGCGGGGCGTACATCGTCGTGATGCAGGCGATGTCGCGGCCGACGGTGTCGTCCGCCGGCGTCTTCCAGCCGCTGCGCTCGGCTGCTCCGCGGACGTGGGTGCGCAGCTCGGCGCGGGTGAAGGTGGAGAGTCCGGCGCGCGCGAACAGGTAGTGCCAGGTCGGGACGAGGCAGGGTGCGCCGTTGAGCAGCCACCAGTGGAGCAGCCACAGGGTTGCCGGCTCTTCCAGGTAGGGGTCGGCGCCGGCTTCGTCGAGCAGCCAGTGGCCGCGGGCGGTCGGCGTCACCGCTCCGCTTCCTGCGGCGTCCTCTTCGACGAGGCCGAAGGCGCCGGCCCAGAACCGCATGCTCGCCACCATGCTGGAGCCGACGCCGAGGACGACGGGTGCGTCGGGGTGGCGGAAGACCAGCGGGTCGTCCTGGACGGCGTGGTGGACCTTCAGGAGCCATCCCTGCCTCGGGGGGTAGGTCCGGTGGCGGCCGAACGCCGGTACGCAGCCGGCCAGCGGCGGGTGATCCGTCATCGGGACGGGGTTCTCCTTGTCGTGGACGGTGCCCTGCCGCTCGGCGGCAGGGCACCCGGATGGTCGGGGTTCAGGCCGGGACCTCGGAGCGGGCGAACGTCCTGGGGCCGGAGGGCCAGATGGCGCTCACCTGCTGGCGGTGCAGCAGCTCAGTGAGGTCCTTGTCGGGAGCCGAGGGGAGCAGCAGGACCCGGCGCGGCTCCGCGTCGAAGTAGCGGGCCAAGTCGTGCAGTTCTCCGATGGCTTCCCGCACGACAGGGCGGGCGGCTGTCGCGCGGGCCACCACGAGCTCGTTGCGGGTGAGGTCGTACAGATCGACGTGAAGTTCGGCGATGGTCCCGGCCACCTTGACTCGGAAGCTGGACAGCTTCGCCTGGTACGCCCACCGGGCGTAGCTCTCGTAGGCCCGCAGCAGCCTGCCCGCGGCCTCCTCGGCCGGGCTGGGATCGGCGGCCCTCATGACGGTGCCGAGGCCGAGCTGACGGACGGTGTTCAGTTCCGCGATGGGGTCGGCGGTGCCCAGGCCCGTCGGGGCACCGTTCAGCGGCAGCAGCCGGAAGACGACGGCCCGTCTGACCCGCTGGGGCCGCCGTGCGTCGAAGGGAGCATCGGCGTAGACGACCGGCACCTCGGGGTCCAGCCGGTACTGGCCCAGGTACTGGGCCGGTCGTCCGTGGAGCTGGAGGAACACGCGCAGCGCCCGGCCGTCCTGCTCGTGTTCGACGACAGCGCGGTTTCCCTGCGAGATCGTCTGATCGGTGCCGTCGAGACCGCCCTCACCGCCGAAGTGCAGATGCGAGCCGGTCCAGCCGTCGAGGCAACTGGCTTCGGCGTCCGGCGTGATGAACAGATGGACGTTCGGGGTCTTCCTCGACGGGCTGATGCGGCCTTGGATCCGGCCCCCGAAGCGGGCGTGGAGGTCGGCGCGGTCGATGTGCTCGCCGGGGATGAGGTCCCAGGACACGGGGTCTCCTTGTAACGGGCTGTGCTGGAGATGGAGTTTCGCGGAACGGCGCCGCCGGGCTGTCCGCCCGGCGGCAACGCTCCGTCTCCGGCGGGCCGGACGTCAGCGACGGCAGTCGATGCCGACGACCAGGAAGTCGGCGGGCAGGGCGTCGATGTAGGCGTTCGCGTGGTCGTGGTACGCGGTGCTGCCCGTCTCGGCGTCGTCGTCCGAGTCCAGGTCGGCCGGGTCTGCGGTCCACGTGCCGTCGAGTTCAAGGAGGATGTGGCCGGGGACCGCCCGGCGGCTTGCCCTCGCGATGAACCCGGCCCGGTCCAGGCTGATCAACGCCACCTCCCCCCGCCGCTGCCGCGGGCCCACCTGGCCCAGCCCGCCCCTGATCTCGGCCAGGGCCTTGAGTCGGGGCTGCTCACGGAAGGCGATGTGCGCTCGGGGAGAGTGGCTGCCCCACTGCTCTGCGAACATGGCCCACGGCTGGGCGGGGGGCATCCCTTTGGTGGCGTGCGCCCAGGCGTCGTAGAGGTCGGCCGCCTGCACCGCACGCCGGTCCCGCAGAGCTGCGAGGTCGAGGAGACTGAGGACGCCGCCTGCGCACCGGCCGGGCTCTCCTGCCGCGGACCGTACGAGGCGAGGATCGTCGACGGGCGCTCCGGCAACCAGCGGAAAATGGCTGACGTACCGGCCTTCGGAGATCAGGTAGCTGGCGGAGTCGTCGTCGGCTTCCTCGACAGCGCACAGTGCTCGGGCGGCGAGGGCGTAGGCGGATTCGGCGGCCCGCGGGGGCAGGCAGACCAGGACGTGTCGTGAAGTCATCGGGGTGGTCCGTTCGCGGAGGAGCAGAGAGCGCCGAGCCAGGAGCAGGCCATTGGGGGCGAGCGCGACTGGCCGAGCGGTACTCGAACAATACATAGCCTCATAGACTTAAGCAATTTCAGGGTGTTTAGCGCCGCCGACTCCGAGGGATATCGAAGGGGCGGCCGATGTGCCAATGCGGCTTCCGGCCGCTGTACTGGCACTCATAGGCGACCTTGGGGTGCTTCCAGGGAAACTTGCGCGCCAGCCGATCAACGGCCTTCTGCGCCGAGTCCGGCGACGTGTACGGCCGCTTGTCGAGACAGGCGCGCTTGCGGGTGGCGGACACCTTCGTTCGCCGCAGCGCGGACTTGCCCATCAGGCGTCTCCTTCCGGTGCGCACCCCTGCGGCCGGCCGGCGCCCGAGGGCTGACCCGACGTCCTCGACTCCTCGGCCCGGGAGGTTCCGGGGGCAGGCGGCCGCCGCCCCTCTTCCAGGTACCAGGTGAAGTGCGTGCGGCGGCTCGGGAGGTCCCTGTTGCCCGGGAGGGCGAACCGCCGAGCTCGGGGCCGCGGCGTTCGGTCGGGCTTCGTGTCGTCCATGATTCCCTTCAAAGTGAGTCGTGGGTGGGACCTGCGGGCTGTGGCCGGCGGACCCCGCCCGGGGCCGGGGCTCAGGCGGCAGCCTCCGAACCTGGGTGAGGTGGGCTATGCGTAGTAGCTCGCCATGATCCACTCCGGCTTCCTGGCGTGCGGACGCAACTCCAGCACGGACAGCGCCCGCACCAGGGGCTCGTCGTACTGCGAGGTGGCGCTCATCGCCGCGACGTCCAGGGGGAGCGGCTTCCCGTCGGCCTCGCGGACGGTGGCGGCGAGGATGTGACCCTCGTCGTCCGGGCCGATCGAGTACGTCCGCAGCAGCAGTCCGCCCAGTCCGAAGGCCGCCAAGCGCTCCTCGGCCGCTCCGGCGAAGTGGTCGCCGTGGTTCTCCTCGCGCATGGCCTCCGTTGCCCACGAAACCCGGGGCATCAGCCAGGATTCGCCCTCGGCGCTGTACCAGGTCAGGTCGCTCGCCAGTCCGGCCCAGCCGTCGGCCGGACCCCCCAGGCGGTACCCGTACATCAGGGCTGTGTGGTTCTCGATGGCGCCCATGGCGTCCTCCGTGTTCGTGGTGTGGTCGGTCCGGGTCGAGCGTGGGGACAGCCGGTGGGTTCAGGTCAGCGCCTTGTAGATGCCCTCCGCCTCCTCGCGGAAGTACTGGCACGCCTCGACGTACATCTCCTGCCGGGCGTTGGACACGTGGGTTCCCATGCCGCCCGTCACCCCCCTGTCGACCGCCGCCTCCGCCCTGGCGATCGCGTCCTGGAAGACCAGCGAGGCGTGCCTGAGCGCGCACTGGCCGACGACCTCGGACCACATCTCGATGAGCTGCTGGCGCAGCTCCAGGCCCTTGAACAGGCCCGGCGCGCTGATGATGCCCGGGTCCATGCCCTTGTACCGGTCCCAGTGCTCGGCCAGCTTCTTCTTCTGGTCCTCCCGTGCCCGCTGGGCCCGGCCGGAGAGGCGGTCGTGGATCTGGGCGGCTCGCTTGCTGGCGTCGGAGGTCATCGTGGTCTCCCGTGGGTGTTGGGGTGGGCGGTCACCAGCGGCCGGCCTGTCGGGCAACCGCTGGCGTGCCTCCACACTATCCACATTCATAGAATTAAGCAATGTCTGATCGGTGGTGCACTTTGACCCGCCCCCTCAGCTCGCCGAAGGCCGCGGGGGCACCCACTTCTGGGCTGCAGGGCTCCAGCGGGCCTGCGAGAAGACCCTGTTGAGGTCCGGCATGTAGTCGGACCCGTAGTCCACGGCGTCGGGCCGGGGCTCAACTGGCACCCACCCCTCGCCGGGGCGGAGCTCGGCGAACCAGCCGAAGCTCACTGCGGCGCCCTCGCCGGGAACGAGCCCGGTCCACACGCCGCCGCCGCTGTGGCCGTGCCGGCCAGAGCAGATGGACTGAGGGAGGCCGGTCTGCGGGCAGTGGCTCTCCCGGCAGCCGGCGGCGTGCTCCGTGCCGACCTGCGCGCCGCAGCCGATGCAAGGCTCACCGCGAGAGAGGGTGAGCTCGGCCGCCATCAGTGGCCCCCGCCCAGGAGGCGCGAAGGGGAGAACGCGCGAACGCGCACGGCCGGGGTGGGGTTGACGCTCGACATGAAGGCACCTCTTGACGTTGGGGGAGCGGGCGGGGCGCGGCTGCGCCCCGCCGGGCGGTTTCCGCTACGCGGCGGTGCGGAACTCGACGCACGCCGGGAAGTCCGGCTTGATGTCCGGGCCTCGCCGACGCTGGGCCTTGATGGCGCACTTCATGCGCGCCTTGCCGTCTCCGGCCACGCGTTCCACCAGGAAGACGCACGCCCCGCAGCGGGAGGTCGGCGTGGTGGTGCCCGGCTCCAGCAGCGGCTTGCGGGTGGCCGGGTGGATCCCACGGTCCAGCTCGATGCGTATCGCTCCGCGGCCGACAATCGCCGGCGGAATGGTCAGGCTCATGTGACTTCGTTCCTTCGAAAGGTGCTGGTGGGGAGGGGGAGGGGTCTGCCCGGGCGAGGCATCCCGCCCCGGCGGCGTCGCGGGGGTCGGACGCGGCCGATGTGGCCGTGCTACTGCCGGGCGATCCGCTTGCTCTCTCGCACGGCCCGGAGGCGATTGACCATCACGGGGTGGCGGGCGAGGGCTGCTTCGCTGTCCAGCAGCCCGTTGAGCAGCTGGTAGTAGCGCGTCGGCGAGATGCCGAGGTCTGCTCGGATCGCCGCTTCCTTTGGTCCTGGGGCGACGGCGGTCGACCTGGGCCAGTATCGGTACTCGAAGTCCAGGAGGGCGGCGTCGCGCTCGCTAAGGGTCAGTCTGGCCGAGGGGGCGCCCTCGGTCTCGGGGCTCCCGCCGTTCGCGCCTCCCGGCGCTGCCGGGGGCGGGGGGACGGTGTCCGGTGACGTGCTCAATGGGTGCTCCGCCACTCGCCGAGGCCGATGGCCACCACGACGGCCAGGCATATCAGTTCGGCCTGGCTGTAGATGAACATCGCCGCGGCGGTCATCCAGGCGAGGTAGCGGAAGGCGTCCAGCACGATGTTCGCGGTGTTCTTGCTCAAGGGGGATCACTCCACTGGAAAGGTGGGCCGCTGCGGCGCACGTTCAAACTATAAATGAACTCGTAGCGTTAAGCAATATCGAGGATGGATTCGCCTCCTCCGAGGTGTGTTTCGAGTCCCTGGCGCAGACGGTCGAGTGCCAGTCGCTGGTGGACCGCTTCCTCGATCGCTCTCCACACCAGACCTTGGGACGGGGCCTCCGGCACCCCGGGCTCGCCACGGTTGCCGCGGATGGCGATCACGGTCTCCCCCTGCGGCGGCCTCGCCCGGTGGACCATGATCAGCGTGGGCGTCCCATGACCAGGGATGTACGCCCCCGATGTGTCGATCACCCAGGTCAGGTCCAGTCGGGAGAGGTACTGCTCGATGTACTTCTTGCCGAACTCGCGCTTCATGAACGAGTTGGCCGTGAGCTGCGCGATCGTGCCGGCCGGCCGGGCCAGGTTGGTCATCAGGGCGGTGAAGGGCAGCGCGAGGCTGTACTTGCCGCTGCACACCTGCGGGTAGGCGCGACGGATCTGCTCGCGCACCTGGGCGTCGCGGACCGTGATGTAGGGCGGGTTGCCCACCACCGCGTGGTAGCGGCCCGGTTGGAGCAGCGGCTCGTCGGTGTCGAGCAGCGCGTCGGCCGCGGCGACCTGCACGGGCCAGCCGGCGGGTACGGCCGCGATGGGGCCGCCCAGGATGCCGGCGGTCGTCGCGAGGAGCCGGTACCGCGTCAGAGCGGCCGCGTAGGGGTCGAGATCGACGCCGTGCACGGCCTGGAGGGCGCGCTCCAGGGAGCGTGCGATCGTGGCCCCGGCGTAGGGGGCCCGCCCCCGCGGCCGGTAGGCCCGGACACGGTGGAGGGCGGATACCAGGATGTGCCCGGTGCCGCAGGCGGGGTCGATCATCCGGACGTGGTCGGCGCCGACGTCGTCGAGCGCCGACTCGAGGGAGAGGTCGAGCAGCAGCTCCGCGACCCAGGGAGGGGTCTGGCACAGCGCCCTCGACTTCCGGGCGTCGGCAGACAGCGCCTGGTAGGCGTCTCCCAGGCGGTACCCGTCGATGCGGTGACCGTCGTCACGGATCGGTGTGCCGTTCCACAGCCGGGCGATCAGCTTCCAGCCGGCCGGGCTGATCGGGTTCTCCCAGAGGGGGACGACCTGCGGGTCGGTGAGCGGTTCGAGCGCCGGGTGCGAGCCGGCCAGCGCGCCCAGGACGTGCCTGGTGTGATCAGGGCCGGCGCCGCCCTGGTCCGGCGCGGCGACGAGGCCGTGCGCGGTGGCGTGCTCGACCAGGGCGGCCGCGTGGGCCCAGGAGACTGCGGCCTTGGCGCCGACCTCGCCGGTGAGATCGGCGACCAGGCGCTCGCAGGCCCGGGGGGAGAGTGCTGCGGAAGAAGACACGGAGTTCCTTTCGCTCGGAGGCGGTCTCCGCGCCGGACGGCGCGCGGAGACCGCCTCCGAGCTGTTCAAGTCGATGTTGGGAGAGGCCGTTCACGCGGCAGGCCCTGAGACGGGACTCCTCACGCTCCGGCTGCTTTGGCGCTGATCGTGCTGATCCGGGCGGTACGGCGGGTGTCGACGCCTCGGCCCTTGGGGCCGTTGACGTGTGCTTTGACCCGGACCTTGATCTTGGGGCAGGTCCCTCCGGCTTCGATGATGGCCTTGTGGTCGCGGGGGTTCGGGCAGCGCCAGCTCCACCGGGCGTCGACGCTCCAGCGCAGCGTCTCGTCGGCCCACCTGCGGTCGTGCTCGGCCGGTACGTGCTCGCCGGTGAAGCGGGTCGCGGCCTCGCGGATCACTCGGACCGGCCGGAACTTCACGCGGAGCTTGCGGCCCTTGCCGGTCTTCTGCGTCACGGTCTGTTCGTCGTGCTCGAACGCGGGGCGCAGCGTCCAGAACGCGAGGAGGAGGCCGACCAGGATGGACGCCGGTGCCGCGCCCCAGTGGGGGTGGTGTCCGTAGCTCTGGATCTTCGTACTGACCTCGGGGACGGCCAGGACCATGGCGTTGGGGGTGTAGGGGCTGCGGGCCCAGTGGGAGGGGAGCAGAGGCGGGGGGAGGGCCTCGTACAGGTCGGGTGTGTTGGTGAGCGCGGTCACGGACAGCTGGAGCTGGTCTCCGCTTCCTTCGGATTCCCAGGCCAGGCCGTGGATGGGGAGTTCGGAGGCGGCAGTGATCGGGACGGGGAAGTGCACGACGCCTACCGGCGCGGGCGCCTCGTCGGTGTTCTCCAAGAGGTAGCCGTCGGGGCTGGTGACCAGCTCGTGGTCGATCATGGCCGAGGTGAGGGACGGCGAGGCGACCCACACCTGCGCCTGTTCGAGATTCTTGGCCATCTGGAGGACCCGGTCTCGGTGGAGTTCGACGGCCCGCCGGTCCTCCCCGAAGTCCTCGCTGGTCCGGCTCAGGTGCATGGCCTGGATGAAGTCCAGGGCCACGGGCAGGCCGCGGACGGGCTTGCCGAAGAAGTCGGCGAGGTCGGCGCGCATCTGCTCGGCGGCTTCGGCGTTGTCCTCGATGCTCACGCGCTCATCTCCTCGGAGAGGATCAGCTTGCCGATCCGGGCGGGGTCGAGACCGTGGGCCTCGAACAGGCTGATGAACAGCGAGGTGACCAGGTATGCGTCGGGCTGTTCGCGCAGCGGGAGCACGTGGCCGCAGTTCGCGCAGTGAAGCTGGACCTCGTCGGTCTGGATGTCGGTGATCTCCATGCGCGTTGCGCTGGGGCTGTCGGTGTCGACGATGTTGATCCATGTCGTGGCGGCGATGGAGGGGGTGGTGTCATCGCACTTCGGGCAAGGGCCGAACACGATCGGTACCTCCTGGAGGTGGCTGGCTAGGGGGATCGGTGCCCGGCGGTGGCCGGGCGCCGTGTGCGGATGGGTCAGCGGGCGGGCTGCTCCGGAAGCTCAGCGACCTGCTGCCCAAGGGGGGTGCGGAAGGGGTAGTGGACTGCGCCGGAGACGCCCGTGTCGCCGTCGGTCGGCTTGGGGTTCCCGTTCGCGTCGCGGTATTCGGCGAGTCCGAGGGCGACAAGGGAGCTTGTCGTCTGCCAGGTCACGTTCGGCGCCAGGCGGCCGCTCGGTTCCACGCGGCGGGTCAGGGCGTACAGCTGCGGTGTGCTCAGGACGGCTCTGCGGCCCTCCACCGTGATGAAGACCGGCCTCGTGGTCTCGGCCAGCGCGTCCTTGACCGAGAGGCGGTAGCCGTCGCGGTCCGTGCGGTAGGCGTACTCGTCGGTCAGCAGCGCGTGAAGGATCTTCTTGCTGATCTTGTCGGGCAGCCGGCCGTTCGGATCGGCGCACGCGGCCTTGAGGTGCTGGACGGCCCTCGGCGTCGGGGGTTCGGGGGAGGTCGTGGTCATGGGAGGCGTCTCCGAGTTCTCGGGGCGGGCAGGGTGTTACAGGCCCAGGGCGCTGATCAGGGCCCGGAACCGGTCCAGTTCGGGTCGGGGGTTTCTCCGGATGGTGCGGACGCGGAGGACAGGCACCGCCAGGTCCACCCCGAGCAGCACGTTCGGCCGGTCCGGGGCCGTCTTGATCCGGTAGTGGGCGGAGTCGATCATCCAGGCGTCGAAGTCGTCGGCGGGGCGGCCGGAGCGGGCGGAGTGGCCCTGGTCGGGTGCAACCTCCAGGCAAGGGCAGCTGGGGTCGTCGCACGGACGCCCCGCCGGATGCCTGGCCAGTGAGGAACTGGTGCGGTACGTCGCGGCGCTCCCGTTGAGCATGGGGCACCGCAGCTTGCTGTACGCCAGGCATTCCGGGTGGAGGGCGGGTTCGGGTGCGAAGCCGACCCGGACGTCCATCGGTCGCACCGCCAGGCAGAAGCGCTCCTCCAGCTCTTCTCCGCAGACCTGGCACAGGCGCTCGGTCAGTGCCTGCTGGGCCCTGACGGCGTCGATGGTGCCGAAGGCGGAGTGTCCGCCGTGCTGGTAGGAGATCCACGGGACGACGAGTCCGCCCACGAGCTGCCGGGAGCGGCAGCGGATGGGCACCGACGGGCCCGCGGCCTGGACCGCGCGCCCGCCCGAGGCCGGGCCCGGCGGTGGGGCGGGGTGTTGCGAGGAGGCTTCGACGATGGTGCTGGGCATGAGGATTCCTTCACGCTGGCGCGGGGCTGGACCTGCCGATCAGGCGGCGCCGCCAGGCCGGACATGGACACAGGGCTCGACGGTCGCCGCGCGAGCGTCCGTGGACGGATCGGCGGCACACCAGAAATATTACCTGCATTCATAGCCTTAAGCAATCCAATGCAGCTTCTCGTCCTGGCGGCGCATCGGGCGGTGTCGGAATGCCGACGGCGCTCCACCGGGACGAAGCGGCCTCGGCCCGCCCTGGAGAGATATCGGGTGGCGGCCGGTTCGGCGTGGCAGTCCGCCCATCGGCCGGCTGCCGCGCGCACCGGGCGCGTAATTCCGGGGATTCGGGACGGCCTCCGCCTGCCCGAGGCCAGCCGCGCATCCCTCGGCCGCACATGGGCTGACGGAGCGTTGGCCGCTCGCTCGAGGTCGGCCCGCTGCCCAGCGGGGGCGCACCGTGCGGGGCGCCGTAGTCGGCCACGTCGCGAGTTCGACGCCGCGGTGCGGCCCCGGGTGAAGCCGGCTGCCGTGCCGATCGGCGCGCCGCCGCACCGGCACTGCGGGGGTGCGCCGAGGCCGTCAGGCGGTGACGTGGAGGGCGCCGTCGCCCGCCAGGGCCACCGCGTAGCCGCGATCAGCGAGAAGCGTCGAACACAGGAGCCGCACCCCTCCCTCGATCCACAGGCTCGGACCGACCGCTACGTGCGACTCCCACCACGACACGGTCACCGTCGTATCACTGCTCTCGACCACGACCCCGACCGCCTGCGGTTCGCTCCAGTCGACCATCCGGACATGCTGGGCGAGCAGGTCGCGGACGGCGGCGGCACGGCGCACCGTTGCTTCCTTCCGCTCGCGGGCTGCGCCCCGCAGTTGGTGGGCGACCTCCGGGTCGACGGGCCGGAAGACCGTACTGCCGGAACTCACGGAGGTGATCACGATCGCCCCCGTGGGCCCGGCCGCGACGCGGGAACTGCCGACCGCCGTGGCGAGCTTGAGGAGCTCGGAACGGCGAGAGACCTGCGCCGTGCCGCCGTCGGCCCCCTGTCCGACCGTCAACCGGAGGTAGTGGTCGTGCTGGACGGCCTCCAGTGCATGGCGGGCGTCGGAGAGTCGGCGCCCGAGCTCGGCCGCGCCCGGGCCCAGGCCCGTCGCGTACGCGTCCAGGCGGCGCAGCGCCTCGGCGTCGATGTCGAACGCGCCCCGGCCCTGCTCGGCCTCCTGATGCACCGAGCGGCGGATCCAGTCGATGATCTCGCCGAGGTACGGAGCGGAGAAGGGGGCGCTGCGCAGAAGGCCGAGGAGGCTGTTCGCGTCGGTTTCGGGCATGACGGGGCTCGGCATGGCGTACTCCAGGGGATGGATGGTGGAGCGCGGGGGTGAGCGGCGGGGAGCGCGCCGCCGGCAGCACCATGACCATATATGCACCCATAGCGTTAAGCAATCAGTTGCCCGGGAGGTGCCTCGCATCGACCAGCTGCCCTGCGCGGATCTCCTCCAGGCCGGTCCAGCGGGCACACAGCGCCATGACCTCCTGCGAACCATCGGGCAGCGCCAGCCGGATCGCCTCATGGGCGAAGGTGCGAGCCAGGTACATGCTCTGCGGCCTCTCCTGGGCCACCAGGGGTGACGACGGCCGGGTGGCCCGGTCCTTGCGGTAGCGGGCGTTCTCATTCAGGAGGAACGGGCAGCCGGCCGCGGGGTGGGTGGCGGCGAAGACCGCGCACGGCACGCACATCGGTGGATCCATCGCGAGGTGGTGCTCGACCACCTGCGGCCCTCCGATCACCGCCCGCACCAGCGGCAGTGGTTGCCCGCACAGGCCGCACAAGTGCTCGATGATCGCCTTGGCCCGCCGGGGCCCGTTCAGCTCGGTGAAGTCCGGCGTCCCGTCGGCCCCCAGCGCGGTGACGAAGCTGATCGGATAGCCGCGCGCGTCCCTCGGCCGGGCGGCGATCGGATCCGGCAGTTGAGCCGCGATGCGGCGCTCGATCGCTGAGCCGGAGTCGGCGCTCACACTTCCTCCCCGCGGTGGGCCTCGGTGAAGGCGGTCCACGCGTCGTGTTCCTCGCCGGTGAAGATGAGCGCCGGACCCTGTTCGGACAGACCGAAGCAGGTGTCGCACTCGGGCGGGACGGAGATGCTGGCGCCGTCGGAGACCCGCTCGGACAGCCATCGCCCGCAGACAGCGGGGGCACCGCCGGCATCGAACGCCCCGACGGCCAGGTGCAGCTCCTCGCCGTCCGCGCTCAGCCCCGGAGTGACCGGGACGAGACCGGCCGCGGCAACGGAGGCCGGCGCATCGCCGCCTGCGGCATCACGCGCTTCCTCGGCCTGGACCTGCAGAGCGCCGCCCAGGAACCGCAGCGTGTCGTCCACGTGCCACAAGGCGAGGTGCAACAGGGCGCTGGCTGCTCCCCGGATGCGGAGTTCGACTTCGTCGGGCGCGGGGTGCGGCGTGAACCGCTCGCGTTCGGCAAGGAGGAGCAGCAGCAGCCGGCCGCCTCCCTGCCCCTGGACGCGGGCGTCCAGGAGGTGCGCGAGGCTGGTGAGGCCGTCCCGGGCGGCGGCCGCGACGGCGGGAGAGCTGCCGAGGTCGTCCCGGTTCAACAGACCGCTGTCCAGGAGGGCGGACTGCACGGCGTCGGCGCGGCGTGCGTCGTCCCGGGGCAGGGGGGCGGCCAGGGCGTCGATCAGGCGTTGGGCGTCAGTGCGGGAGTCGGCGGGGGTTCGCATCGTTCAGTACTTCCTCTCGATCGGGGGCGGCTGCTGACCTTCAGGGGCCGGGCCGCCAGACAGTGCCTCGGTAGGCGTGGCCGGGGTAGCCGGCCCGCGTCTTCGCCAGGTGGTCCTCGTACGTACGGGCACCGCATTTGCACGTCATGGCTCTCTCGGTCGTCAGGGGCGCCTGCGCGCCCGTGCGGTGGCGGGCTACAGCGCGGGGGCGTGAGCGGCCAGCCACACCTTGGCCGCGATCCGATCGGCGTTCCCGGGGAAGGCCAGGTAGAAGTCCAGCGGCCCCCTGCGGCGGGCGGCCGGATCCCGGTACGGGAACACGTCGTAGATGAGCGTGCACTCGGCGGAGACACCGGTCATACGGCGTTCGCGGATGCTGTAGGTGCGCGCGATCGTCAGCTCGACGTCCTCGGCCGCCGCCAGGATCGGGCAGACCATCAGCGCGTATGCCGCGCACCGGGGATGGACCGGGGGCTCGATGTAGGAGGTGGCGTTCGGGCCGCCGATGAACACCAGGCGGCTCGTCGCCTTGATCGCTCTTCCGCAGATCCCGCAGAGGCGCTGCGACATCAACTCCCTCTGCCGGGGCGGGCACTGGTCGCCGAACGCGGCCGTTCCACGACCGGGCTCGCACGGGCACACCACATGCTCGCCCAGTTCGACGCTGGACCTGACGGCCAGCTGCCCACCGCTGATGGAGGGCTCGTGCCAGGGCGTGTTCCTGGGGACCGGGCGCCCGGCCGTGTTGCGCGGGAGCCGCGCGATGTTCGGCGGCATGGGGATGGATCGCCAGTGGGCGGTCAAGGTCGTTCCTCCGTCGAGGGGCCGGGCGACTCCGGGGGCGCGATACTGCTCCCCGCACCGGCGGGGTCTGGGATGACGCTCGCGCTCAGGGCGAGCACCACGGAGTCCACCACCTCTTCGGCCAGCTCGGCCTTCGCCTCACTGCGGGCGATGCTGTGGTCGGTATCTCCGTAGTCCGGCTTCGGGGCCGGCGTGTACCAGGCGACGGCGTCAACGGCCGCCCGGACGGCGGCCGCGAGTTGGTCGCGGTCCGCGTCGCGGAGGAGTCGGGCCAGGTCGGGGGCGAGCATGACGTACTCCGGTGTGATCTCGGTGCAGCACGGCGTCGGTCGGCGGTCAGGGGCCGGGATTGCCCCTGGGCGGCCAGCCGCTCGCGGATCTGCAAGCCGCAGTCCGCTCTGCTGAGGTGCAAGGGCATCCGGAGGCTTTTCACCGCCCGGACGATCTCGACCATACGCAGACTCATAGATTTACGCAACTATGTCAATAGCCTTGACGTGCAGCGTGACGCTATGACAAGTTGTCAATGCGTCGCAGTGGACAGTCTGCGGCCCGCCCGGCAGCTTCCGCGCCGCGCCCCTTCCTTCCCGGCTCCGCCCGCGTGCGGCCGCCGCCCCAGGCCCCAGCGGCCCCGCAGAAAGAGACCCCCATGCGTTCTTCCTCCGCCTCCCCCCGCCCCTACACCGACCTCGGGCCGTGGCCTGCCGACTCCGACCCCGCACCGCGCCTGGACGAGAAGGCCATGGACCGCGCCGCCGGCGTCATCCTGGGCGCGGCGGCGGGCGACGCGTTGGGCGTCCCGTACGAGTTCCAGCCCAGCATGAGCGACAGTCAGTTCCCGGAGATGAAGGGCGGCGGCCCCTTCAACTTCGCCCCCGGCGAGTACAGCGACGACACCCAGATGCACGTGTGCATCGCTGAGGTCGCCGCGACCGGTGCCGATCTGCGGACCCCGGAAGCACTGGACGCGATCGCCACGAACTTCCTCCGCTGGTACGGCGGCGGCCCGGCCGACGTGGGCAACCAGACGCGAAGCGTCCTGGGTACCACGGCTCGGAGCAAGGGGAGTTCACCCTCCGAGGTGATGCTGGCCGTTTCCCGCCGGTACGCGACGGCCCACCCGAGGAGCAGCGCCGGGAACGGCTCGCTGATGCGGACCGGCGTCGTCGCGCTCGCCTACCTGGACGACGTGAACGCCATGGCCGAGGCCGCGAGGCTGGTCAGCGAGCTGACCCACGCCGACCCCGACTGCGCCGAGGCGTGCATCCTGTGGTGCTCGGGCATCAGGACCGCCGTCCTGACCGGCACCTTCGACGGTGTCCGGGAGGGCCTTGAGCTCCTGCCCGAGGCGCGCCGTGGCGTGTGGGCGGCCCGCCTGGACGAGGCCGAGGCCCACCCCCCGCGCCACTTCCAGCGCAACGGCTGGGTGGTCGAAGCCCTCCAGGCCGCGTGGTCCGCCATCGCCCGCACGCCGGTGCCCGAGGACCAGCCGGAACACGGCAGCTTCGCCGCGCAGCACTTCCAGCTCGCGCTGGAGGCCGCCGTGCGCAGCGGCCGCGACACCGACACCGTCGCCGCCATCGCCGGTGCACTGCTCGGCGCGCGCTGGGGCTGCTCGGCCGTCCCGCTCGCTTGGCAGCGCAAGGTCCACGGCTGGCCGTCCAACACCAGCACCGACCTCGTCCGTCTCGCTGTGCTGACGGCCCGCGCCGGGCAGAGCGACCGCGACGGCTGGCCCTCCGCCCCCCGGGTCACCACCCCGCCCTCCTCGGGCAAGGCGTTCTCCGTCCAGCACCCCCGCGACCCCGGGCTCTTCCTGGGCAACCTGGCCCTGACCGAGTACACCGGTCCCGCGCCGGTCGACGCAGTCGTCTCCCTGTGCCGTGTCGGCTCCGACCCGATCCTGACCGGCACCGACGTCGAGCACTCCCGGGTATGGCTGGTCGACAAGTCCGGCGCGAACTCGCACCTCCACTTCACCCTCGACCAGGCCGCCCGCGAGGTCCTGCGGCTCCGGCGGGAGGGCAAGCGCGTCCTGCTCCACTGCGTGGCCGGGCGCAGCCGCACCCCCGCCATCGCGGCCCTGTACAGCCACCTCGCCGACGGCGTGCCGCCCCTGGACGCGCTGCGAGAGGTCAACCGGGCACTGGGCAACTACTGGACGCTGCCGAACCACCCCGAGATGCTCGACGCGGTCTTCCAGCTGGCCGGTGAGGAGCCCCAGCGGGCCGCCTTCCGCCCGGCCCGGCGGTCGAAGTGGCGCGAACTGCTCCCCCGCCGCTGAACCGCAGTACAGCCGAGCTGCCAGAACGGGGTGTGGCCCCCAGGGAAGGAGATTCCCTGGGGGCCACACCCCGTTTCCATGACCCGCGTTCCAGCCGGTCAGCCCTTCTTCCGGTTCGTGCGCCGCGTCCGGCCTGCCCGCACTCGACCCTGCCCCCTGCGGGAGTACACGTGCCTGGTGATCGTCTCCAGGTACCACATGTCCTCGAACACCTCGGGCCGCTTCCGGTCCCCCGGCCTCCGGTCCGGCGGCTCCAGGTGGCCCTGCCGCTTGTAGTTCTGCGCCGTCGGCCGGGGCAACGGCTTGCCCCGGGTCGCGTTGCCGAGGATCGTCCCGTAGCCGCCGATGTCGTAGAGGTCCTTCGGGTTGCCCTCCGGAGGCGGGATGACGACCTTGGGGCCCTCGCCCTTGAACTCCGCCCAGACGTGCGGCCGATGCTCTTCGACCCAGGCGTCGACCTCGTGCGAGCGCCACCGGCCAGGTTCCGCCCCGTCCGGGAAGCCCTCGACCTTGGTCCAGGTGTCCACCGTCGTCTCGGCGACCTTGTACCGCAGCGCTAGGCCGGACTTCCCCAGCAGCTCCTCCTCGCCGGCCTCCTCCGCTGCGGCCGCGCCGGCGCTCTCCACCAGCACGGCCACACGGCTCTCCGCCGCGGAGGCAACGGCCCGGCCGGGCCAGGACTGCGGCCGACTGACCTTGACCCAGGCATCGACCTGCTCCGCGTCCCACAGCCCGTCAGCGCCAGGGGCGGGAAAGTTGAGCAACCTCACCCAGGCGTCGACCGTCCGCTCGTTCTCGCGGTACGTCTCCCCGATCCCCGCGCGGGTCAGCCGCGCCGCAGGGGGCTTGCTGGTGCTCATCACTTCACCGTCCTGTTGTGCCAGGTGCCGACCGCGGAGCCCGGAGCGATGTCTGCCATCAGCGGGCCCCGCCGAGCTTGCCGGGGCGACGGATGAAGGTGTAGGCGGTCGAGCGGTACCACTTGGGCTCGTCGACGGCCGGCTCCTGCCCGTCGTCCGGGGTCCGGTCGGCCGGCGCCAGCAGCCCGCTGTAGAGGTACGTCCGCATCGACGTCACGGTGGTGGCCTTGCCTCGCCCGCGCACCTTCCCGTCGAGCTTGCCGATCTCCTGCAGGGTGAGAAGGTCGGTGTCCGCGCCCGCCGGCAGCTTCAGGTCATCCCGCAGCGGCCCCGGAGCCTCGGCATCCGGGCGGGGAGCACGTGCGGCTGCTCCTAGGCGGCCGGGGCGGCGGATGAAGGTGTAGGCGGTCGAGCGGTACCACTTGGGTTCGTCGACGGCCGGCTCCTGCCCGTCGTCCGGGGTCCGGTTGGCCGGCGCCAGCAGCTTCTGCGAAAGGTAGTTCTTCAAGGTGCCGACGGTGGTGGCCTTGCCCCGCCCGCGGGCCTCGCCGTCGAGTTCCCCGATCTCCTGCAGGGTGAACAGGTCGGTGTCCGCGCCGGCCGGCAGGTCCAGGTCGAGCAGGTCGCCCGTGCCGGCACGTGGCTTCGGTGCGGCGGGCCGCTGGCTGGCTTCCTCCTTGCCCGCCTTTGTACGGCGGGTGCGCCGCGGCCGGGTGATGTAGGCATAGGCGGTCTCACGGAACCACATCGGCTCGATGACCGTCGGCTGGCCGCCGTCGCCGGGGGTGCGGTCGGCCGGCGCCAGGATCTTCTTGGACACGTAGCTGCGCAGGGTGGCGACCGGAGTGGCGTCCCGGTTCAGGACCCGGCCCTCGAGCTCGCCGATGCGGCGCAGCGTCAGGAGATCACGAGGACCGCCGTTGGGCAGGTCGAACGGGTTCTTCTTGCCCTGCTGGGACTGCACCCACGTGCCGAAGTGGTGCTCGCGCAGCCACGCGTCGACCTCGTCCTCGTCGTAGATCTGCTGTCCGCCCTGACCGGACGTGAAGAGAAACCCGGGAAAGCCCTCCTCCTGGGTCCACTTGAAGGCGGAGGTCCGGTCTACGTTGTACCGCGCCGCCATCCTGTCGAAGTTGGTGTGCTTGCGCTCGTAACCTGCGGGAATCATGATCGCTCCATCGGGCCAGCTGGGCCGGCTGTAGTGCCGGACCGCCCACGGGGGCGACCGGGCTCTGTCTCTGGTCACGGCCGACGGATCCGTCCGCGGGCCGCTCTTGTGCGCTGGCCGAGAGCCGCAGGGAGCGACCTCGCCAGCGAGATTACCCAAACTCATAGACTTCCGCAATGTGATGCGGTGGCGTGTCCGCGTGGTGCGGAAAGCCGCGAGGGCGGGCCCAGCTGAGTGCTGGACCCGCCCTCGTACCGGTGCCTGGCATCCGATCATGACGCCAGGCGGTACGCCTTCTCGGCCGCGCGGCGGTTCTTCTTCGCGTCCAGGGTCCGCTGACGGCTGGAGAACGTGTCGGAGCCCTGGAGCTTGAGCAAATGCGGAATGCGATTAGCTGGAATTCCGACGAGGGGTGAGTCGCTGAGTACCGACAAGAGGTCCGACTCGGTCTGATCGGAGTAACCGGCGGCGATGAGCGCCTCCACGTCGGGAAAGACGTCGGCGTGCCTCTCGTTCTCGAGGTCGATGAGGTGATCCTCGCGTCCACCGAGACTGTAGCACCAGAGAAAATTGTCCGGGGCGTCGTTCTCGACCAGTCGCCGAAATCGGGAAATTTCCTTGGTGTAGCAGTAGAATCGAACGCCCGGTGCCCCCCTCATGATACGCATCCAAGCCAACACGTATTCATCCGAGAAGAAATCTCCAGAATCATGCAAGCGAACCCATTTTCCCTGGTAGCGAGCGTGTGTCAGCTCCTTCGACATGCGCTCCTCCCATTCCTTGGGGGAGTCCCGGCACAGTAGGAGATTGCGAATGTGTGCAGCGCGAACATTCTTGAACCTGTAGGCCCCGACCCGGGCATAGCAGAGAGCTGCGCACGCGCCGGCCTGGCTGCAAACGTTGAAGTTCTTTCCATCGGGCAGCTTGATCACGAAAGCGGGCAGGGTCCAGTTGAAAATACCCTCCTTGCGCAGCTGCGAATTCTGGGTGAGAAGCCTTTTCTCGGCGGGCTTCGCCTTTTTCGGGGCGGCGGGTTCCAGTGTGATGGTCATTTCATCGTCTCGCAGAGGTCGGGGGTGGTGGCTCGTTCGCCGGGGCAGAAGAGGTGCGGGGCGGTACAGGCGTGCACGCCGAGCGCGGTGACCCCGCCCTCGGCGCGGGCCAGGACGGCGAAGCCCTTGGCCAGGGCGGTACGGGACGAGCTCTGGTATCGGCCCCCGAACTGGAGGTCGTCGCCGTGCGAGGCGATCTGCTCCAGAGCGTCGGAGCGCGCGCGGTCGATCTCGTGGGCGGTCGCGTTTCGCTGCTCCGCGATGAACATCGGGACCATGAACAGCAGCCAGTCGGCCAACCGCTCGCGGAACCCGTCATCCGACGGCGCACCGGTGCGGGTCTCGGGGTCGAGAAGTACGAGGCCGAAGGGGCCGTGGGAGTTACTGGTCATCGCGGTCTCCCGCACCGGCACCGTGGGTGGACGGCTCGATGCTGAGGATGTCGACGAGCACGACATCCGTGACCCGGTCCAGCGTGGTGTCGGTGCATGCGGCGGACAGGACCCCCGGCTGGAGGTCTTCGATGTAGCTGCGGATCGCCGCGGGGTCGACGCTCGAACCCTCGGGCAGGGTGAGGAGGAGGGTGAGGTCGTGAAGGGCGGTCTGGGCCGCCTTCATGTGCACAACGACGGTGGCGGGGGCGGAGGGGTTCACGGTTGCTCTCGCTTCTGATGGAGGCGGGCGGCGTCGGCTCGCGGCCGGGACGGGACAGGCCGGCTCGCGGCCTGGGGTGGGCTGCGCTGGCGTAGGGGGCGCGGCGCGCCGTTCATGCAGGGTGCCCCCGGCTCGAAGAGCCGGGGGCACCTGGGGCGTGCTGGGGCACCGGGGGTGGTGGCGCCAGGGGATGGGCCGGTCAGTCTCCGCGCACCGGGCAGTGGGCGCGGTGGACGGGCGAGGAGCGGAACTGCGGGGCCTCACGCTGGTCCCGGGCGTCCATGAGCAAGTCGCCGAAGTCCGCCAGGGAGTCGATCGTGACGGAGGGGACCGGGGAGAGGCAGGCGTAGCACGGCGCGATCACGCTGAACGCCAGCCGGGCGGACCCGGCTTCGTAGGCGGCGATGAAGAAGTAGCGCCGTCGGCCGTGTGAGAGCTGGACGCGGGCCGCGCGGTAGTGCTGCGCGCCGGGGAACAGCGGGTGGTTGGCGTCCTCGTACACGCTCAGCCGGATGCTGTCGTCCAGCCCGAGCCGGTGGCGGAGCAGTGCGACTACGCCTTCCAGTTCGGAGTCCGAGCCCAGAATCGTGGGCTCCGGACCGGAGGGGCTGCTGCCTTCCAGGCCGGTCGCCCGGGCGATGGCGGCCACGAGAGCGGCGTCCTCTATGGCGTCCAGATCGGGGCTGATGGTTCCGGGCATGTCGTCTCCTCGACGGGGATCACGGAAGGGGGTGGCGAGGCCCGGACCCGGGAGGGGGTGGCCTGGTCCGGGCCTCGTGGCCCCGCCGCCCGGGGGGAGTGGCGGAGGGGCGAGCCGCGCAAGGCGGCTCCTACGGAGTGGTCTTGGCTGTGAGGTGTTCTCCCGTCCTCACAGCAATGACTCTACACACACTCATTGACTTAAGCAACATGCGAGCCTGTGTTTTCCGGCGGCTTCCCCACTGCTGGGTCGGCACGCCAGGAGCCGGGCCGCGCTCGGTGGCCTCCAAGGGCTGGAGGCCACCGAGCGCGGGGCACCGGGCTGGCTATGCGGTGAGCGAGCCGACCCGGTCCAGGATCTCCTGCGCGCAGGCGAAGGCTTCCCGCTTGTGCCCGTAGGAGGGGACCCGCAAGTGCATGCACTCGTGGGCGAGCGCGCGGTCGGCGTCCTCCCGCGTCGGCACCTTGTTCAGGTTCATCACCATGAGCGGCGTCTCCAGACGAGCATCGGGCTCTCCCCGGTAGACCTGGGCTACGTAGTGGGGGTGGAAGGCCAATCCGGTGGCCTCGGCGTACCAAGCCGTGTCGAAGGTGAGCGTGAACGCCCGCTCCGACGCCTGGCGGAACAGCTCGGCGCGTTCCCGGAACCAGCGCGTGTCCACCGGCAACTGGGCCTCGCCGGAAGGGAGCCGACTGAGCAGGGCCTCGTGCCGGGCGACGGTCAGCGGGTGCCCGCGGTGGTAGGTCATCGGGACACACCTCCCTCGCCGGCCGCCAGGCGCTGTGCCAGGTGGAGCAGGTCCTCGGGGGCCATCCCGAAGTGGCCCGCCAGGCCCTCCAGAAGGGCGCCTTCCAGGACGAGGGGCGCCGGCTGCGATGCCTGGCCGGCCACCGAGGCGGCGTGGGCGGCCTCCACGGCGTCTCGTTCGACTCCGAAGAGCGCGGCGAGGCCCTCGGCCGCCTGCGGCGCCAGCGTCTTGGTGCGTCCTTGCTCGAGCATCCCGTAGGTGCTGCGCTTGTACCCCGAGGCCGAGGCCGCGGCCGGCTGGCTGGCGCCTGAGCGCTCGCGCAGCTCCCGCAGTGTCACGACGGTCGGCCGGCACAGGTCGGCGCCCTGGCAGTCGAGGGCCTTGGCCAGGCGCGAGAGCGTGCCCGGGTCCGGCAGGCGCGTTCCGTCCTCGTACTGGTTCAGGACCGTCACGGTGACGGCGGTCTCGGAGGCCAGCTCGCTCGGGGTCCACCCACGCCGGCCCCGGGCCTGCGCCAGGCGCTGGCCGTCGAAACTGCTGACGCCGCGTCGCGTGGTCCGCATGCTGGTACCTCCTTCGTTCCTTCGGCGCCGGCACGGGTGCCGGCGGGGCGCCGCCGGCGAGCTGCCGGCGGCGCAACCATCATGCCAAGACGCTCCGGGCCGGCTGGATGCCATGGCCGCGGTCACGAGAACTGCCCGTGCCACGAGTCGGAGTCCAGGGCGTCGAGCTGTGCTTCCTCCTCGCGGGTGAGCCGGTCGGTGAAGCGGTCCCAGCGCTGCAGCTCGGCCAGCAGGTCGCCGTCGGCCGGCTGCACGATCGCGGTCTCGCCGGACCGCAGGAGCAGGACGACGTCGCCGTTCTCCTCCAGCCGGGCCTGCGTCCAGCCCAGCCCCCGGCGCCGGGCCGCGCTGAGGTTGAACAGGTAGCCGAGTTCCGCGGACTCCGCTCCGCCGACCAGCGGCCGTATCCATATCAACTGCGGGTCGTCCTCGTCGACGCGGTGGTGACGGGCGAGGGCCTGCAGGAACACCTCAGTGCCCTCGTCGTCGAACACCTTCAGCTGCGCGCCGGCGTCGACCGGATCCCCGCTGCTGCTGTGACGGCCGGCGATGAGATCAGCGAGCCGGGTCTGCCAGGTAGTGCTCATGCGGACATTCTCCTTCTGGAAAGATGGGCCGACGGCCTCAGTGGTTGCTCTTCACGACGTCCTCGACGGGCTTGCCGCCGAGGTGGGTGATGCCGCGGGCCTTGAACGACTCCAGCAGCGCCGTGCGCTGGTGGGCGTAGTGGCAGACGATCCGGCTGGGTGCCTCCGCGCCCAACAAGTCGATGCCGTCGCGGAACATGATTTCGTTGTTGGACGCGTTGTGCGTGGCGATCTTCAGAGGGTCGCGGGTCAGTCCCGACGCCTTCTTCTTGTCCGGGCTGACCCCGTACTTGTCGCCGTTGTAGGCGTAGTAGTCGGACCGGCGCATCAGGACGGACGGGTCGTCCCAGATCAGCTGGCCGCCGTAGCCCGACGACGGGGTGTTCGAGACGCGGAGGAAGACGGAGTTCGCCCCGCCCGTGTACTTGTCCTGCTGCTCGGACATGCCGATGCCGCCGCCGATGCCCATGACCGCGCGCTTCTCCGTGGAGGCCAGCACCCCGGTGCCGAACAGGGCGACCATGTCGCCGCTGCCGATGCTGTGCGTCAGCGACCGGCCCTTGTACGCCTCCTTGATCTGCGCCGTCTTGCCCGTGACGTCGAACCGGGACCATGTCAGCCAGCCGCCGGACGTCGCCGGCGTGGGGTCGTACCCGGCGCTGGCTGCCAGCGCGTCCCCGCTGCCGAAGCCGGTCGCCTTGGCGACGGCCTCCCTGAGCACCTTCACCTTCTTCGGCAGGACCTTCTGCGCGGCTTCCAGTTGGATGCGCTTGACCTGGTAGTGGAGCTCGTCCTCCCCCAGCCCGATCAACGACTCGGCGCGCTGGTGCACGATCTCCTGTACCTGGAGGTCTTCCAGACCCTTGGCCTCCTCGAAGGCCGCCTTCATCCCGGGAGCGTTCGTCAGGTTCTGCGCGGTCACATTGTTGGACAGATAGGTCCATTCGCCTTCGGCAGCCGTCATCGGGGCGTTGACCAGGTGCAGCTGCTCCAGCCGGTCGACGAGCTGCTTCCCGTGGCCGGCGCCGACGGGCGCATGGACCTCGAGCTGGCCGCGCATCGAGAACTCGGTGCTGTGCGGGTCGTTGGCGGCGTACGGCCGGTAGACCGCGCTCCAGCCGTCGCCCAGGTCGATCGCGTATTCCTTCCCGTTCGCCTTGCTGCGGCTCTTGCCGTCCCAGGATGTCTCGCCGCTCTGCTCGTCGAGCGAGGCCTTGATGCGGCTGGCGTCGCGCAGCTGCGCGGTGAGCGTCCCCGGTTCCGGCTCGTCCGCCGGGGCCGGTATCTGCTTGGTCACCATCTTGGTGACCGGCAGGCCGTGGGGGTCGAAGTGCGCCATCGGCGCACCGCCGTTCTGGATCTTCTCGCCGACGGTGTTGACCTGGTCCAGGTAGTACTGGGCCATGGCCTTCTCGTCGTCCGTCAGGTTCGGCGTGGCAAGGACCGCATTCACCGCGTCGAGGGCCTTCTGGTGCTTCTGGATCGAAGCCTCGGACATCGGGCCGCCGCCCTTGAGCTTGTGCTGCACCGAGGTCGTCGCCGCGGTCACCAGCTCGGCGAGCTGCTCCTTCTTGTCCAGCGTCAGTCGCTCCTTGGTCTCCTCCTCGACCTGGACGTCGATCATTTTGGTCCCCGACACGCTCAGCGCGTCGAGCAGCTTGCCCTCGGCGGCCTCACTGACGTGCGCGAGCAGCACCTCGCGGGGGCCGTCGGGGGAGAGGTAGGAGACCAGCGCCGCCTGCGAGTTGAGGAAGTCCTCGCCTCCGACCAGGATCGGCGTGCCGAGAGCTGCGCCAGCCAGTGGAGCATCTGGAACGGGCGTCAGCGGCGGATCGACGTCTTCCTGCTCCTCCTCCGGCTCATCCTCGAACGCGGGCCCGGCTCCGGCTGCGCCTTCGGCAGCCTCCTCGGCGGCGGGAGCGAGGGCGGCGCCCTCCTCCTCGGCCAGCTCGAGCGCCGCCTCGTGCTCACCGGCCTCGTCCACGGGGCCGTCCCCGGCCTCCGCCTGCCCCTCCTCCGGCTCTGCGGCTGGCGCCATCTCACCGCCTGCTTGCCCGCCGAGCACCAGCTCACCGTCGGTGGTCCAGACACCGCCCTGCTCGGCGAGCGGTACCTCACCGGGGAAGTCGGGCATCAGCATCGACGCCAGCAGGGCCGGGTCAATCTCGCTCACGGGCTCGGGGCCGGTGGCCGCGAGGTTCGGCGGCGCCGGCGGCGCCTCGGTCGAAACCGTCGGGGAGACCGCGTAGGACTCGTGGCTGCTCTTCGAGTTGGTGCCCATCACTCAGCTCCGTGCTTCAGCGACGCCGCCTGCGGCATCTTCAGGTCCTTGACGAAGAACTCCGCGAACGCCTTGCGGAGGTTCTGCTTGCGCTCGACGGCGTGGTCGAGGAACGCCTCGGCGATCTGCTCGGTGCTGACCTTCGCAGCCGCGATGCCGTGCTTCTTGGCGGCCTGCTTGCGCATCGCGGGCACCCAGTGCACGCCGCTGCCGGCCTTCGCGCCCTCGTAAGCGGTGGAGTGCAGCATGGAGCGCCACTGGCTGTCCGGGATCGACTCGAAGCTTTTGATCACCGGCTGCACAACGGCGTGATTCACCTTGACGCCGTCGGCCAGGCCGCCGCTGAGCGCCGCGGAGTAGAGCTTCTGGTGGACCGGGTCGTACGACCCGCCGCCGGAGGGGGCGTAGCCGAGGGAGAGCTTGTCAGTGCCCCAGTGCTTGAACGCCTGCCCTCGGTCGATCTGAACCAGGCCGCCCGACGCGGTCCGCAGTACGTTCGCCTGGTGGCCGTCGTGGTCGCCGACGATCCAGGAGCCGACGTGGGAGCGCACGATCGCATCGATGTCCGACTGCGACCACTTGCTCGGGTCGGTGGCGAAGTGACTGGCGCCCTTGAGCATCGGCTGGACACTGCCGACCTTGCCGCCGACTTCCTTGACGTACACCGGGACCGCCGGGACGCCGCCCAGCGAGAGCGCGTGGGAGGCGGCGGCCTCCGAGTGGGCGATCACCCCGCCGTTGTGGTCCGCCTTGAACAGCCAGCTGGAGCCGTCCGGCGCGGAGTGGAGCGTCTTACTGTAGGTGCCGCCCAGGTTGGCGGGCGTCCCGGCACCGAAGTCCCACGAGCCGACGACGTCGGAGTCGATCCGGGCCGGCACGTCCTGGGCGGTGGCCTTGACCTGCTGGAGGCCGGCGATCAGCGCCTGGACCTTGCCGTTGAACGATCCCGGAGCGGCGGGCTTCTTGGGGGCCTTCGGGATCGGCTTCGTCGGTCCCGAAGTGGCGGCCTGGGCCAGCTTTTGCGCCTGCACGGGGCTGGCGCCCATCTTGATCGCGGCCTCGACCTTGCTCTCCTGGGTCAGGCCGCCGGCACCCGCACCTCCCGCAGGCGGGGCGGACGCAGTGCCCGTGCTGCTTGCGAGCTTGGACTTGAGGGCGTTGACCGCCTCGTCGGAGGCGAGCGGGGACGCGGCCTTGGCGGCCGCAGCCGCCTGCTTCTTGGCCGCTGCCGCCTGGACCTTCGCGTTGATCGCGTCCTTGTCCAGCGCGGGGTTGAAGCTGGCGGCGATGTAGCCCTGAAGCTGGGCACGGTTGGCCTTGCCCGGGTCCGGCATCCCCAGTTCGCCGGCCACCGCACGCAGGTCACCGACCTTCTGGTTCTTCGCCCAGGCATTGAACTCGGTGGTCAGCGCCTTCGGGTCGACCTGGTGGGTGTTGAGGAGCGCGGGGTTGGCGAAGCCGATGTCGACGGGAGACTGCAGGGTCTCGTGGATCCACCCCTGCGCCTCCTGCTGCAGCGTGTGCAGTTCGCCGGTGCTCTTCGCCCAGGAGGCGACCTGAGCCGCTGCCTCGGGGTTGCCGGCCAGGTCGGGCAGCGTCAGCTCGGTGTGGATGTCCTGCTTGCCGCCCTGATGGACGTCCAGGGCGTCGTCGAGCGCCTTGAGCTGGTCCTTCCGTGCCTGAGCGGTCGCCTTCAGCGCCTCCTTCTCAGCCTCGGGCGTCCCCGTGCGCAGCAGCCCCACGAGCTCGACCGGCTTGAGGTGCTGGGCTTCGGTCAGGGACATCTCCCCCGAAGCCACGGCCTCTTGGACCAGCGGCATCACGGTCGACTGGTTGATCTTGGCGACCGCGAGGGGGTCGCCGGTCCACACCTGGATCTGATTCTTCTGCGTCTCCAGGTCGGGGGTGTCGGGCGAGTGCGCGGTCAGGACCTGCTTCTCCGCGTCGAGGAGGTTCTTCAGCTTGTCGCTGTCCAGCACCCCCTTGGCGTACGCCGCCTCGTGGCTCGCCTGGGTCCACGCGTCCACCGCGGCCTTGAACTGGTCCGGCGTCGCCGACCACGTTCCGGCCGGCGCCTCGGGGACTCCGCTGGTGCCCTCGATCTGCTGGAGATCGGCCAGGGTCATCCCGCCGACCGTCTGTCCGGCCGCGAGCTGCTCGTATCTCTTCTGCGCGGCGGCCTGGATCTTCTGCTTGGACGGGATGTCGTCGTTGTAGTACGGGTCGAGCCAGTGGACGAGGGGGTGCTGGCTCTTCCCGGACAGGCCGACCAGGGCCGGGTGCTCGAACCCCTTGGCCGCGGCGATCTGCTGCAGCTCTTCCGGGTCGAGCGCGTTGAGGTAGGCCAAGGACTGCGCGCGCAGGGCGTCGAGCTGCGCCTTGACCTCTTCCTCGGAGGCGCCCTCCGCCTTCATCTGCTCGATGGCCTCCCGGGCGGCCTTGATCTGGTCGGCGAAGATGTCGTACCGCTCGACCGGGTCGTCGGGCAGCTCCGGGTAGTTGCCGGTCGCCACGCCGTTGCCGACGGCGAGGGCGTCCAGGTTGTCCATGGCCACCATCAGGTCGGTCGCGGCCTTGACGAGGCCGTCGCTGAGCTCGGGCTCCGCCGGTGCGACGGCCAGCCCGACGCCCTCAGCCCCCTCGACGATCTCCGGAGCGCCGGCCGGTGCGATGGCGTAGGACTCGTGGCTGCTCTTGGAGTTGGTGCCCATCACGCACCGGTCCGCGGAGGCAGTGCCGGGATGACCTCGCCGAGGAGTTCGTCCAGGAGGAGATCAGCGGCGTGCCGCAGGTCCAGGGCGCCCTCGGGCAGGTCGGCCGCGGCGATCTGGCATGCGCCCGCCTCGGCCTCCCACCGGGCGATCCGCTCGGGCGAAACTCCCTCGGCCAGCCGCTCACGCCAGGGGTTGGCCTCGTCGTAGACCAGGGGCACCCAGACGACGTGCTGCGCGGGCTCTGCGTCCTCGGCGGTGTCCAGTGCGAGGACGGCGACGGGGTCGACGGGCATCCCCAGGGCGGGGTGCCAGACCATCAGGATCCACAGCTTCCAGGTGGTCTCGGTGTCGGTTTCAGTGCTTGTCGGCTGTGGCTCGGGGGGTGTCGACATGGCGGAAGCCCTCCTTTTCCGGGTTCGAGGGATAGAGGTGTCGAACCCGGCCTCCGTGTGACCGAGACCTGGGGAGAAATCTCCGCCCGCGCCGGGAAGCGCGACCGCCCGCCGACCGGGATCGGTCGGCGGGCGGCTCCGGGAGCGGGCACGGCGCGGTCGATCACACGCCGGCCACCGCCCTGTGCCGCCCGGCAGGCTTCGCACCGGTGTACAGGGGAGCAGCAGGGGCGGCCAGGCCGTGCAGCCGGGCCCGATACAACAGGGCGATGGTCAGGCCGTCGGTGATCTGGCCGTCGTGGACCATCCCTTCCGCCTCCTCGAACGTCACGGTGATCGCCTTGCGGATGCCTTCGGAGGCGGCGAGTGCACCGACCGAAGCGATCAGCGCGGCGAAGAGGCGGACCTCGTCGCCCAGGGCGCCGGTGTCGGGGTGGACCTGGCCGAGGGCCAGCAGCTCGGGGGCGTGCGCGCCGATCTCCTCGCCCAGTTCCTTGGCCGCGGTGTCGGCTGAGGTCAGACCCGCTGCGCCGAACCCGCGGGGAGCTTCCAGGTGCCAGGAACGGGTGGCGTGCCGGAAGTGCTCGACGAGCACGAGTTTGCCGTCGGGGAGCACCGGGAGGACGGCGGCGCCGGGCTCGGGGGAGGCGCTCATCGTGCGCAGGTAGGTGCCGGGCCGGCCGCCGGGGAAGGTCACGGCGTCGCAGAGCACGATCCGCCTCGTGTCCTGGTAGATGACGCCTCCGGCGCGGGCGACCGCGTCGGAGGAGGTCTCGATGTCGATTCCGCCGGGTGTGTTCGTGAACCAGTCGGGCCGGGCGGCCCTGAGAGCGTCGTACGCGTGCATCGTCGGTGTCCCTTCGGGTGGGGGTGCCGGTGGCCGGGCGTTCAGGCCTGTTCGCGGCCGGACCGTGGTGGCAGGTGTCCGGTCGAGGCCGGGTACTGGAAGCCCTGGCCCGGGGTTGGTAGATAGAGGTGCCGCGCGGGGCCCTCGTGTGACGGCTGCTCAGCGGGGCGGCAGGAGCGAGGCCATGAACTGGACCGTGGAGGCGAAGGCGTCGCCCGGTCGCGCGTGGACGTCCTCACGGCCGTTCGCGGTCATGATCGCGCCGTGCAAGGCGTACTGGTGGGGATTCTGGCTGACCAGGGTCAGGCGGTTACCGAAGAGCGCGACCACCTGGGCGATCCTGTCGATCCGAGACAGGCCGGTGAGGATGATCGGCATGTCGGCCGGCAGGTTCTCCGCCAGCCAGTAGAGCCCGGGCAGCGCCCACGTGTCCCAGTTCGAGTTCTCCCTGACGGTCTGCAGGTTGACGGCGATCGCCGGCGGCGGCGCGTCCTCGATCCAGGAGGTGTAACGCTTGAGGTCCTCCAGCCGGAACCAGTAGATGTTCGGCACGGTGGCCACCCCGGCGTCGGCGAGCTCCTGGGCGATCAGAAGGCACCGGCGCATGTTGAGCAGGTGTTCGGTCCGCGGCCAGTTGCCGTAGATCGAATAGTTCGGGGCGAGCACCAGGTCCCAGCCCTGGGCGGCGATCTCCTCCACCAGGCCGTCCCGCTTGCGGTACGTCCAGAGCGCTTCGACCAGCGGGTCCTCGCCGTAGCCGACGAGGATAGCCTTCTGGCCCTCGCGCAGGGCGAGGACCTCACGGGCCTGCTTGCCGGCGAAGCGCGGGTAGATCGAGTGGGTGTCAGGGGAGAAGACCCGGCGGAGGCCAACCCCGTACGCGGGCCAGCGCAGGCTGGCGTCCAGCTGGGTGACGGCCGAGCCGTCGGTCATCGGGATGAAGGCCGGGAGCTCCGGCAGGACGCCGTCGATGGTGATGTCGTCGAACGTGAGGGTGCCGCCCACATCGCCCATCCACTGCGCGATGTCCGTACGTGATCCGCAGCGGATCGGGCAGCCTCCGCACGCACCGGAGGGCGAGCCCGCCTCGGTCGCGGAGCAGCCGCAGTACGAGCAGTCCGAGTTGCTGCCCGAGCACAGCGGCTCGACGGTCGCCGGGCCGCCCCGGCCGTCCGGGCCGGCCCAGAACGCGCAGGCGCGGCAGTCGCAGCCGCGGCCGGGCAGGGGCAGCGGCTGGCCGACTCGGGGCATCTGAAGGGAAACGGTGGTCATGCGGCGGTCTCGCTCTCTTGGATCGGGGTGGGGTTGGCGGCGTCGGCCAGGTGCTGTTCGAGTTCGCGGAGCGCCAGGCGCAGTGACCCGCGGTCGTACCGGGGGACTTCACGTCCCGCGCGGACCTCGGCCAGCAGGCCGCGGAGTCCGTCAAGGGCGCTGCGGACCACTTGGGAGTCCGCCGCGGGAGCCGGAGGGGGAGTCCGTGGCGTTTCCTGCGCGGGGGGAGCGGGGACGGCGGCGACAACTGGGCGCTCGACCTCGCCGTCGGGCTCGGTGCCCTGGATCTCCTCCTGGGCGTCGTCCGTTCCGTCGGTGTCCGTGTCGGCGGGGCTGAGGGGCTCGGGTACGCGGGTGAGCGCGCGGCGGCGGCCGGCGTTGGCCCGCTCCAGGCGCTCCTCCGCGGCCTCGATCACCTCGTCGGGCTCGAGTTCCGGTGCCGTCAGGCCGATGTCGACGGCACTGGGCAGCAGGTGCAGTCGGCTGCTGCCCTTCAGCGCCGCCCAGATGCCGGCCGCCGCGGCCTCCCGCCCTCGGCGCAGCGCCGCGAACTTGATCCTGGTGTTGAGCCGGACGGCCTCCTCGTCCATCTCCTCGGTCAACTCCCGGGGCAGCTCCCGGAAGGCGCGCACGAGTTCGGTGGCCTTGCGCTCGGTGAGCTGGAGGCCGAGACGGCTGAGAACCTCGGTCCAGGGTGCCGCGCAGCTCTGGTCCGTACCGCGGATCTTCTCCAGCGCCTTGAAGCGCTCGACGCTGTCGGTGATGGCGTAGACGTGGCCCGGGACGGGCTTGCCGGCCCGCAGCAGCTTGCCGACCAGCACGGCGCACCGCTGGTACATCAGGGCAGCTGCCTGCTCGCCCGGGCGCAGAGGCTCGCGGGCGAAATTCTCCACAAACCTCCACATATGCCGCTCTTCGTCGCTGAGTGGACCCGGGCACACAACGGCGGCCAGCGCCGCGAAGTGCGGGTTGTCCGGCAGGTTCTGGGCACCCCAGCGCATGGCCCGCAGGCGGCGCTCGCCGGTGACCAGGCGGATGGTCGGGGCGCGGCCGGCGACGGTAATCTCTTCCGCGAGGACGGGTTCGAGCATGCCCACGACCGACATCGACGAGATGAGGTCGGACAGCTCCTCCGGGGCGGTCACGTCGCCGGGCTTGCGCCCCTGGGGCTCGGTGAACGGACTGCCCGGTCCGCGCATCGGCAGCATCTCGAAGCGGCGCTGCCTCAACTTGGCGCTGCGGTGCAGGATCTCGGTCAGCTGGATCATGCTGCCGCCCTCGGGCGGCGCGTCTTCCACCGTGGCGATGGTCATGGGCTGGTGTCCTTCATGCGGTGGCGGCGCGGCCGGGCGGGCCGCGCCGACTCACTGAGCGGTCTTGAGGTACAGGTCGGTCAGCGGAGGCCGCTGCTCGGGAGTGCCGCGCAGGAGCGGCGTGAAGATCGGCTCGAACGGGCCGCGCTCCTGCAAGAGCTGCAGCGTGGTCACGCCGATCGACAGCCGGCCGGCCAGCCGCGAGAGCCGCGGATCCGCCCGGGTCAGGGTGTAGAGGTCTTCGGTCCGTGCGGCGAGCCGGGAGGCGAGCGTGGGCGAGGGCCTGCCGTCCAAGACCACCAGGAGCCGGGGGAAGACGGGGTAGGTGTACTGCCACGCCGGCCTGGTCGACGCCGCCGACCGGCGGGCCCGGTCGGGGTGCTGCGGCACGTACTCGTGCATCCGGCCGTACGCCGCGATCTTGGCCGCCAGCCGGGCGGCCGTCATCGTGGCGCGGTCCAGCTCCAGGAACAGCGTCATCATCGCCCGCTGTCCCCGGCGCACATGCACGTAGCTCAGTACCGCGTCGCTGATGACGTGGTCGTCCTCGAAACGGCGCTGCCCGTCCCGGATCCGGTGGGCGACCTCCGGTGTCCAGTCGAGCGGCCCGCACTCGTGCCCCAGGCGAGCCGCGTGCGTCGTGAAGGCGATGCCGGTCTCGTTGACGGCCAGGGTGTGCAGCTGCCGGGCACCGGCGACCGCCTCCGGCGTGATGCGGTAGGGCCGGGGCTGAAGCTCCCCTCCGTCCTCCACGGACTGTGCGCCCTCCTCGGTCAGGAACCACAGGTACGGCGGCTTGGTCGGGCGCCGCGTCTTGCGTTCTCCCTGCCCGGCCTGGGGCTGGTGGCTGGCCCAGATGCGCTGGACCAGGCCGGCCGCGAGGAGGCCGCGCAGCTGACGGCGCAGGTAGGAGGCGCTCGCCGTCGGCAGCAGCAGCCGCTGCAGCTGATCGGTGGACATCACCCGGTGCTGGTACAGCACATGGAGCACCCGGGTGCCGATGGAGTGGAAGCTCGCGCGCTGCTCCACGCTCGGAGCAGGGGCGTCGGTGATCGTGCTCATACGACCACCGAGCCGCCGGCCGGGCCGTCGTCCTCGTCGTACGGCGGCTCCTCCTCGTCGTACGGCGGCTCCTCGTCGTGCGGGCCGCTGATCACGGTGCCGGGGTCCTTGCTGATCCGGACCCGCCCGCTCTCGGGCCCCTCCTCAACCGGGGCCTCGGTGTCGTCTGCGACGCGTTCCTCGTCGCGGCCGCGGGGCACGTCGTCGTCATCGTCCGGCTGCACCTGGATCGAGGCGAGGGCACGCATGATCCGGTTGTCGAGCCGACGGAGGTCGTCGAGGATGTCCCGCACCGGGCGCCGGCGCAGGTTCTGGTCGACGGACGCCGACAGCTTCGGCAGATCGTCGGGACGGTGGTAGTCCTCGTACAGCTCCTCGACGCTGGCACCCCGCACCCGGAACGGATCGGTGCGCCCGTCGGCCAGGGTCACCGACATCACATAGTTGTACGGCCGCAGGGCGGTGATGGTGTCCGGCTCGACCTTCTTGCCCCAGCGCCGGGTCACCAGCATCGCCTCGTCGACGTCGCTGGCGGTCGTCGAAAGCACCGACAGGTTCTGCAGCAGCCCCTGCCTGGTCGTCGGGGTCAGACGCTGCGCCATCTGCGTCATCGCCAAGAGCTTGACCCGGAACTTGCGCAGCTGTTCGGCGATCGCCGCCAACGTGCCCTTGCTCGCCCCGTCGACCGCGGTGAGCTCGTCGATGAAGCAGTAGAAGTCCTTGCGGTCCGCCACGGGTATGTCCCGGCGCGACAGCCCCGCCCGGAACAGGTCGTAGATCAGCAAGCACGACACGATCCGGTCGGTGTCACCCGTGCCCGACGGGCAGATGAAGACGACCTTGCCCTGGTCCATCGCGGTGCGGATGTCGTAGGTGGACAGGCTCGATCCCAGGAACGCCTTCACAGCGTTGCTGCTGTCGAGACGCTCGATGATGTTCGTGACGACCGGCGTCGCCTCGCCCGGGTACTTCTTGTAGGTCTTCTCCCAGAAGTCCCGCAGGTTCTTCGACAGGTAGGGGACGACCGCATCGCGCCACTCCTCGTCGGTCAAGATCGTGCGGATCTGGAAGATCGTGGGCGCGAGTTCGGGCTTGCCGGCCTTCGCCAGCAGCAGGGACAGCTCGACAAGCGACTCGACCGAGCGGGTGAGGATCGTCTTGGCACGGCCTGCCGAGTCGCTCCAGTTCAGCGCACTGGAGAAGCCCGTCACCACGTACTGGACGATGTCGGGGATGTCCTCCTCCTTGCGGTTCTGCATCGACAGCGGGTTCCAGGACGCGACCTTGGCGTCCATGTCGGGCGAGGTCAGGTCGATCTCCCAGATCCTCGGCGCGAGCTCGCGGTGCGCGAGGTACGGCCGGGCCCTCTGCCAGCCGTCCCCATGCGGATCCAGGAACAAGATCCCGTGCCCGTTGTGGGCCAGCGCGATCGCCTGGACCAGCGACATCTCCGTCTTGCCGTAACCGGCCTTGCCGAGGAACAGGGCGAAGAGCAGGTAGCGCAGCGGGATGCCGGCCAGGCGCTCTCCGCCGCCCGGCCGGGAGACCCAGCCGAGCGGCAGAAGGTCGGGCTGGCCGGTCCACGAGGGAAGTCCCGGGTGGGGTGGCGGGACCACACCGCCGGAGCGCATCACGTTCGCTGCCGAGTTGTGCTTCGTGGGGGGCTTCAGCAGGCCGGCGATCTCCTCCCCGGTCACCCACCCACGTCGGCGCGGAGCGAAGAGCCCCGTCTCGAAGCGCCGGTCGAAGTGCTGACGGTAGAACACTGAGTCGGCGCGCAGCCGAGTGAGGCCGAGGTTCAGCCCGACAGGCCGCAGGTAGTTGTCGCCCGCCCAGCCCTCCAGGGCCGCGAGGAGCTGGTCCAGTAGAAGACGCGGCCGATGCGGGTCGGTGGAGCAGGTGCGCAGGAGCAGCTGAAGGTCGAAGACCGGGTCGACGCCCGGGTGGAACTTCCCCATCGCGGCCTTCATGTCGGTCGCATTCAGCATGCGCTGCGCCCGGGGGCGACTGCCCGCGGAAGGACGCTTGGCCTGTGCACCGCGCATCTCGGCGGCGATCTCCGAGCCGATCGAGGACAGCCGGTCGAGGCTGAAGCCGGAGCTGCCTCCGCCCTGGCGCGGCATGCCGGGGATGGACGGCATGTCGTTCGGCGAGCGCCGGGCGGCGGCCAGGAGACGGCTGCGCCGGCGGGCGACCTTGCCCGCGGCGACGGGGACCAGGTCCAGGACGAGGTCGGCTCGCTCCTGGAGAGAGGCGCGGACATCGGCGACCGCGGCGGCGAGGGCCTCGAGCGGGTCGGGCTTCAAGGGGACGTCCCGCAGGGCGAGGTGGTCCGGCAGCGCCAGGGCCAGTTCGGCGCGTGCGACGTGGAGTCGGCGCTCGGCGGCCGGCGGGGTGTTCTTCGACAGGCTCACGGCCGCATCGGACGACTTGCTCATGATCGTTTCCTTCGTGCGGGCGGTCAGGCCGCGGCGGCTGAGGTGCCGGTGCCGTCGTTGTGGACGCCGAGCCGGATCTTCGGGCGCTCGGGCTTGCTCTCCTGGCCGGTGACCGCGCGCAGCTCGCACTGGGCGTAGCCCTGGTGGCGCAGCACGGTCGTGGCGCGGGCGGGCCCTTCGACGCGAAGGGTCAGCGGCCCCCCGACGGACATCAGCCGCACGCGCATCGCAGTGCCGCGGGCCGGCAACGCCCAGCGGGACGTGCTGCGCTGGGCCCGCGCGATCTGCTTCGCGAAGCGCAGGACGTCCTCGAGCGCCGGGTCGAAGCCGTTGGTGGGGAGCACCTCGAACGCGGTGCGGTTGCTCAGTGTGGATCGGCTCATCAGCCGCTGCACCACGCCGACGGTGATGGCGATGACGAGGGCGCAAGGGACGACCCACCACAGGTTGGTCATGGCCCAGGACGGGGCCTGCCGGGCGAGCTCGGGCAGGTTGCCGACGCCGGAGATGACCTCGTCGATCACGTCGTTCGTAGTCATCGGCGGTCGGCCTTGCTGCTGAGCGGGGCGGTGTGCGGGGACTCGGGCATGGGACGGCTCCAGGTGGCATCGGTCGGAGTTCGGCGGATGCACATAGAGGTGTCGAAGAGCCCCGGGGTGTGACAGCTGGCGGGAAGAAGTTCTGCACCGCGCGGTGGAACAGCAAAGGAGCCGAGGCCCGCCTGAGCGGACCCCGGCTCCAGCCGCGGTGTAGGTTTCGGCCGGACTTCGTCGGTGACGTCATCCGGCCGATCTGTCAGATCGACAACTCACTGATCCCGCTGAGGGGTGCCGCCTGCGGCACGCGGCTCGAACAGCTGCTTGCGCGCAGCGCTGTTGGCGAGTCGGACCAGGTCTACGTCCGGGTGCGAATCCCGCAGGACGGTGGGGGGCAGGATCAGCAGGTGGGGATCGACGCGACTGCGCTCGGGCCAGTTGTCGGGCACGGTCACGGGAACCTCCAATGAGCACAGACACAGGAGCAATGGGACGTTGTCCGGCTGACAAGCCAACCGGAACCTACACGAGGACCTATCCGACGTGCCGCATCTCAACGATGGTGTTCATGGGACCGGCGGACCCTGTCCACTGCGATAGCGGGGTGATCCGAACGGGCTTTCCCGTGCGCGGCGCTTCGATGACCTCGTTGTTTCCTATGTACATGCCAACATGGCCGGGGGCGGAGGCGCTTCCGTCCGATCCGGGCGTGAACACGAGGTCACCCGGCGCCAGCCGGGACACGTCAGTGACGTGCGTACCGGACTTGACCTGGTCGAAGGTGACCCGGGGGAGGTTCACCCCGGCTGAGGCCCACGCGAACTGCATGAGGCTGGAGCAGTCGCAGCCGTTGTTCCGGGCCTGGTCGAAGGGGGGCTTGCAGTCCCCGCCGTACTGGTACATGGTGCCGAGCGCCGTCCTGGCGGTGGCGATCGCCTGCG
>DATCQX010000880.1:0-16416 GCA_036569285.1 Streptomyces sp.
ACACATGACACCGCCCGCCGCCCGCCGCCCGCCGCGGCGCATGACACGTGATACCTCACACCGCGCCCCTCCCCAAAGCACCCGCCCCCATCCGGAGCCCCCCATGCGCACCGCCACCGCCGCCGTAGTCCGTTCCCATGACGCCCCCTTCGCCCTGGAGGAGATCCACGTCGACGAGCCTCGTCCCGACGAGGTGCTGGTGCGGGTCCAGGCCGTCGGGATCTGTCACACCGACCTGAGTGTCCGGGCCGGTCACACCCCCTTCCCCGTCCCGGCGGTGCTGGGGCACGAGGGGGTCGGGGTGGTGGAGGCGGTCGGGGCGGGGGTCACGTCGGTGGTGCCCGGGGACACCGTCGTCATGAGTTTCGCGTCCTGCGGCGGGTGCCCGGCGTGTCTGACCGGGCGGCCGGTGCGGTGTGTGCACTGGCCCGCGCTGAACCTGTTCGGCGGGAGCCGGCTGGACGGCAGCGCGACGGTGTCCGGGACGGGCCGGTATGCCGGGGAGGTGCTGCACGGGCACTTCTTCGGGCAGTCGTCGTTCGCGACGCTCGCGCTGACCGGTGAGCGCAATGTCGTCCCCGTGCCCGCGGGGCTGCCGCCGGAGGTGCTGGCGCCGCTGGGGTGTGGGGTGCAGACCGGGGCAGGGTCGGTGCTGAACGTGCTGCGGCCCGAGGCGGGGCACACCCTTGCCGTGTACGGCGTGGGGTCGGTAGGGCTGGCCGCGGTGATGGCGGCGCGGCTGACGGCGGCGACGCGGGTGATCGCCGTCGACCCGGACCCCCGCCGACTGGCGCTCGCGCGACGGCTCGGGGCGACCGACACCGTGAACCCGGACGAGGACGACCCGCTGGACGCCGTCCGAGATCTGACGGGCGGGCGGGGTGCCGAGCGGGCGCTGGAGACGAGCGGGGTGCCGAGGGTGCTGCGGCAGGCGGTGGACGGGCTCGCGGTGAGCGGAGTGTGCGGGGTGGTGGGAGCGCCGCCGGCCGGGACGGAGGCAGCGTTCGACGTGCCGGGGATGCTGGACCGGGGGCCTCGGGTGGTGGGGGTGAATCAGGGGGACGTGGTGCCCCGGGTGTTCATACCGGCGCTGGTGGAGCTGTATCTGGCGGGACGGTTGCCTGTGGACGCGATCGTGTCGGTGTTCCCGTTCGAGGGGATCGAGGAGGCGGGGGCGGCTGCGGTGCGGGGGGAGGCGGTGAAGGCGGTGCTGGTGATGCCGTGAGGGCGGGCGCTGTGTGATGCGTGAGGTACCACCTGGAAAAGGGCGGCTGCCGCATGACATGTGAGGTACCACCCGGAAGAGAACGCACTACATGACATGTGAGGTACCACCCTAGAGAGACCGCACCACATGACATGTGAGGTACCACCCCCGCCCCACCCAGCGAAACACGACCCCCCACCCGAAAATATGCCGACTCACCCCCACCGGGCTTACCTTTCGAATGTGAACGAGGATGCCGCATCGCCCGCGGACCGGTCCGTGCTGCGGGCGCTTGTCGTCGAGGACCATCCACTGTTCCGCAGCGGGCTGAGGTCGGCGTTGGAGAGTCTCGGCGAGGTGGTGGTCGTGGCGGAGGCGGAGACTGTCGCGCAGGTGCCGGGGGCGGTGTCGGCGCATCTCCCGGACGTCGTGATCATGGATCTGGGGCTGCCCGACGGTTCCGGCATCTCCGCGATCCGGGCGCTCGCCGAGGAGCATCCGGGGTTGCCGGTGCTGACCCTCACCATGTCCGACGACGAGGGCGACCTCCTGGCCGCGCTCCAGGCCGGCGCGCGCGGCTACATCGTCAAGGGCGCGCCCGCCGAGGAGGTTCTGCACGCGGTGCAGACGGTCGCGGCGGGCGGGGCGGTGTTCGGGGCGGGGGTGGCGGCGCGGCTGAGTTCGCTGGTCGCGGGCAGTCGCCGCAGGGACGCCGAGCAGTTGTTCCCCGCGCTGACGAGCCGCGAGTGCGAGGTCCTCGCGCTGATCGCGCGGGGGTTCGACAACCGGCGGATCGCCCGGGAGCTGGTGCTCTCCGAGAAGACGGTCCGCAATCACGTCACCCACATCTTCGAGAAGCTCCACGTCGCCACCCGCGCGGAAGCCGTCGCCCGCGCGCGGGACGCCGGGCTCGGCGAGGAGCAGTAGCGGGTCGGGACCGGTGCCTCATGCGTCCGGGACAGCGGGCGGGAGAGGCTGGCCTGATCCGGTCGGCGACGGCGAGGAGTGGGTATGGGCGCGGCAGCGAACGGCACCAAGGCGCCGGGTACGGGGCGTGAGCTGCTTCCGGCGTACCTGGTGTGCGCGGTCGCGGCGCTGACGGGGGTGGCGTGGATGGTGGTGGCGCTCACCCACCTCGACCGCGTCACCGACTTCCCGGAGTTCCACTACGCGGCCCAGGGCATGTTCCTGACCGTCGGTTTCGCGCTGTCCGGGATGGTGTTCGTCGCCCGTGGTTCGGGGGTCGTCTTCGGCTGGTTCCTGTTGTGCACGGGCGTGACCGGGATGCTGTTCTACGTCCTTCAGCTGATGATCCTCCTGGGTTATGCGCCGAGGGCGCTGAGCGGGCTGCTGTTCGTCAGCGGGATGCTCTACTTCGTCCTGTTCCTGATGCTCCTCTACACGCAGCCGTTGTGGCTGCCCACCGGCCGGCTGGGCAGCCGGTGGGCGCGCGGGTATGTCGGGGTCCTGCTGGTGGTGGCGGTCGCGCAGCAGGGCTACCGGTGGAGCCAGGAGATCGACGAGCGGATGAGCGTCGTCAATCCGCTGACGCGGGGCGGGTGGGCCGACTTCTGGCGCTGGACCTCGCCGGTCACCCGGTGGGTCGACGACAACGCCACCAACGTGCTGCTGGGTGCCGCGCTGCTGCTGATGGTCGTCCGCATGGTCGTGTCCCGGGAGTTCCGGCGGGCGACGTACTGGGTGAACGTGCCGTACGCGGCGTGGTGTGCGCGCATCCTGCTCAGCGAGGTCATTCCCGAGCCGCTGGAGAAGGTGCTCGCGTACGGGGCGTCCGCGCTGTGGCCGATCGCGCTGTGCTGTGTGCACGTGCGCGCGCGTACCTGGGCGCTCGACCGGGCGGCCCGGCGGCTGCTGACGGCGCTGCTGCTGACGCTGCTGATACTCGTCGAGTGCACGGTGGCGGTCCTTCTGCTGCTGGATCTCGGCCCGCATCACGAGAACCTCGCGAAGCTCCTTCCCGCGCTGGCCCTGGGTCTGCTGCTGGGGCTGCTGCTGCGGCCGGCGGCGCGGTGGTCGGCGCGGCTGACGGACCGCTGGTTCTACGGTTCGCGCGCGCAGCCCTATCAGGTGGTGAGGGGTCTCGCGAAGGCGCTGAGCCGGGCGGTCGATCCCGGGGAGACGCCTCAGTTGCTGGCGGGGGCGGTCGTGCACACGCTGGGTCTGCCGTGCGCGTCGGTCGTCGTGGACAGCCGGGAGGGGCCGCGCGAGCTGGTGCGGGTGGGGAGTCCGGGGCCCCGGTCGGAGCGGTTCCCGATCCTCTACCAGGGCGAGGAGACGGGCCGTCTCGACGTGTCGCCGCGACCGGGTGAGCTGGCGCTGGATCCGCAGGACCGGGAGGCGGTGCAGGTGCTGGCGCAGCAGGCCGGGCCGGCGCTGGCCTCGCTGCGGCTGTACGAGGATCTGAAGAGCAGCCGGGAGCGGATCGTCCATACGCGTGAGGAGGAGCGGCGGCGGCTGCGGCACGAGTTGCACGACGGGCTGGGTCCGGCGCTGTCGGGGCTGCGGCTCCAGGTCGACGCGGTGCGGCGGGGGGCTGCGCCGCAGGTCGCCGAGCCGCTGTCCGGGGTGTCGGACGGGATCGGGTACGCGATCCGGGAGCTGCGGCACATCACGGACGGGCTGGCGCCGGCCGCGCTGGACGGGGCTGATCTCGCGCGGGCGCTGCGGCAGCTCGCGGAGCAGCTCAGCAGCCGCAGTCTGCGGATCTCGGTGGGGGTGGAACCGGACCCGTTGCCCGCGCTGCCGGCCGCGCTGGAGGTCGCGGTGTATCGGATCGCGTCCGAGGCGCTCAACAACGTGGTGCGGCATTCGCACGCGGACCGCGCGCGGGCGCTGGTCACGGTCACGGACGGGGAGGTCGGTCTGCGGATCACGGACAACGGGGACGGTTTCCCCACCCACGAGCACTGCACGGGGGTGGGGCTGCGCTCCATGGCGGAGCGTTCGGAGGAGTTGGGCGGCGCGTTCGCGCTGACCAGCGACGGGGCCGGGACCGTCGTGCAGGCGGCTTTCCCGGCGGAGCACGGGACCACGTCGGGACATCGGCCCCATGTGGCCGGGACGGCGGGTGCCGAAGACTCGTGAGCGATCACGAGCCCGCGTGAGCGGGGTCGAAGGGAGAAGGACATGACCGAGAACCGGCACCGCGACGGGGAGAACTCGTCCGGCCCCGCGCTCTTCCTGCTGCACATCGCCGCCCGTCTTCACCTTCCGGGCGCGAAGGCCCGGCACGCCGACCGTTGCAAGGCGCCGTGCGGGATCAAGAAGTAGCGGTACACCAGGGCCGCCCCGTGAACCTTCACGGGGCGGCCCTTTTGCGCTCTCACGCCGCCGTGTACCCCAGCTGCCTGCGCATGTACGGCGTCATCAGCGTCCGCGCCTTGGCGACGGTCGTCGTGCGGCTGCCGAGGACGGCGCTCTCGCCGCCGGGGACGGGCAGGAGGGTGAGGCCGTCGGCGCCGCCGAAGGGGACGATGAGGGGGACGCGGTGGGCGGGGCGGTAGGAGCGGGGTTCCTTGCGGTGGCGGCCGGGTGCGGCGAGGTGGGTGCGGATGTTGTGGACGGCGACGTCGGCCTGCGCGATGGCGGTCTGGGTGATCTTGTGGTCGGCCGCGTCGTTGACGTCGCCGACGGCGAAGACGTCGCACAGTCCGGTGACCCGCAGCGCGCGGTCGACCTTGATGTGCCCGGCGGGGTTGAGCCAGTCGCCGCGCCCGGCGAGGCGCAGCCAGAGGGTGTTGGGGGTGATGCCGGTGGCCCAGAAGCAGGTGTCGGCCTCGACGGTGCCGCCCCGGCCGTCCTTGAAGACGCCGAACTCGTTGCCGGGGGACATGAAGGAGCCGAGGCGGACGTCGACGTCGTGGGCCTCCAGCCAGGCGCGCGCCCGGCGGCCGGCCCAGGTGCTGCCGGTGGAGCTGAGGAGCGCGTCTCCGGCGTGGGCGAGCGTCACGCGCGTGCGGGGGTGCGCGAGGCGGATCTCGGCGGCGAGTTCGACGCCGGAGGGGCCGCCGCCGGCGACCAGGACGTGGTCCGCCGAGGCGATCTTCTCCTGGTGGGCCGTGAACCCCTTGGCGGCCTCGTCGACGGTGGTCCCGATGAACCGCGCGGGCTCGGGGTAGTCGGCGCCTGTGGCGAGGACCAGCACGTCGTAGGGGATGCGTTCGCCGGTGGCGAGGACGACGTACCGGGCGTCGGTGTCGATGCGCACGGCCTTGCCGACGACGAGCCGGCCGTGGGTGAGGAGCCGGTCGTAGGGGATGAAGGGGGTCGCGGTCCAGTCGGGCTGGACGCCCGCGCGCAGGGAGGCGATCCGGTGGAAGAAGACCTCCTTGCGGTCCACCAGGGTGACCCGCGAGGTGGCGTCCAGCCCCTTGGCCAGCCGGACTCCGGCGTAACCGCCGCCGATCACCACTACGTCGCCGTCGCGCACGGCTGTCTCCTGTACCTGTGGGGGTGGAACACGCGAGCGCCTCGGGCGTGGGGCCGTCGTCGGCCGCTCTGCTTGACCGCGAGCGTAGCTTTTGAAATCTAAAGAATCGGTGAGAACGAGTGCGCATCCCGTGAAACCACGGGGCGCTCTCAGGGGCTGCCGGGATGGTCGCCGTCGAGCCGGTCGAGCCAGGCCGCGAGGAGCTGTTCGAGGACGGCCGCCTCGGCGGGGGTCATGAGGTCGAGGAGCTTGCGTTCGTTGCGCATGTGGTCGGTGAAGGCCCGGTCGATCAGCTCGCGTCCGGGGCGTGTCAGCGCGACGATGCGCCCGCGCTGGTCGTCGGTGGCCCGCCGCCGGGTGACGAGCCCGGCGCGCTCCAGCCGGTCGATCCGCTTGGTCATCGCGCCGGTGGTGACCATGGTGTGCGCGGCGAGTTCCCCGGGTGCCCTCTCGTACGGCTCTCCGGCGCGCCGCAGCGCGCACAGCACGTCGAACTCGCCCTCCCCGAGGCCGTACCGCTCGTAGACCAGGCCCAGTTCGCCGGTCAGGCGTCCCGCGAGGGTGTGCAGCCGGCCGATGACGCCCTGCGGTGACACGTCGAGGTCGGGCCGCTCGCGTCTCCAGTCCGCCTGGATCCGGGCGACGCGGTCCGGCGGCCGGCGCTCCGCGGTTCCCGCTTCTTCGGCCTGCCACTCTTCCGAGGGAATGTCCTCACGCATGCTTCCACCTTACCTTCCCAGGAAGCTACATTCCTTCCATGGAAGCCAATATCCGCTGGACCGTCCTCACCGCGCTCGCTCCGGTGGCGTGGGGCGCCAACTACTTCGTGACGCACGAGTACCTGCCGCCCGACTCCCCGCTGTACGGCGCGGCCCTGCGCGCCCTGCCCGCAGGCCTCGCCCTCCTGGCCCTGCGCCCCAGGCTGCCGCGCGGCGTGTGGTGGGGCCGCTCCGCCGCCCTCGGCCTGCTGAACGCGAGCGTGTTCTTCGTCCTCGTGTACGCCGCCTCCCAACTCCTGCCGACGAGCGTGGCGTCGACGGTGATGGCGGTGTCGCCGCTGACGATGATGCTGATCGCATGGGGTCTGCTCGCCGAACGTCCCCGTGCCGCGCATCTCGCGGGCGCCGGGGTGGGGCTCGCCGGGGTGTGCCTGATGCTCTTCACCGGCGCGGACGGCGTGAGCGTCGCGGGCGTCCTCGCGTCGGCGGCGGCGATGCTGGTGTCGTCGTTCGGGCACGTCCTGACCAAGCACTGGGGCTCCGGTACCGACGTCCTCGCGGCGACCGCCTGGCAGCTCACCGCCGGCGGCCTGTTCCTCCTCCCGGTCGCCGCCGCCGTGGAGGGCGCCCCGCCCGCGCTCTCCGGTTCGGCGCTCCTCGCGATCGGCTACACGTCCCTGATAGCCACGGCCCTGGCGTTCGCCGTCTGGTTCGCGGGGCTGCGGCACCTGCCCGCAGGGACGGTGGGCCTGATCGGGCTGCTCAATCCGGTGACCGGGGTACTGCTGGGCATGGCTGTCGCGGGGGACAGCCTGAGCGGACGGCAACTCGGCGGGCTGGCGCTGGTGCTGGCGGGGGTGGTGCTGGGACGGCCCTCACCGGGGCGGACCTCACCAGGGCTCCCCTCGCCGAGGCGGGTCTCCCGGACGCCGGTCACACACCCGGATCCCGTTCCGTCAGAGTCGCGAGAAAGGGCCCGTCGGGATGGATCGTGATGTCGAACGCCGGCTCGGGCCGCCTCCCTTCGAGGGTGAAGTCGAAGGCGGGCAGGAGGGCTTCGGCGAGCAGGGTCATCTCCTGGAGGGTGAACTGCGCGCCCAGGCAGGTGCGCGGGCCGAGACCGAGGGGGTAGTAGGTGCCGAGGGCGGGGCGGGGAGCCGGGTCGTGGAAGCGCTGAGGCAGGAAGCGTTCGGGGTCGGGCCACAGGCGGGGGTCGCGGTGGGTGAGGTAGGCGCAGAGCGCGACGGTCGTACCGGCCGGGACATGGTGGCCGAGGAGGTCGTCGTCCTCGGTGGCGTCGCGGAACAGCAGGAGGGCCGCCGGGTAGAGCCGGAGTGTCTCGCTGATCAGCGCCCGGATCGCGGCCGTCCGCTCGGGCGAACCGGCGGGCCCCTGGGCGAGCGCCCAGTCCCGGTGCTCGGGGTGGTCGTGCAGGAGGAGCAGGAGCCAGCTGAGGGTGGCGGCGGTCGTCTCGTAGCCGGCGACGAGGAAGGTGACGAAGTTGTCGCGCACCAACCGGCCGTCGGGGTCGGGGAGTTCGACGGCGTCGAGCAGGGCGTCGAGAATGCCGGGTCCGCCGTGGGCGCGGGCGGCGGCGACGGCGCGGACGGCCGCCGCGTCGACCTCGGCGAGGTCGTCCTCCAGCTCGGCGGTGCCGGCGGGGCCGAGGGCCGCGATCGCGGCGACGATGCGGGCGGCGGCGAGGAGCTGGCGGTGGGTGGTGTCGTCGAGGGGCGCTCCGGTGGTGGCCCGCCAGATGACGTCGATGGTGAACCGCCGCATGTCGGCGACGAGGTCACGGGGACGGCCGGTCCCGGCGGACTCGGTCCAGGCGCGCGCGATGTCCTCGACGGCGTCCCGCATGCACCGCTCGTAGCGCCGCACGCCCTGGACGGTGAACTGCGGCTGGAAGAGCCGCCGTTGCCCGCGCCACGGCTCGCCGTCCACGGTCAGCACCCCGTCCCCGAGCAGGTACCGCATCCGGTGGGACCGTTTGACGTACCGCTCCGGCCGGCGCGCGAGGACATGCCGGACGGCCTCCGGGTCGGTGACCAGCACCACCGGCCGCTCCCCCAGCCGGATCCCGCTCACCGGCCCGAGCCGCCGGGCCCGCCACAGCAGTTCGACGACAGAAGCCCCCTCCGCCCGCCAGTCGGCCACCTCCACCTCGGACAGCTCCGGCACTGCACCGGCCAACTCGACCTCCCACGGGGCGCGTTGCGAACACTCGCCAGGATAGCCAAGGGTGACCGGATCGACACGTCTGGTGCAAGATGATGGCGACACGAAGATGAGCCAATAAGTAGTACTCATCCTGGACCACAACCCATCAAAATGCGCTGTTTTCAGGGCAAACGCGATACACTTGCATGTCATCGGTGTTGCCTACCTGAAAAATAGGTCTGCCTATCGTCTTGACGACTACACAGAACTGCCTCGATAAATGCAACTCATGAGACCCCTACGCATAAGAGCGACAGCAGTCGGAGCGCTCGCTGCGGCAACCGTCGTCTTCACAGCAGCTCTGCCCGCCGGACCCGCCTACGCGGCCACGACGAACTTCTACGTCGACCCGGTCAACGGCAGTGACAGCAACTCGGGAACCGGTACCGCCACGGCGTTCAAGACGATCCAGGCCGCCAGGAACGCCGTCCGGGCCGTCAACGCGAACATGTCCGACGACATCGTCGTGAACCTGCGCGGCGGCACCTACCCCCTCAGTAGTCCGGTCACTTTCGGCACCGCCGACTCGGGCACCAACGGCCACAAGGTCGTCTACCAGGCGTACAACGGCGAGACGCCCGTGATCACCGGCGGCAAGGCGATCACCGGCTGGACCGCGGCCTCGAACGGCGAGTACAAGGCGTCCGTCGGCTCGCTCGACTTCCGGCAGTTCTACGTGGGCGGGGTCCGCGCCACCCGGGCCCGGTTCCCCGACATCGGGTCGGACTTCCAGCTCCAGGGCAGCGACAAGACCAACAAGCTGCTCAAGGTGCTCAGTTCGCAGGTCTCCAACTGGAACCACCTCAGTCAGGTCGAGTTGATGCTGGAGACGCAGTGGGGCGAGAGCTACCTGCGGCTCAAGTCGATCAGCTCCGCGGGCGGCACGGCCAACGTGTCGATCCAGGACCGCGAAGCGGGCATCCTGTTCCAGCGCCCCTTCCCCCAGCTCTCCGACGGCTCGCCTCTGCACTTCGAGAACGCCCACGAATTCCTCGACGAACCGGGCGAGTTCTACGTCGACACGGCCGCGCAGACCGTCTACTACAAGCCCCGCCCCGGCGAGGACATGTCCACGGTCGACGTGCAGGCACCGGCGCTGGAGACGCTGTTCGACATCAAGGGCACGAACCTCGCGAGCCCGGTGCACGACCTGAGCTTCTCCGGGATCACCTTCACGCGGACCACCTGGCGGGAACCCAGCGTCAACGGTTACCTCAACGGCCAGGGCGGCAACTACAACCTCTCGGCCGACAACTCCAACAACCAGTACGTCGGCCGTCCGCCGGCCGGGGTCCAGGCGTCGAACGCCGACCGCCTCTCCTTCACCGGCAACACGTTCACGCAGATGGGCTCCAGCGCCCTCGACCTGCACCACGGCGTGCACGACAGCGCCGTCACCGGCAACCTGATCCACGACATCTCCGGCAACGGGATCATGGTCGGCAAGTTCTCCGACCCGAACGTGGAGTACCACACCATCTACAACCCGCCCGCGTCCCCGGCGGGTGAAGATGTCCGGGAGGTGGTCAAGAACGTCACCGTCAAGAACAACCTGATCACCCGGACCGGTGAGGACTACCTGGGCACCGCGGCGATCAACGCCGGGTTCGTCAACAGCACGACCATCGACCACAACGACATCTCCGACGCCCCCTGGGCCGGGATCTCGCTGGGCTGGGGCTGGCAGTCGGCGGCCAACGCCGAGGGGAACAACAGCATCAGCTTCAACCGGATCGGCAACGTGATGAACCGGCTGTGCGACTCCGCCGCCATCTACCACCTTTCGAACGACCCGGGCACGGTCATAGGCGGCAACTACATCCACGACGTGCAGCGTTCACCGGCCGCTTGCGGCTCGGCCGTGGCCGGCATCTACACCGACGAGGGGTCGGACAACATGACCCTGTCGAACAACGTGCTGTCGCACACGGACGGGTTCATCAACCAGAACCGCAACGGCTCCAACGTCACGCTCACCGGCAACACGACGTCCGGTGACTCGGTGATCAAGGCGTCCGGCCTGGAGTCCGCCTATCAGGGGCTGGCGGCGAAGGTCAACCTGGCCTACAACAAGCCGGCGTCCGCGTCGTCGGTCTACTCTTCCTCCACACCGGCCTCCAACGCCGCCGACAACAACGGCTCGACCGGCTGGTCCCCGACCGGCAGCGACAGCTCGGCCTGGTGGCAGGTCGACCTCGGGCAGGCCTACCAGCTCGGACAGTTCTCCCTGACCACCCGGCAGGACCTGGACCAGCCCGAGACCCGCGGCCACTTCGAGATCCGGGCCTCCAACGATCCGTCCTTCGGCAGCTACACCGTGCTGGCACGCCAGACGGACACCTTGGCGTTCGCCTCGACGCTCACGGGCAACATCGACGTCCGGCAGAAGTTCCGCTACGTGCGGGTCGCCAAGACCGACGGCGCGTACTTCTTCATCGCGGACTTCAGCGTGCAGCGGGCCGGCGGGGCGCTGGAGGACGCGACCGGCCAGCCGGCCGTCAACCCGTCGGCGTACTACACGATCAAGAACGTCAACAGCGGTCAGTTCGCGGACGTCTACGGGTGGTCCGGCGTCGACGGCGCGAGCGTCGTCCAGTGGCCGGGAACCGGTGGCGCCAACCAGCAGTGGAGCATCGTCCCCGTCAGCGGGCAGCTCTACCGGATCGTCAACCGGAACAGCGGCAAGGTCCTCGACATCGGCGGCGGCAGCCCCTGGAAGGGAACCGCGCTCCAGCAGTACGCCTACAACGGCGGCAGCAACCAGCTCTGGTACTTCGAGCAGACCAGCGGCGGTTACCTCATCCGCAACTTCGCGAACAGGCAGATCCTGGAGGTGAAGGAGGGTTCGACGGCGAACGGGGCCGCCATCCAGCAGTGGATGCCCCTGAACCAGGCCAACCAGGTGTGGACGATCCAGTGACGCGGTGACCTCACGCGGAACGCGGGATGCGGAGCTCCGGGCGCCGGGCGCCGGGCGCCGGGCGCCGGGCGCCGGGAAGAAGGCAAGGCGGTGCCCCGCATCCCGCCCGGTGCGAGACGGCTTCGACTCCGGGCCGCACGGCCGCGTCGAAGTCGAACTCGTCGCGCAGCCCGCCCAGTTCGGCGAGCCGGGGGGGCGTCTTCCTCACCGTGGCAGTTCGTCGGCCTATTCCCGGACGACTTCTCTCTGCCGGGCGAGAGCTTGCTGACGGTCATGTGCGACTCCACTGGTTTCACAGGGCTGGTTTCACAGAGCGCCCCGGCGGATCAGCGGATGGGGCGGGGAAGAAATTAGCCGCCTCATCGAGGGAGGCACCAAGGGCTTGTGCAGCACTACTGCTGACGACTTGTGAAGCAACGGTGCCGAGCAGTGTGCCAAATATCCGCTTCCTTGCCATAAGTCGCCCTGCGGCCTTATGGATCTTCCCTGATGATGAGTACGACTCATTGCTTCCTGGGCTACGATGAGCCCGGCTCCCCAGCGGTCAGCCGCCCCGTCGCGTCAGCCAGGAGGCAGGACAGATGAACGACACGCCCGCGGCTCCGCCGACCCCTGTGCCTGCGGCGGCGAGCGGCGCGCAGGCGCGGGGTGAGTACCGGCCCGGGTACGAGGTCGTGGCGGAGCGGATCCTCGAATTCATCGCCGAGTCGCGGCTGGTGGCGGGTGACCGGCTGCCCACGGAGAACGACCTGGCCCAGCAGCTGGACACCAGCCGGGCGGTGGTGCGGGAGGCCGTGAAGATCCTCTCGGCGCTCGGCCGGGTGCGGGCGCACAAGGGGCGCGGGCTGTTCGTCGCGGACGACGAAGGCATGCTCGTCACCAGCCGCTGGGGCGGCTTCTTCCGTCCCGTCGACCTCGATCACGTGCTGATGCTGTTCGAGTTCCGCCGGGTCCAGGAGACGGCCGCGAGCAGTCTGGCGGCCACGCGTGCCACGCCCGCCGAGCTGCGGACGATCGAGGTGGCGGTGCAGCAGTGCCGGCACGGGTTCGTCCACGGCCAGGTCGAGGTGTTCAACCAGGCGGACGAGGACTTCCACATGGCCGTCGCCGCGGCCTCCCACAACACCTTCCTGGTCAGCGCCGTACGGGACGCGCGCCGCCTGCAACGCCAGTCCAGCGCCATCGGGATCCACGACTCCTTCGACGAGGGGACCGCAGCCGCCGTCGAGGAGCACGAGCTGATCTACCGGGCCATCCGCGACGGCCGTCCCGACGAAGCGGCCGAGGCCACGGCCGCCCACCTCGACCGGACCCTGGAGTCCTACCGGCGGGAGATCCAGCGCCGTCTGTTCGGCTGAGAAGCTCTGCCGGATCTCTCCGGCAGAGCCCCTTGCGGACGCCGCACCCTTACCGTTCGTCGCGGCGGAACCGCCGGTCGATGAAGGCGAGCACCTCCTCCTCGGTCGCGTCCTGAAGCGTGTCCACCGTCTCGGCGTGGCCGTCGCTGTCGCTGGGGCGGAACGCGGTCTGCCAGCGCGACACGATGGCGTCGAGCCGCGAAGCGATCAGGTGTCCGGCGTCCGGTCCCGTCGGCAGGGACGTCAGCGCCGCTTCCAGCCTGTCCAGCTCGGCCAGCACGGCCCGCTCGGGGCTCTCCTCGGTGACGACCAGCCTGGTGACGAGGTGGTCGGCGAGGTCTACGGGTGAGGTGTACTCGAACACCAGCGTGGTGGGCAGCGACAGACCGGTCTTGTCGATCAGCTGGTTGCGGAACCGCACCGCGGCCAGCGAGTCGAACCCGGCGTCCCGGAACGAGACCTCCGGCGCGACCTCTCCGGCGCTGGCGTACCCCAGTGCCGTCGCCGTCTCACGGCGCACCAGATCACGCACGTACTGCTCGGCGTCGCTCCTGGGCAGTTCCGCCAGCCGCTCGGCCAGCGGCTTCTCGGCGACGGCCACGTGACCGGCGCCCTGGGCCGCCCGGTCCGGCAGCAGGGACCGCAGCAGCGCGGGCACCCGGACGCCGCCTCGTGCGAGCCGGTCCAGGTCCAGCGGGGCGGGGACGACCGTCGCCGGGCCGTCGAGCAGGGCCCGGTCGAACAGGCGGGTCGCCGTCTCGGCGGTGATCGGCCTCAGCCCCAACTGCTTGGCCGCCTCGGCGGTGTCGTCGAACAGACCCCAGGCGAGGGAGACCGCCCGCATGCCCTGCGCCCGGCGGTGCTCGGCCAGGCCGTCCAGGAACGCGCTCGCCGCCGCGTAGTTGGCCTGTCCCGGCATACCCAGGACTCCCGACACCGAGGAGAACAGGACGAACAGGTCCAGGTCCAGATGCCGGGTGAGCTCGTGCAGATGCCAGGCTCCGTCGGCCTTCGGACGCAGGACCTCGGTGACCCGTTCACCGGTCAAGGAGGTGACCACCCCGTCGTCCAGCGCTCCGGCCACGTGCATCACCCCGGCCAGCGGGTGCTCCTCGCCGATGCCGGCCAGCGTCCGGGCGACCGACTCGCGGTCCGACACATCACATGCCACGAACTCCACGTGCGCGCCCAGTCCGACGAGCGTCTCCCGCAGCGCGTCCGCCTGCGGCGCCTGGTCACCGCGACGGCCGGCCAGCACCAGACGCCGTACCCCGTGACGGGTGACCAGATGCCGGGCGAACATCGCTCCCAGCGCGCCCGTGCCTCCGGTCACCAGCACGGTGCCGCCTTCTGCCAGTGCCGGCCGGGGAGTGCCGCCGTCGGCCGTCCGAACCAGCTGAGGAATCAGCAACTCACCTTCACGCACCGCCACTTGCGGCTCGGTCGCGGCGGCCTCGGCCACACGCGCCCACGGCACCGGCCCACCGCCCGCGGGGATGTCCACCAGGGTGATCCGGCCCGGGTGCTCCGACTGTGCCGCCCGCACCAGTCCCCACACCGCCGCGCCCGCGAGATCCACCACGGCCTCGCCCTCGCCCGTAGCGACGGCCCCACGGGTGACCACCACCAGCCGGTTGTCGGGCAGGTCGTCCCGAGTGACCCACTCCTGAAGCAGGGTCAGCACGTGCCGCACCGCCCGGTGTACCGCAGACGTCAACTCACCTTCTGCGGCCGGTGATTCGGCGACGAGGATCTCCCAGGGCTCGTAGGAGCGGGCGGCCTCGGCGACATCGGCGAAGCGCGGGAACTCCGGGAACTCGCCGCTCACTTCACCGAGCAACGCCACCGCGTCCTCGTCGAGGTGTTCCCCGGTGTTCTCCAGCGGTCCGACCGGCACCCACTCGATCCGCAGGAGGCCGTCCTCGGTGTCGTCCAGCTTCCCGGCGTGGACTTGCTCCCACTGCGAGAGCTGGGCCGTCGCCACGGTGTTGCCGACTTCGTCGGCCAGGTCGAGGCGGTACCCGTCGTCGCCCACCGGGGTCAGGGCGACCCGCAACGCGGTCGCGCCGGTGGTGTGCAGCGAGACGTTCGTCCACGTCAGCGGCGTACCGGTGGCGTCGGCGGCGATCAGCAGGGGGTGCAGGGCCGCGTCCAGCAAAGCCGGGTGGACGCCGTACCGGGTGGACTCCCCGGCCGCCTGCTGCGGCAGGGCGACCTCGGCGAACACCGCGCCGTCCCGCCGCCACACCGCTCGCAGTCCCTGGAAGACCGGCCCGTATCGGTGGCCGCGCTCGGCGAGCATGTCGTAGGCGTCCTCGACCGGTACCGGCCGGGCGTCCGCCGGGGGCCAGGTCCGCTCGGTCCACCCGGGTTCGGCGGCCGACGCGGAGAGCAGACCGGTGGCGTGCGCAAGCCAGGCGTCGTCCGTGTTCTCCGCACGCGCGTACACGGCGATCGGGCGCCGGTCGTCCTCGTCGGGGCTGCCGACCACGACCTGCACCTGCACCGCGCCGTGGTCGGGAATCAACAGGGGCGTACGGACGGCCAGTTCCTCCACGACAGCACACCCGGCCTCGTCGCCGGCCCGCATCGCTATGTCGACGAGTGCCGTCACGGGCAGCACGACTGCCGTACCGATGCGGTGATCGGCCAGCCACGGGTGGGTGGCCTGCGACAGGCGGCTGGTGAACACCAGTTCATCGCGGTCGGCCAACCGCACCACCGCGCCGAGGAGAGCGTGCCCGGCGGAGGACAGGCCCGCCCTGGCCACACCGCCCGTTCCCGAGGCCGCCAGCCAGAAGCGCTCCCGCTGGAACGCGTAGGTCGGCAACGCGACCCGCTGTGCGCCCGAGCGGGCGAACACCGCACGCCAGTCGACGACCACCCCACGGGTGTGGAGGAACGCGAGCGCCGCCATGGCCTCGTAGACCTGAGGACGGCCCTGTCGTTGCACGGCGACGAACTCGGCGTCCACACCGTCCGGCCAAAGCGCGGTCAGCACCGCGTCCGGGCCCAGCTCCACGAACCGGGTCACTCCCTGCTCACGCAGGCGGCCCACAGCTTCGGCGAACCGTGCCGGTCGCTCGGTGTCCGCCACGGCGAACACCGGCCGGTCTCCCACGAGTTCACCGCTCTCAAGCGACACCAGTGCGATCCGCGACGACCCGAACGACGGGCTCTCGGCAGCCGCCTTCCCGTTCTCGTCGTCCCCGGCGGTCAGCACCCTGCGGGCGTCGTCCAACGACCACGCTCCCGCCAGGTAGGCCGCCACCGCTTCGCCGGTCGAATGCCCGGCGACATAGTCCGGTGTGACACCCCACGACGACAGCAACCGGAACAGGGCGACCTCGAACGCGAACAACTCCGCTCGCGCCCAACCCGGATCGGATTCGCCGTCGGTGGACGACCCCGGCAGCCACTCGGCGAACTGCGCGCGTACTTCGTCGAAGGCGTCGGCGAACACCGGGAAGGCTGCGGCGAGTTCACGGCCCATGCCGGACCGCTGGGCACCCTGGCCGGTGAACAGGAACGCCGTCCGG
>DATCQX010000881.1:0-11876 GCA_036569285.1 Streptomyces sp.
CTTTACCTCCACCACCAAGTTCGAATCCCACTGCGGGTGGCCGTCCTTCTACGACCCCAAGGACACGGACGCGGTCGAGCTGATCGAGGATCGGTCCCTTGGGATGGTGCGGACGGAGGTGCGGTGTGCGCGGTGCGGGTCCCATTTGGGGCATGTGTTCGCGGGTGAGGGATATGCGACGCCGACTGATCAGCGTTACTGCATCAACTCGATCTCGCTGAGGCTGACACCGACGGAGAGCTGAAGTTACTCTCGGGTCCGCAAGTAGGGTGCGGTGACCGCTTCTGTGCCGTCACCGCACCTCGTCATCGCGACAGCCTTGTTAACAAGGCACACAGATAGTGATGATCGCGATGGCCAGGGACAAGAGTGCCAACGTTTCTCCTGGGCGGTGCGAGGGACTTTGCCGTCCCAACGAGCGGCTTACAGGAGTTTTTTACATCACTCGTGAACGAATCCACAACATGATCGACGGGCTCTGATAATTTCTCTCGATCGCGCCACCGGATGGGCTGTCATCTGATAAAGGCGTCTGTTCCCCGCGCTTTGCGTATCCGTGCGAGGTGCTCTCGCATCTCCGCCGTCTCGTGGGTCGCCCCCGTCCGCTCGGCCAATGCGATGGCCTCTACGAGGTGCTCGACGGCCGCTTCCCCTTGGCTGAGCTGTTGTTCCGCAAGGGCCAGGGCGTGCAGTGCCTGGGCTGTCTCATGTGCGGCGCCGACGGCGCGAGCGAGTTCCAGGGCGTGTCGGTGCCGGTCGGCGGCTTTGGCGAAATGGCCGGCCGAATGGTAGGCGACTCCCATCGCGTGCAGGGTTTCCGAGGCGTTTTTGCGATCGCCGAGTCGGCGGAACACAGTGAGGGAATCCTGGTAGAGGTCGATCATTTTGGTGAGGTCTCTCGGCGATTCCATCGTGTTCGCGAGATTAACTTGCGTTACTGCCGTCTCCGACAGAATCTTCATTTCGCGAAGTATGGTGAGGGCCTCGTGCAGAAATTCTCGGGCGGTGTGCGTTCTCTCGGTGCGCATGTGGAGTTCTGAGAGATTTATCAATGTGCGCGCGTATCGACGCCGGTCGCTGGACGCATTGAACCCCGTCAGCGCTACTGCGAAGTTCTCCTCCGCTTCGGAAAAATTCCCCAGGTACAGGTGAGTGATCCCCAAGTTGCTCGTGCAGCGGGCGAGCTGCCAGCGGTCCCCGGTCGCGCCCCGCAGGGCGAGGGTGCGGGACTGGTAGGACAGGGCCTGGGGGAAGTCGCCCAAGTTCCAGTGGAGGATGCCTAGTTGGTGGAGGGCCTCGGCTACGGACTCGGGGTCGGTGGATTGTTCGGCGCCGTCGAGAGCCCGGGTGTACGCGGTGCGGGCGTCCTCGTAGCGGCCGCAGCAGGTGAGGGCGTTGCCGAGGTCGATGAGGGCGTGGATCTCGCGGTGGCGGTCGTGTGTGGTGTGCCAGTGGTCGGCGGCGGCCGCGTGCATGCGCCAGGACTCGGCGGAGTGACCGTCGTCGTCGAGGAAGGCGGCGAGCGCGCTCGCGAGCAGGGCGGCCAGGCGAGGGTGACCCGCGTTCCGGCAGTGCCGTTCCGCGGCCATGAGGCCGATGCGCTCGGCCGCGAGCCAGTCGTGGGCCGCCGTGGTGTCGCTCCAGGGCGGGGTCCGGCGGTTCGCGGGGTGGGTGCGGTCCGTGCGCAGCCGGCGGGGATAGGCCAGGCGGTCCGCCGCGTCGGCCGCCTGGAGACTGAATTCGGCCAGCCGGAGGAGAGCCGCTTCACGAGCCGTGTCCGACTCCTCGGACATGACCAGAGTGCGGGCGTATTCGCCCAGGAGATCGTGGAGGGTGTAGCGCTCGGGGCTCGGTTCTTGGATCAAGTGTGCTTCGAGCAGGGATTCGAGAATGTTCTCCGCGGTGTCGAGCGGGAGACCGGTGAGCGCCGCGACTCCATAGGCGTCGATCGTCGGCCCGAAACGGAGTCCGAGAAACCGGAATGTCTTCTGTTCCTCGGATTCGAGGGTGCGGAACGAGACGTCGAATGCGGCGGCGATATTCCCTCGGGCGCCGTCTCTGATCTCCCGCAGGCGTCCCTGCCCCTGGGTGAGCCGGCGCAGGAGATGCGAGGTCGTCCAGGTGGGGCGGGAGGCGAGCCGTCCCGCGAGAAGCTCGACGCCCAGGGGTAGAAAACCGGCGAGTCGTACGATGTCGGCCACCTCGTTGGTCTGCCGGGTCCGCTCGTGACCGGCCACCGACCGGAAGAGCGCGATCGCGTCGGCGGCGGGCAGCACGTCCAGTTCCACCGACCGGATTCCGGGCAGGCCGGTGAGCCGGCGGCGGCTGGTGACGAGGACCAGGGACGGGGAGGGGCCGGGGAGAAGGGCGCGCAGCTGCTGCGCGTCGCGTACGTCGTCGAGGACGACCACGGCCCGGCGGCCGTCGAGCAGGCCGCGCCACAGTGTCGTCAGGCCGTCCGGGTCGCCGGGCAGGGACGAGGCCGGTACGCCGAAGGCGCGGATCAGTGAGGTCAGCGCGGAGGTGACGGTCAGGGGCTGCTGGCCGGGCGCGTGGGTGCGCAGGTCCAAGTGCACGATCCCGTCCGGATAGAGCGAAGTCACCTTTTCTGCCGCATGGAGGGCGATCAGGCTTTTTCCGACACCTGCCATGCCGGACACCGTCTGCAGGGCGATGATGTGCCGGGGTGCCGACATGTCGGCGGACGCCTGCGTCGCGTGCCGCACGATTTCCCTCAACTCCTCCTCGCGGCCCACCAGTTCGGCGTGGCTCGGGAGGTTGCGGGGCGCGGCGACGGCCGGCTCGGGCCGGTTCAGCAGGGTCTCGACGGGGGCCCCGTTGAGGAGGAGGTGGTGGAGGCGGGTGAGGGGCTCGCCCGGGTCGGTGCCCAGTTCCTCGGCGAGGCGGCGGCGGATCGTGTCGTACACGTGGAGCGCGTCCGCGAGGCGCCCGCAGCCGTAGGTGGCGGTCATGAGACGGGCGGCGACGGCCTCGTCGGTGGGGCGGTCCTCGGCGAGGGCGGTCAGGTCGGGGACGAGGTCGGCGAAGTGCCCTTCGCGCAGCCCGATGTCGGCGCGCAAGAGCTGCGCGGAGAGACGGCGCTCGACGAGGACCGCCCGGACGGTCTCGGCCCACAGCCCCGGCAGCCCGGCGAGCGGGTCGCCCCGCCACAGCGCCTCCGCCTCGCTCAGAAGCCGAAGCGCCTGCTGGTCCGCTCCCCGGTCGGACAGTGCGCGGGCCTGGGTGAGGAGGCGCTGGAAGCGGTGGCTGTCCACCCGGTCCGGGTCGATGTCCAGGAGGTAGCCGTGCGCCCGCTGGGCCAGGCACTCCTCGGCGTCCAGCGGGCGCAGCCTGCGGCGGATGCGCGCTATGTACGTGTAGAGATTCGCGAGCGGCCGGGCGGGCGGGGTGTCGTCCCACAGACGCTGGACGAGGGCGTCGGTGGAGACGGGACGCCCGGCGTCGAGGGCCAGGCAGCCGATGATCACTGCGTCTTTCGTCGATCCGAGTGCGTCGATCTGTTGGTTCCCGTGCAGTTCCACCGATCCCAGCACGCGAATCCGTAAGTCCACCGGTGCCTCCGTTCGAGGGCCGAACCACACTTCGGAGGAGATAAGAATTACATGCGATCAGAAGTGTTCACATGCGAAAGTCAGTTGACATTATTTATGGCCAATTTCTGTTCATTTCTCTTTGGGTGTGGGTGACCCGGGTAGGAGTGGCATATGCCAGAACCGACGGAACAGGAACTGGGGGCGGCTCTGACGAGGGCGGCTCGGGAACCCCGCGTACTGCGCGCACTGGAACGGCTCGTGGGCGAGCTGCCCGAGCCCCCGCACGACGACCCCGTCCGCCGGCGCCTGGCCCGCACCCTCGCCCGGCGCGCCGCCGAGTCACCGGACGTGGCCCACGCCCTGCGCCGCTGGCTCGCCCACCCGGACGCCGCCGACGACCACGCCGTCCAGGTCGAGAACAGCATCGGCACCTCCGCACACCTCACCGGCCCCGTCGTCCAGGCCCGGGACATCTCCGGCGGCATCCACTTCCACACCCCCGCCGCCCCGGCCGTCCCCCGCCAACTCCTCCCCGCACCCGGCCACTTCGTCAACCGCACCGGCGAACTCGGCCTGCTGGACGGGCTGGTGTCGGACGGCGGTCCCGTGACCGTGGTCCTCAGCGGCCCCGCCGGAATGGGGAAGACGACGCTGGCCCGGCGCTGGCTGCTCGGCCGTACGGCGGAGTTCCCCGACGGACAGGTCTACGCCGACCTTCGCGGCCACTCGCCCGAAGGCCCCGCGAGCCCCGGCGAACTCCTCCTGGAACTGCTCCGCTCCTTCGGCCACGACGAGGTGCCCGCCGACCTCAACAGCCGTATGGCGCTGTGGCGTTCGGCGACGGCGGGACGGCGCATGGCACTGCTGCTCGACAGCGCGCGCAGCGCGGCACAGGTACGCCCCCTGCTCCCCGGCTCCGACGCCGCGGTGACCGTCGTGACGAGCCGCAGCCGCCTCACCGGACTCGGCCCCGAAGGCGCCTCCTTCCTCGAACTGCCCGCACTGGCCACCCAGGAGACGATGGAACTGCTCAGCCGCCGCGTCGGGGCCGAGCGCGTCCGGCGCGAGCCCGAGGCCGCGCTCGCGATGGCACGGGCCTGCGCCGGTCTTCCCCTGGCGGCCTGCGTCGCGGGCGCCCGTGTCGCCGCCCGGCCGCGCCAGCCCCTCGCGGTGATGGCACGGGCACTCGGCGCCGGGGACGAGGGCGCGCTCGACGCGCTCAGCATCGAGGGGGAGACGGCCGTACGGGCCGCGCTCCAGGAGTCGTACCGGCTGCTCCCCGCGGAACTGGCCGCCGGATACCGGAAGTTAGGGCTGTTACCCGTTCCCTACTTCTCCTCGGCGGTCGCCGCCGCCGTCTGCGGGACGGGGGACGCGGAGGCGGAGCGGGTGCTCGACGCGCTGGTCGAGGCGAACCTCCTGGAGGACCTCGGCCCCGACCGCTACCGCTTCCACGACCTGCTGCGGCTGCACGCCCGTGAGCGCGCCACCGCCGAGGAGAGCGCCGAGAGCGTGGACCACGCGCGGCGGCGGGCCGTCGACCACTATCTGTCCGTGACCACTGCCGCTGAGGCGCTGCTCAGCCCGAGCCATCGCACGCTGAGCCGCGACTACGCGGGGGAGCCCTCGCGGGCACCGTTCACCGACGGCGCCGGAGCGCTGCGGTGGCTGGTCGAGGAGAGCGGCCCGCTCATGGCCGTCCTGCGCGACTGCGCCCGGCGGGGCGAGGACAGGGCGGCCTGGCAGCTCGCGGACGCGATGTTTCCCTACTTCCTGCGGATCAGGCCGTACGACCTGTGGATCGAGGCCCACGAGATCGGGCTCGCGGCGGCCCGGCGGACGGGAGACAGGGACGCCGTCAGTCGCATGCTGACGGACGGAGGCGGCGGTCTGCGCAACGCGGGCCGGCACGACGAGGCCATCGCCCTGTACCACGAAGCGCTGGACCTCGCGCGTGAGGACGTGGCGTCCGCGGACCCGCGAGGGCCGCACACCGCTCGCCGGGCCGAGGCGCAGGCGCTGCACGGGGTCGGGCAGTCCCATCGGCTCGCGGGACGGCTCTCCGAGGCCCAGGAGTACTTCGCCCAGGCCCTCACCCTCCGGGAAGCGATCGGCTACCGGCGCGGCGCGGCCCTGACCCGGCTCTGTCTGGGGGACATCGCCCTGGAGCGCGGCCGACCGGACGAGGCGCTGCGCCATCTGGAGCGGGCCCGCACCGAACTCCTCGCCGAGAACGACCCGTACGACGCCGCCCGCGCCCTCGCGTTCCTCGGCCGTGCCCACGCCCTCGCCGGCCTGCACGACATCGCCGACCGCCAACTCCACCAGGCTGTCGACGAGTTCGAGGCGACCGGCTCCGTCCACTGGCGGGCCCGGACGCTGGAGCTGCTCGGGCAGGGTGCCGAGGAACGCGGGGACATGGAAGAGGCCAGGGACCGGTACACCGAGTCCCTGGCCCTCTACCGGCCGGTCAGCGAAGCGGACGCGGGACGTCTGGCGGACCGGCTGGCAGGGTTACGACCGTGAGGCGGGAACGGGCGCCGAGGACCCAGCCGCCGTCCTCGCCGGGAACGCACACCAGGCCGCAGCCCGGGTAGCGCTCCAGCACGAGAGAGGTCAGCGACCGTGCCTCGGGGAGCGCCAACGGGTGTGCCGCGTACAGCATGTCGGCACACTCCCGCCAGTTCTCCCCGCCTCCCGCGTCCAACCGGACGATCAGCAGGCCGCTCACGCCGACACCTCGCCCTGAGCCGTGCCCCACAGTGGGGCGGGCAGCGGGAGGGGCAGTAGTGCCGGTGGGTGTGCCGGTTCGCCCAACTCCAGCAACCGGTACATCAGTCTGCGGAGGTTGCGGCCGAATCTGCCTGGTTCGGAGGAGAGTTGGCGGGCGATCCGGGCGTAGTCGTCCGCCCGATACGCGGAACGTGCGTACGCGAACTGCTCGGGCAGGCGATGTCCCGCCGACAACGCCGGTGCGACACGCGCCAGTTCGGCGGTGGGCGAGTCGGGATTGACGTCGTCGGACGGGAACCGGGCCAGCAGGACGGGCACCCGGGCGAGGGTGGCGTACAGCGTCACCGAGCCGTGGTCCCCGATCAGCCAGTCGGCGGCGATCACCGGCGCACGCCAGTCGGCCTGCGGCGGGACGACAGCGATGCCGTGCGCGCGGGCCGGCGCCAGCCAGGAGCGGACCTGCCAGTCGCCGTGCCCGGACCAGACGTTGGGATGCACGATCACGGCGATCCGGAACAGGGCCGGGTCCAGTTCCGCCAGCAGACGGGGCAGCAGGGCGTCCAGCCGGTTGAAACTGGAGCCGGACCCCCAGGTCGAGGAGACCACCACCAGTTTCTGCCCCCGGCGCAGCCCCAGCGCGGCCCGGATCTCGGGGCGCCTGCGCAGCCCGGCCTTCAGCAGGTCGTACGACGAGTCCCCGACCACCTCGGCGACCGGCAGCGCCTCCGGACAGTGACGGCGCAGCAAGCCGAGGTCGTCGTGGTGGGCGAGGGCGAGCGCCGCCGGGATCACGCGCCCGTCGCGCATCAGGTACTGCCGGCCCAGCCCGCCCACGGTGCGCGGCGAGCCCGGGTCGCGGTCGTCGTCCGGCCGGGACAGTTTGATGTGCCCCGCTCCGTGCGGCAGCCGCAGCAGCGGCCCGTTCAGCAGGTGCAGCCCCTGCGAACCGGCGGCGATCACCAGGTCGAACCGGCTGCGGACGGCCCTCTCCCAGGGGATCAGCCCGCCGTGCCGGGTCGGTAAGGAACGCGCCGCCCCAGGATTGAAGACGTGAGGAGCGATGGTGAACTCCACCTGGACGCGCAGATCGGACTCCAGCAGGGGCAGGATGTCGAGCAGCCGTTGGCCATAGACCTCCGTGTGGACGACGACCAGGACACGCTTGCAGTGCGGCAGAGTCAGCCACTGCGAGGCGCCGGTCGGAGAATCGGTTTCCGCGGGTTTCGCCGACGTGCTCTGGTTCATGTGGTACCCCCGTGTTCGTACCCGTCATGAAGGTGCTCGGTGAGGGGGTGCCCGAGCGAACTGGCGGAGACCTTGCGGGGGCCTTGCGGAAACCTTGCAGGGCCTACAGCAACTCCCGCTGGACCATCGCCGACATCACCAGCATCCCCGGCAGCAGGGGCACCCAGACCGTGAGGACGCGGTAGCCGAGGACGGTGGCCGTGGCGAGGGAGAGGGGGGCGCCGTAGCCGGCGAGGGTGAGGATGAGGGCCGCGTCGAGGGGGCCGATGCCGCCGGGGGCGGGGACGGCGCCGGCGGCGGTGGAGGCGGCGAGGTAGGCGAAGGCCAACTGGAGCCAGGACAGGGGCAGGTCGAGGGCCGTGCCCACCGAGGCGACGATCGCCGCCTGGATCAGCGGGGCCGCCATCGCGCCGCCCCACAGGGACAGGAAGCGCGTCGGGCGGGAGTGGATGGCCCTGACACCGGTCAGCGCCGTGCGGACGAACTCTGTCGTCGGGCGGCGCAGTGGGCGGATCGCCGCCAGCAGGAGGGCGCCTGCCGCGGGGACGAGGAGGATGCCGGTGACCGCCACCATCAGGGCGTGCCCGCCCGGCAGCAGCGCCTCGGGGCGGACGGCGTCCGGGGCCGCGATGACGAAGGCCAGGACGACCGGGGTCTTCGCGACCGCGCGGGCCAGCGAGTAGAGCGCCAGGGAGGCGGTCGCCCGGGGGAGCGGCACGTTCTGGCGCTGGAGGAAACGCAGGGTGACCGCGTGCGCGCCGAGACTCGCCGGCAGGACGTGGTTGGCGGCGCCCGCGGCGAACTGCGAGGCCAGCAGCGGGCCCGGCGGGAGGCGGTCCACCAGCGCGCCCTGGCGGATGAACGCCGCCGCCACACAGCCGAGGAACGTGAAACCGGTGCCGACCAGCAGCCACCAGGGGTCCGCGTCGGCCAGTTGAGTCATGCCGTCGAGAACCGTCGGCCAGTCCAGCGCCGCCCAGACGATCAGGAACAGCAGGGGCAGCAGGCTGACCGCCCGGCGGACGTGGCGGCTGACGGCGGGGCTCTTCCCGGCCGTCGGGGTCGTCGGGCGCGGGGCTGTCTCGTCGTACAGCGTCGTGGTCGGCAGCACGGTCACGGGCGCTTCGTCCTTTCGCGCCGCCCCCTTCCGCGTGGGGCGTGCGGGAGGGGGCGAGGTGCGGGCGGTGCCTGGTCCGGGGTGAGCGGTGGGGCGGACGAGGGTCTCGTGCGCCCCTGGACCGGCTACCGGTGGGGAGGGGATGAAGGAACGGTTCCCCTCCGGTGTGACGATGCGGTGTCCGGAAGCCTACGAGGTGTGGGCGGAGGGGCGACTCGGGGTGGGTCGTCGGGTCGGTGGTTGAGTTCTGCCCAGGGTGAGCGGCGCTCATCCCGGTCCGGCGGGCCTGTCGCACTCTCTTACGGTCCGCGCGGTGACTCGGTTCAACCCGGCCCCGTGTGACGGGAGTTCCCGCCGAGTCACCCGGCACCCACCGGCAGCTCCACCACGAACACCGTCCGCCCCCGCGCGTCGTCCGCCAGCCGGATCGTGCCGCCGTGGGCCCGGACCAGGGAGCGCGCCACCGACAGCCCCAGCCCGCTGCCGCCCCGGTCCCTGCTGCGGGCCTTGTCGACGCGGTAGAAGCGGTCGAAGACGCGTTCGCGGTCGGCGGCGGGGATACCGGGGCCCTCGTCGGTGACCCGGACGTGTGCCGTGCCGTTCCCGACAGAGACCGAGACGGAGACGGGCGTACCGGCAGGGGTGTGGACGGAGGCGTTCGTCAGGAGGTTGTCCAGGACCTGGCGGATGCGCTGGGGGTCCAGGCGTACCTTCAGCTCCGGCGGGCCCGGCACCACCGTCAGCGGATGGTCCTTGTGGCTCACCCGGAACGCGTCGGCGGCCTGCGCGACGAGGTCGACCAGGTCGGTCTCGGCCATCCGCAGCGGCGCCTCCACCTCGGCGGCGTCGAGGCGGGCGAGCAGGAGAAGGTCGTCGAGGAGGAACCCCATCCGCGCGGCCTCGGCCCGCAGCCGGGCGAGATGCTTCTCCCGCTCCTCGGGCGCGTTCGCGGCGGCGTACTGGAACAGGTCGGCGTACCCGCGCACGGACATCAGAGGCGTACGGAGCTCGTGCGAGGCGTCCGCGACGAACCGGCGCAGCCGCTGCTCCGCCTCCGCGCGCACCGCGAGGGAGTCGTCGATGTGCTCCAGCATGGTGTTGAAGGCCGTCCGCAGCTCCTCCACCTCGGGCCCGCCGCCCCGCTGGTCGGCGCGCAGCGAGAGCCGTGCGGCGGAGTCCGTGAGGTCGTGGGAGGCGATGCCGTGCGCGGTGTGGGCCATGTCGCTGAGCGGGGTGAGCCCGCGCCGCAGCACACGGCGGCCTATCACCACCAGCACCAGCAGGGCGAGCCCGAAGGCGACGGCCTGGAGGAGGACCAGTTGCTGCACGGTGCCGTCGATGTCGTCCAGCGGGGCGGCGCTCACCAGCACCACCCCGGGCCTGACCTCGCAGGCGCGGATCCGGTAGTCGCCCTCGTCGCCGATGTGGTCGGTGCGCAGCACCTCCGTGGCCGAGCCGGCCTGCTTGTTCGCCACGGCCGTGAAGGCGCTCACGTCCGGCGGCAGGTCGCTCGGGTCCTCCGGGGGGCGCAGCCGGGCCGTGCCGTCCTTCACGTCGTAGACGGCGTAGAACCAGCTCCAGTACTTCTTGTCCGCCAGCTTGCCGTAGTCGGCGATCGACTTGGACTGGGCGATCTGGGCCTGCGCGAGCTGGGTGTCGAGCTGGGCCCGCAGATAGTCGCGCATGAACATCGTCAGCGTGGTGCCGACGACGGCGAACACCACCAGCGCCAGCGCGCCGAGCCCGAGCGCGAGGCGGGTGCCGAGCCGCATCCGGCGGTACGACCCCCGCAGCCGCGCGATCACTCGGCGGCCTGCCGGCGCACGACGTACCCGAAGCCGCGCACGGTGTGGATCAGCGGCTCGCCCGTCGCGTCGAGCTTGCGGCGCAGCCGGCTGACGACCAGCTCGACGACGTTGGACCGGCCGCCGAAGCCGTACTCCCAGACGTGGTCGAGGATCTGGGCCTTGGTGAGGACCGTGGGGGAGCGGCGCATCAGGTACCGCAGCACCTCGTACTCGGTCGGCGTCAGCGTCAGCAGGGCGCCCGCGCGGCGGACCTCGCGGGTGTCCTCGTCCATCGTCAGGTCGGCGACCTGGAGGACCGAGCGGGTGTAGGAGGGGCCCGCCGAGCGGCGCAGGACCGTCCGCAGGCGGGCCATCAGCTCCTCGACGGCGAACGGCTTCACCAGGTAGTCGTCCCCGCCGCGGGTGAGCCCGGCGACCCGGTCCGCGACGCCGTCCCGGGCCGTGAGGAACACCACCGGGACCATCGTCCCGGCCCGGCGCAGGCGGTCGAGCACCCCGAAGCCGTCCACGTCGGGCAGCATCAGGTCGAGCACCACGATGTCCGGCTGGAACTCGGCGGCGAGCCGCAGCGCGTCCTCACCGCAGTTCGCGGTGACCGCTTCCCAGCCTTCGTAGCGGGCGACCGTCGCCACGAGGTCGGCGATCGGCGGGTCGTCGTCCACGACGAGCAGGCGTACTTTTTCCACCCGTTCATAGTGCGTTACGCCACTGACAGAGCGGGATCCCCGGACGGCGCTCTCCCCAGATCGATAATTACTTGAAAGTCTTACGACAGGATATCGACAGCTCCCGCCCGCGAAGCTCGTGTCCTGAGCATCCGACCGAGGAGTTTCAGCCCGTGACGACCGTCCAGCAGTCTCCCCCCACGCCCGCCGCCACGGGTGTCCGCCCGAAGGTGGTGGCGCGGACCGGCCTGTACGCGCTGCTCGCCGCCAACCTCGCCGCCGTCACCTGGTTCGCCGCCGACGCCGGCTTCGGCTCGAACGCGCTGATCGTGCTGGGCCGCTTCACCGGCCTGTACGCGTCCCTGTTCATGGCGTTCCAGCTGCTGCTGGTCGCCCGCCTGCCCTGGCTGGACCGCCGCATCGGCATGGACCGGCTCACCAACTGGCACCGCTGGACCGGCTTCGGCCTGCTGTGGACGCTCGTCGGGCACGTCGTGTTCATCGCGTTCGGCTACGCCGAGCTGGCCGGGACGAACGACCCCGTGAACCAGGTCGTGGACCTCGCCGAGAACACCGAGGGGATCCTGCGCGCCGTCGTCGCCTGGTTCCTGATCCTGATCATCGGCGGCGCCTCCGCGCGCTTCGCCCGGCGCCGCCTCGCGTACGAGACGTGGCACTTCATCCACCTCTACACGTACGTCGCCGTCGTCCTCGCCTTCACGCACCAGGTCGCCGTCGGGACGACGTTCACCGC
>DATCQX010000882.1:0-15819 GCA_036569285.1 Streptomyces sp.
GCGGAAAGACCCACACCCAGGCACTTCTCCGCCTGGCCCGACAACGGATCAACGTGCTGTTCGCAATGCTCCGCGACGGCACCTTCTACGAACCCAGAACCCCACGCCTCGCTTGACGAAAGACATAGAGGCACCCCCCCGAAGCCCAACGCCCCCGAGCCCCAAAATCACCGCCCCCTCACCACCCCACCCTCACCAACTCGTCTTCCACGACAACTCCCACACCATCATGATCGTCGCCGGGTCCAACGACCTCTCCGCACCCCCCACTTCCTCACTCGCCGCGATGTACTGCTTCCCCTGCCACAACGGCAACAGCCGCACGTCCTCGACGAGAATCCGCTGCGCCGCCTGGAAGTCCTTCACCACGTCCCCCCGATTGCTCTGCTCCCGCGACCGCGGCAACAGCACATCGGTGATCTCCTTGACGGAGTACGGCGTCCCGAGGGCGTTCTGCTGCCCCACGAACGGCGCGATGAAGTTGTCGGGGTCGGGAAAGTCCGGCTGCCAGCCGCGCCCGAACACGGGGTACTCCCCCTTCTCGTAGCCGCGGACGTACGTGTTCCAGGGCCGGCTGTTGAGGGTCACCCGGAACAGTCCGGATCCGTCCAACTGGGCCTTGATCTCCTTGAATTCGAGCCCGGTGTCGGAGCCGTACCGGTCGGTGGTGTACCAGAGGGTGAGCGGCACCGGCGTGGGCACGCCCGCCTTGTCGAGGATCTTCTTCGCCTTGGCGGGATCGGGCTCGCCGAAGACGTCGAAGTAGGGCGTCGTGTGCCCGGTGAGCCCCTGCGGAACCATGGAGTACAGGGGCTCGACGGTGTCCTGGTAGACCTTGTGGGCGATGGCCGCCCGGTCGATGGTCTGGGCGACGGCCTTGCGGACGGCGGCGTTGCCCGCGGCGGAGTCCTTGGGGTTGAAGACGAGGTAGTTGATGCCGCTCCCGGCCCCCTCGTACAGCTCAAGCCCCTTGTTCTGGTCGCTCTTGCCCTGGAGGGAGATCGCGTCGTCGGCGGCGAGCCCCTGGTAGGTGAGGTCGATCCCGCCGTCGCGCAGGGACTTGACCATGCGCGCGGAGTCCTGGAAGTACCGGATGGTCACCGCGTCGTTCTTGGGCTTCGCGAGCCCCTTGTACGAGGTATTGCGGACGAGGACGGCTTCCTTGCCCTGTTCGTAGGATTCGAGCCGGTAGGGCCCGGAGCCGATGACCCGGGAGTCCTTGCGCAGCGAGTTGTCGGGGTAGACGGCGGGCGGCACGAGCGAGAGCGCGGGCGTCGCGAGGACGAACGGGAAGGTCGCGTCGGGCTTGTTGAGCCGGAAGACGACTTCCCGGTCCCCTTTGGTCTCGACCTTGTCGAGGCTCCCGAGGAGCCCCGCGGGACCGGTCTGCGCGTTGATCGCGAGGATGCGGTCGACGGAGTGCTTGACGGCCTCGGCGTCCACCTTCGCACCGTTGGAGAACTTCAGCCCTTCCCTCAACTCGCAGCTGTAGACGCGGTGATCGGCGTTGAACGAGCAACTCTTCGCGGCGTCCGGCTCGGGCGCGGTCGCGCCGTTCGGGTAGGCGAGAAGCGTCTGGTAGACGTTGCGGAACAGCTCCCAGGAGCCGTCCCAGGAACCTGCCGGGTCGAGGGTGCTGGGCGCGCTGGTGGTGCCGACGACGATGGGTCCCTTGTCGCCGGATCCGCTGTCGGAGAGGTAGCCGCAGCCCACGGCCATCCCGAGCGAGGCGAACGCCGCCACACCCCGCAGGCTTCGCTTCATGAACACGCGCACGCTCCTCGATCAGCCGTACCAAGGGGGGTTGGCGCGAGACCCTACCGCAGAGTGGCGCATAGTGAACCGGTTCCTCGTACATCTATTCGCACGGGAGGCGGGGGGACGACGCATCAGGGGAGGTGGGACGGCAGATCGCGTGCGGTGGCCGACGAAGACGCCGCCCTCGCGGAAAGGCCGAAACGCGAAGGCGCCGCCCCTGTCGAAACAGGAGCGGCGCCTCCAGAACCCGACTGCCGTACCCTCAAGCCCGCTTGAGAGCCGGCCCCCGGCCTCAGCCCCCCACGGCGGCGTTGAGGAAGATCCCCCCGTCCACCACGAGCGTCTGCCCGGTGATCCAGTCCGCCTGATCGGACGTCAGGAACGCGGCCGTCCCCCCGATGTCGGACGGCACCCCGAGCCGCCCGAGCGGATACGCGGCGGCGGCCTCCTCCTCGCGCCCCTCGTACAGCGCCTCCGCGAACTTCGTCTTCACGACGGCCGGCGCGATCGCGTTGACCCGGACCTTCGGCGCGAACTCGTGCGCGAGCTGCTGCGTGAGGTTGATCATCGCGGCTTTGCTCATGCCGTACGCGGCGATGAACGGCGAGGGCGCGAGCCCGGACACGGAGGCGATGTTGACGATCGCGCCGCCGTTGTCCTTCTGCCAGGCGTACCAGGTCTTCTGCGCGAAGCCGAGCGCGGAGATCACGTTGGTCTCGTAGACCTTGCGGGCGACGTTCAGGTCGAGGTCGGCGAGCGGCCCGAACACCGGGTTGGTACCGGCGTTGTTGACGAGGTAGTCGACGCGCCCGAAGGTCTCCATCGCGCGGTCGACGACCTCGGCCTGGTGGTCGAGGTCGTGCGCCTTGCCGGCGACGCCGATCACCCGCTCGGAGCCGAGCCTCTCGACGGCCTCCTTGAGCGCGTCCTCGTTGCGGCCGGTGATGACGACCCGGTCGCCGCGCGCGACGAACGCCTCGGCGACGCCGTACCCGATGCCTCGGCTGGCGCCCGTGACGAGCGCGACCTTGCCGGAGAGTTCCACAGTCATGGCTCAGTGCTTCCTGATCAGCGCGGCTAGTTGAGCGGTCCGCCGGCGACGTACAGGACCTGACCGGAGACGAACCCGGCCGCCTCGCCGGTGAAGAAGGCGATGGCGTTGGCGATGTCCTCGGGCTCCCCGACGCGCTGGACCGGGATCTGCGTCGCCGCGGCCTTCTTGAACTCGTCGAAGTCCATCTTGACCCGGTCGGCGGTGGCCTTGGTCATCTCGGTGGCGATGAACCCGGGGGCGACGGAGTTGGCGGTGATGCCGAACTTGCCCAGCTCGATGGCGAGGGTCTTGGTGAAGCCCTGCAGTCCGGCCTTGGCGGCGGAGTAGTTGGCCTGTCCGCGGTTGCCGAGCGCCGAGGAGGAGGAGAGGTTGACGATCCGTCCGAACCCGGCCTCGACCATGTGCTTCTGCACAGCGCGGGCCATCAGGAACGAGCCCTTCAGGTGGACGCCGAGGACGGTGTCCCAGTCGGACGCGCTCATCTTGAACAGCAGGTTGTCGCGCAGGACGCCCGCGTTGTTGACGAGGATCGTCGGGGCGCCCAGCTCCTCGGCGACACGCGCGACGGCGGCCTCGACCTGCGCCTCGTCCGAGACGTCCGCGCCGACGGCGATGGCCTTGCCGCCGGCCGCGGTGATCTTCTCGACGGTGTCCTTGCAGGCGGCCTCGTCCAGGTCGATCACGGCGACCGCGCGGCCCTCGGCGGCCAGCCGGACGGCCGTGGCGGCACCGATGCCGCGCGCCGCACCGGTGACGATCGCGACCCGCTGTTCAGTGGTGGACATGTGCTGCTTCTCCTCGCCCTTGAGAAATATCGCCCTTGAGGAAACCCACGACCCTGAAACTCAGTGAGCAACCGCTTAGTATCTTAACCACCCGTGACGCTAGAAGCCCTGGCACTCCGTGTCAACGGGCCACTCTGCCGATGTGACCGATCACCGCACCAGCAGATCCAGCAACCGCTCCGCCTCCGCCTCCGGATCCCCGGTCAGCCCGGTGTGCACGGGCCCCGGCTGCACGACCGTCGACCGGGGCGCGACGAGCCACCGGAACCGCCGCCCGGGATCGTCCCCCGCGCTCTGCCCTGCGGCCTCGCAGACCCGCTCCACGGCCCCCAGCGCCGCCCGCACGCCCTCGACGTCGGCCCTCGGGTCCAGCGCGAGCAGCCGCGCCTCGTCGAGGTGCGTCCGCGCCCCCACGTACCCCTTGGCCCGGCAGTACAGCAGCACGCCCGCGTTGACGCACTCCCCGCGCTCGACACGCGGGACGATCCGCAGCAGCGCGTACTCGTAGACGTCCCCGGCGGGCGAGCCCTGTCCGGAGCGCGTGATGTGCCGCTCGGTGAGCTGCCCGGCCATGTGGGTGAGGTGCTCGGTCATGCGTGAATCTCCTTGCACGCGCGCGTGGAGGGCCGATTGCTTCTCATACGACTTACACCCCTCATGCGCTGATCCCCTTCACGCGCGTGTGGATGTCGACAGCCCGCGCCAGCAACGGCCCCGCATACGCCCGCCGCAAGGCGTCCGGCGTGTCGAACCCGGCCTCACCCTCCAGCCAGGCGTCCGGGATCTCCGCCGTGACCTCGGCGAGCAGTTCCTCGGTGACGCGCGGCGCCAGTTCCTCGGCGGCGCGCGCGACGTCCGGCCCGAAGGAGATCAGCGCGTGGTCGGACGCGTCGTACGGCCGCGCGGCGGACGCCTCGGCGGCGGGCCAGTTGTGGTGCCAGATCATCGTCGCCCCGTGGTCGATGAGCCACAGTTCATCGCGGTGCATGAGCAAATTGGGGTTGCGCCAGGACCGGTCGACGTTGTTCACGAGCGCGTCGAACCAGACGATCCGTCCGGCGTCCTCGGCGCTCACCTCGAACGCCAGCGGGTCGAAGCCGAGGGCGCCGGAGAGGAAGTCCATCCCGAGGTTGGTGCCGCCGCTGGCGCGGATCAGGTCCTGCACCTGCTGGTCGGGCTCGGCGAGTCCGAGGACCGGGTCGAGCTGGACGGTGACGAGGCGGGGCATCCGCAGACCGAGCCGGCGGGCGAGTTCCCCGCACACGACCTCGGCGACGAGCGTCTTGCGGCCCTGCCCCGCGCCGGTGAACTTCAGGACGTAGGTCCCGAAGTCGTCGGCCTCGACCAGCCCCGGCAGCGAACCGCCCTCCCGCAGGGGCGTGATGTAGCGGGTGGCGGTGACGTCCTTGAGCATTGGCCCAGGTTACCGAGGGCGGACCGACAGCTCGACGACAGCTCTGGCTTACGCCCGTCAGACCACTCGCACGCGAGTATCGCGGCACGTCCGGATCACGCCCCCCAGGTGAACCGTTCACGCCCGGGCCCCGTACCTCCGTACGAATTCCCGAGAATCCACCCCCCGCGAAGGGAAACACCAGCATGACCAGCGCACCGATCAACCCCCTCAGCGGTCCCGCCCGTCGCACCGTCGTGACGGCGGCCGGCGCGGCAGGGCTCGCCGTAGCACTGACCGCGTGCGGAAGCTCCGACGACGACAAGTCGGCGCCGGCCGGTTCGAACAACAGCGGCTCCTCCCCCGCGACCACCACGGGCGGCACGACCGGCGGTGGCGCGGCGGGCGGCAAGGCGCTCGCCGCGACCGCCGACATCCCCGAGGGCGGCGGCAAGGTCTTCGCGTCGGAGAAGGTCGTCGTCACCCAGCCGACGGCCGGCACCTACAAGGCGTTCTCGGCCGTCTGCACCCACCAGGGCTGTGCGGTCAAGAGCATCGCGAACGGCGTCATCAACTGCCCCTGCCACAACAGCAACTTCTCGATCGAGGACGGCAGTGTGAAGAGCGGCCCGGCGAAGCAGCCGCTCCCGGCGGTGAACATCACCGTCAGCGGCGACAACATCACTCTGGCGTAGCAGGCGAGTCGACCGCCGTCACCACCTCGTCCGTGGTCGCGACCGTGGCGACCAACGCGAGGGTGTGACGGACCATCGCGGGGGTGTAGTCAGCCGGCACCCCCGCGATCGCGTCCGCCACGACGACGACCGTGTAGCCCAGATTGACCGCGTCGAACACCGCGTTGGGGATCGCGACGTTCGCGGACACCCCGGCCACCACCAGCGTCCTGCAGTCCAAGTTCCGCAGCAGCGCGTCGAGTTCGGTCCCGTGCAGCGGCGACAGACCGTGCAGGCGGTGGACGACGATGTCGCGGGCGTCGACCTCGATCGGCGCGGCGACCCGCACCGCGCGCGAACCGGCGAGCTGCTGGACGGGCAGCCGCTCGGCGGCCCGGAAGAGCCGGGCGTTGCGGCTGGCCCCCTTCCCGTCGGGCCGGCGTTCCGCGATCGCGTGGACGACCTGCACCCCGGCCGTGTGCGCGGCGGCGACGAGCCGGGCGACGTTCTCCAGCGCCCCCGACTCCCTTGCCTCGGCGGCGAGTTGAGGCAGGGCGGCGTCCTTGCCGACCACCCCTTCCTGGCACTCCACCGTGAGCAGAACCGTCTTCTCGGTGTCGAGGATCACATCTCCCCCTGGCTTCCGGAATGCCCGCGAGGGTAACCGCCATTGCGCCGGCCAGGAAGGCACCCCATCCTGGTTTCTGACGATCCGTCAGAGGATCTTTCGGCCTCCCGTGAGCAGGCCGAGCGGGGCCAGACGTAAGGAAAGTCGAAAGAACCGACAGAAAAGGGGGCCGCATGACTGTCACTCAGCGCCGGGGCCGCAAGATCATGATGACGCCCGGGGAACTGGACGAGTTCCTCGACACCCAGCGCACGTGCCGGGTGGCCACGGTATCGGCGGACGGAACCCCGCACGTCAGCGCCCTGTGGTACCTCTGGGACGGGACCTCGCTGTGGCTGTACTCCGTCGTGCGCAGCAAGCGCTGGACGCATCTGCGCCGTGACCCCCGGGTCGCGATCGTCATCGACACCGGCGAGGAGTACGAGCAACTCCAGGGCGTCGAGCTGTCCGGGACCGCCGAGTTCGTCGGCGAGATCCCGCGCACCGGCGAACTGTGCGCCGAACTCGACTCCGTGGAGACCCGGTTCGCCCGCAAGAACTTCCACATGGACGCGATGCCGCACGACGGACGGCACGCCTGGATCCGGCTGACACCGGAGAAGGTGGTGTCCTGGGACTTCCGCAAGCTGGGGGCCTGAGCCGAGCGGCCCGAGGCTCGTTCAGGGGTCCTGAGGGTCCGTCAGGAGACTTTCTCCGCAGCCGACTTGAGCGCCTCGACCGCCGCCCTGATCGACGGGCGGCGGTCGGCGTCGTCCCGCCACACGACGTACACGTGCCGCCGCACGTCCTGCCTCAACGGGACCGTGACCACGCCCACCGGCACCGGATTGCGCCCCAGCAGAGGGGCGATGCAGACACCCAGCCCGGCCTGCACGAGCCCCAGTTGGGTGTGCGTCTCGTTGGCCTGATGTGCCATCAGCGGCTCGATCCCACGCGCCCGAAGGGTGAACTTGAGCCATTCGTGGCAGAACTCTCCCTCGGCCCACATCACCCACCCGTCCTCGGCGAACTCCCCGAGGTCGGCCTCGCCGCGCCCCGCGAGGGGATGGTCCTGCGGCAGCGCGACCGCGACGGGGTCGTCCAGCAGATGCGCCTTGGCGAGCCCGTCGGGCAACGCCATCGGCTTGTTGTACCAGTCGAGGACGACGGCCAGGTCCAGGTCCCCGCTCACCACCCCGGCGACGCCGCGCTCCGGCTCCAGCTCCCGCGAGCGCACCCGCAGTGCCGGATGGTCGCGGCGCAGGGCCCCGAGCGCGGCCGGGAACAGCCCGCGCGCGGCCGTCGGGAACGCGGAGATCCGCAGCTCCCCGGCGACCTCCCCGCGCTGCGCCTCCAGATCGGCCTCGGCGATCTCGACCTGGGAGAGGATGCGCCGCGCGTGCTCGGCGAGCAGTACCCCGGCGTCCGTCAGCCGCACCCCGCGCCCGTGCTTGGCGAGCAGCTGCCGCCCCGTCTCCCGCTCCAGCTTGGCGAGCTGCTGGGAGACGGCGGAGGTCGTGATGTGCAGGGCCAGCGCGGCGGCGCTCACCGAGCCGTGCCGGGCGAGGGCGTCGAGGGTCCGCAGGCGCTCCAGGTTCAACATGTAAGCAATGCTACGAGATACCTCGCTGGAATTCTCGATTGTGCTACGAGATCGCCTCGCGCACAGTGGACGGCATGAGTCACCTCGACTGGCGTCTGCGCTTCGCCGCCCTCTCCCTGATCTGGGGTTTCAGCTTCCTGTTCATCAAGGTCGGCACCCACGGCTTCGCCCCGCTCCAAGTCGCCCTGGGCCGACTGCTGTTCGGGACGGCCGTCCTCGCGGTCGCCCTCGCGGTGAAGCGCGAGCGCCTCCCGAGGGGCGTCCGCACCTGGGCCCATCTGACGGTCGCCGCCTTCCTCCTGAACGCCCTCCCGTTCTCCCTCTTCGCCTACGCGGAGCTGACGATCCCCTCGACGCTCGCCGGCATCTGCAACGCCACCTCCCCGCTGTGGGGCATGGCCCTCTCCCTGGTCGCCCTCTCCGAGGACCGCCCCACCCGGATCCGGGTCGCGGGCCTCGCCGTCGGCTTCCTCGGCGTCCTCACGGTCCTCGGCGCCTGGCAGGGCTTCTCCGGCCTGGAGCCCCGGGGCACGGCTCTCGCCCTCGCCGCCTCCCTCAGCTACGCCGTCGGCTGGATCTACGTCCGCCGCACGCTGTCCGGGCGCCCGGAGTCGGCCCTGTCGATGACGGGGGCGCAACTCCTCCTCGCCACCGCCCAGTTGGCCGTGATCACACCGTTCCCACACAGCTTCCCGACGCCCTCGCTGCTGGCGGTGGCGGCGCTGGGAGCCCTCGGGACGGGGCTCGCGGTGCTGATGCAGTACGGGCTGGTGGCGGAGGTGGGGCCGACGACGGCCCAGATGGTCACCTACTTCACGCCGGTGGTCGCGACGGCCGCGGGGACGGCGTTCCTCGGGGAGACGCTGACCTGGTCGACGCCGGTGGGAGCCGTGGTCGTCCTGGCGGGGGCGGCCCTGACCCAGGTGAAGCGGAGCGCCGTCACACCGCGGAGCGCCGTCACACCGTCCCCCACCCGGAGTCCCGCAGCGCCTCGGCCACGGCCTCGGCGAACCGCTCCGCTTCCCCTTCCCGCAGCGACGAAACCGTCACCCGGATCCCGGGCGGGGACCCCTCTCTGAACCGCCCCCCTGCGGCGACGGCCCACCCCGCGTGCAGCAGCCGGGCCACCACCCCCGTCTCGTCCTCGACCGGGATCCACACCGCGAGCCCGCTCCTCCCCCGGGCGGGCACCCCCCGCTCGGCCAGCGCGCTGATCAGCGCGTCCCGCCGCCGCCGGTAAGCCCCGCTCACCGCCTCGGGGTCGACGCCCCCTTCCCGCCACAGCCACACCACGGCCCGCTGCAGCACCAGGCTCACCCACGCCGCCCCCAGCCGCTGCCGCCCCCGGACCCGGTCCACGGTCACCGCGTCCCCGGTCATCACCGCGACCCGCAGATCGGGCCCGTACGCCTTGGCGACGGACCGCACGAACGCCCAGTGCCGCGTGACCCCGCCCAGCGGGTGCAGCGGCAGGTCGACGATCCCGTGCCCGTGGTCGTCCTCGATCACGAGCACCTCGGTGAACTCGCCCAGGATCTCCCGCAGTTCGCGTGCCCGACGCGCACTCACGGCAGCGCCCGTGGGGTTCTGCGCCCGATCGGTGACGACGACGGCGCGCGCCCCCGACTCCAGCGCGGCCCGCAGCGCCCCGGGGACCGGCCCCTCGTCGTCCACGGCGAAGGGCACGGTCCTGAGCCCCAGCGCCGGCACGAGATCGAGCATCCGGATCCACCCGGGATCCTCGACGGCCACGGCGTCCCCCGGTCTGAGGTGGACGGCCAGCACGCGCTCGACAGCGTCCAGCGAGCCGGAGGCGACGACCAGCGGGCCGTCGGGTACGCCGTCCGCGTCGAAGGCGGCCCGCGCGAGCCGTCCCAGCTCCGCGTCCACCGGCTCCTCGCCATACAGCACGGGCGCCCGGCCGGCGGTGGCCGCCGCGAACGCGGGCCCGAGCGCGGGCAGCAGTTCCGGGTCGGGGTTGCCGTCCGCGAGGTTCCGCACCCCGGCGGGCACGGAGACGGCGGCGGGCTCCCGGCCAGTGGTGGCGGGCTTCGCCCGGACCCGGCTCCCCCGCCGCCCGTTCGTCTCGATCACCCCGCGCTCCCGCAGGATGCGGTAGGCGGCGGCGACGGTGTTCGGGTTCACGCCGAGCGTGACGGCCAACTCCCGCATGGGCGGCAGGAGTTGACCGGGCTCCAGCGCTCCGTCCGCCACACCCTTCTCGATGCTCGCGGAAATGTCCGCTGCGCGCCGACCCTTGATCGGATATTCTCCTAGCACAAACAACATTATGCACTAGTGCAATGGAGAATGTCATGCAGGACGCCACTCCTTACCCCAAGACCGCCCGCACCATCCCCACCCGCGCCCCCGAACGCGCCTCCTACGACCGCGACCTCGTCCACGCGATCCTCGACGAGGCGTACGTCTGCCACCTCGGCTTCGTCCGCGACGGCGCCCCCGTGGTCCTCCCGACCCTGTACGGCCGCGTGGGCGAGCGCCTCTACGTCCACGGCTCCACCGGCTCCCGCCCCCTGCGCATGACGGGCAAGGCCCCCGAGGGCCTCCCGGTCTGTCTCACGGTGACCCATGTGGACGGCCTGGTCCTGGCCCGCTCCGCGTTCCACCACTCCATCAATTACCGCTCGGTGGTGGTCCACGGCCTCGCGTACGACGTGACGGACCCGGCCGAGAAGCGCGCGGCCCTCGACGCCCTCGTCGACCACGTCGTCCCCGGCCGCTCCGCCGACTCCCGCCCGGCGAACAAGAAGGAGCTGGCGGCGACGGCCGTGATCCGCCTCGACCTCACGGAGGTCTCCGCCAAGGTCCGCACCGGCCCGGTGAGCGAGGAGCCCGAGGACCTGACCCTCCCCCACTGGGCCGGCGTCCTCCCCGTCCAGCGCGTCTACGGCACCCCGCTGCCGGACCCGCATCTCGCCCCCGGCACCGAACTCCCCGCCTATATCTCGGAGTTGTCATGATGATCCACCCCTGGGACGCGGCCCGCGACGACACGGAGTGGCAACAGTGGCTCGCCGCCCACGACTTCGGCCACCTCGCCGTCAACGGCCAGGGCGGCGAACCCCCTTGGGTCCAGCCGACCCACTTCCTCTACGACGCCGGACGCTCCGAGGTGCTCCTCCACCTGGCCCGCCCCAACCCCCTATGGCGGGCCCTGGAGGCCGATCCCCGTGTCACCCTGAGCGTCGCCGACGACTACGCCTTCATCCCGGACCCCTGGCAGGCCGAGCCCGGCACGCCCACCGAGCACGGCACGCCGACGACCTACTACACCGCCGTCCAACTCCACTGCACGGCCCACGTGATCGACGACCCGGACGCCAAGTCCGCCCTCCTGGAACGGCAGTTGGCGCACTTCCAGCCCGAGGGCGGCTCGGCCCCGCTCTCCGCGCCGCCGCTGCGCCGCATGCTGCCGGGGCTGCGCGGCCTGCGCCTCGAAGTGACGTCCGTACGCGCCAAGTTCAAGTACGGCGGCAAGCGGTCGCAGGAGGTCCGCGACCGGGTGGCCGACCTCCTGACGACGCGCGACGGGCCCAGGGACACGCGGGTGCGGGAGCACGTCGTCCGGCGCGGCACCTGAGCCGGACGCCGCTCACCCCTTCCCCGTGCCCCCGCCCCGCGCCTCCGCCACGGCGAGCCCCGCGACCGAGCCGAGCATCAGGGCCGTCCCCGCCACCGTCGCGCCGGTGACCCGCTCCCCCAGCACCGCCACCGCCAGCACGGCCGCGCTCACCGGTTCGAGGAGCATCACCACGGACACGGTCGCCGCCCGCACCAGGGCGGCGCCCGCGAAGTACAGCGCGTAGGCGAGGGCTGTGGGGACGGCGGCGATGTAGCCGAGGAGCAAGACGACCTGCCCCGGACGGTCGCTGTGCGGCAGCGCGCCCGCCTCCAGCGCGAACGGCAGCAGGCACAGCGTGGTCACCGCGAACGCGCCGACGGTCGTGTCGGCGGCGCCCTCGGCGCTCCCCCAGCGGCGGGTGACCAGCGTCATCGCGCAGTACCCGGCGGCGGACAGCAGCCCGAGCAGCACCCCCGAGGCGCGCACGACGCCGCCCCCTGAGAACAGCACACCGAGCCCCGCGAGGGCACCGGCCACGGCGAGCACCCCGCCCCGCCCGAGCCGCTCGCCCAGCGTCACCCGCGCGCCGAGCGCGATGAACACGGGCCCGGCGCCCAGGGTGACGACGGTCGCGACGGCGAGGCCGGTCTCGGAGACGGCCGCGAAGTACGCGGTCTGGAAGACGGCCAGCGCGACGCCGTTGGCGAGGGTGAGCAGCCACCCTCGGGCGCCGCGCGTGGGACGGGCGGGCCGGCGTCGTAGCGTCCGCACCGCGAGCAGCACCGCGAGCCCGCCCGCGCAGCGCCAGAACGACAGGGCCACCGCGTTCAGGTCACTGATCCGGAAGAGCAGGGTGGCGGCGGCCCCTGCGGTTCCCCAGGCGATCCCGGCGACGGTCAGACAGAGCAGCCCTCGACCAACAGGCGTGAAGGGCACAGAAAGTGAAGACACGCGTTTCTCCGCAGAAGCGCACGAGGCGCGAAGAGCCGAAGCGGGCCGCCGGACGCGCCGGGGGCCCATGGACTTCTTCTGCGGGCAGCACCGTCGGCCCGGCATCGCTCAGGTGCGACGCCGGGCGGTCTCTCCGGAGGCCCGCCTCAGGCGGCCGGAGGCGGAAGAACGAGTGCCGAAGGCATGATCGTGACCTTATACGACGGTCTCGCGCGGGGCCGTCGCCTTTTCCGGCCCTCCGCTCGCCACCGGCTCCCTCTTCGCGGGCGTCGCCGACTGCGCGACGAACGCGCCCAGCAGGACGACCGTCCCGCCCGCGAGCTGCGCGATCCCCAGGTGCTCCCCGAGCAGCACCCAGGCGAGAACGGTCGCGACGACGGCTTCCGCGCAGGACACGACCGTCGCGACCTGCGGGGACAGCCGCCGCACGGAGACGACGCCGGTCGCGTACGCGAGGACCGTGGCGACGAGGACGATCCAGCCGAGGAGCAGCCAGGCGGGGACGGCGTCGCCGTTCAGGTCGGCGGTGCGGGTGAGGACGGTCCAGTCGAGGTTCCAGGGGCGGGCGACGACGGTGAGGACGGCGGCGCCGACGAGCAGCCCGTAGGCGATGACGCCGAGGGGATCGGGGGCGTCCGCGCCGGAGCCCCCTCGGTCGGACAGCACGAAGTAGCCGACCTGGCAGCAGGCGGCCCCGAGCGCGAGCGCCACCCCGAGCGCGTCGAACCGCATCCCGGCCCACACCTCGACCACGCAGGCGAGCCCCCCGACGGCCAGCACGACGCCCACCACGGCCCGCCGGCTCACCGCCCGCCGCTGCACGAACCGCACCCACCCGAGCACGAGCGCGGGCGCCAGGTATTCGAGGAGCAGGGCGACCCCGACGGGCAGCCGGGAGATCGACCCGAAGTAGAACGCCTGCACACCGGCGACCCCGAGCAGCCCGAACCCGGCGAGCAGCCCCGGCCGTCGCCGTACGAGGTCGCGATGGCGCCAGGCGATGGGCAGCAGCACCAGCGCCGCGCATCCGACCCGCAGCCACACCACGTGCAGCGGTTCGAGCCCGGCCTCGATCAGTGGCTTCGCCGCGACCCCGGACCCGCCGAACGCGACGGCCGACACGACCGCCAGCCCCAGACCCACCCCATGCTGCTTCGTCACGCGGCCATGATGGCACCCCGCGACAGTACCGTCACTCCTTCAAGCACCTGTCTCACCCCTCGAACGGCTCCTCCTCCACCCGCGCGAGCAGCTCCCTCGCGTCCACCCCCGCGTGGGCCAGCACCTCCACGGCCCGGGACCGGGGCTCGGCCAGCACCGCCGCGAGCAGATCGACGCCCTGCGCCGCGCCGGCTCCCCGCCGCTCGGCGCGGAGGCGGGCGGTGTCGATCGCGACGGCGACGACGGGCGAGAACCCCTCGGCGACGGCGACGACGGGCAGCGCCCCCGAGTCCTCGACGCCGCTCTGCCAGCGCAGCCCGTACCCGATGCTGCGCTGGACGAGATATCCGAGGACCCGCGCGACCCGGTCCTCCTCGCCGAAGACGCCCCGCACCTCGACGTCGTACTCCAGCAGCGAGTGCAGCAGATGCGCGCTGTCGATCTGCCGGTCGGCGCCCCGCACGGCTCTTCGGCGCGCGCCGGCGACCGCCGCGACCAGTTCCTCACTTAACCCGGCGACGTCGTCCACCGTGGGCGGCACGGGTTCGCGGACCGACGGCCGGGGAATTCGGGGTTGCACCTGCTCACCCCATCAGTCCCGGACGCCCCCGGTCATCCGCGTAACGGAGCATTTCCGCCTCCCACGCAAAGGGGACGGCGCGTGCCGAAATCTCCTCCTTACGGATGACATCAAGCCAGAACCCGCCCGGGGGCGTGCGGCGTTGCCTCGCGCGCCGGGCAGGCAACCGTCCGGCGGAGGCTCACGTCTCACTAGTGAGAGAGGGGGTTCCGGTTTTGACGGTGAGCTGGCTGGTCGCACTCCCGTCCGTGGACGGCATGCAGTACGTGTACCGCGTCTACGCCCCCGAGGACGCCCTGCCCGCCGACCTGTTCTGGGCGGCCTGGCACTGCCACGACGAGGGCCCGCATCCGCGCGCGTGGGACGTCTTCGACGCGGCGGTGATACGGCGTCTGCACTGAACGCCCTCTTATGTCTTGCAAGTTGGAGACCCCGGGGCTACGTTCCGCGCACCCTGGCCGATTCGAAGAGGTGGTCGCATGGCCGAAGTGAGCGCCGAGGCACGTATCGAGGCACCGGCGGAGCAGATCTGGACCCGGCTGACGGACTGGCCGGCGTACGGCGAGTGGAACGCGACACACACCGGATTCCCCCAGGGCGGCCCGAAGGCGCTGGAGCCGGGGGCGACCTTCCAGGAGAACATGAAGCTGATGGGCTTCCCCGCCGAGGTGCAGTGGACGATCGACGAGTTGACGCCCGCCCGCTCCTTCACGATCACCGGCACGGGCCCCATGGCCGTCGCCCTCCTGACCCGCTACACCCTCACTCCGGACGGCTCCGGCGCGACGACCGTACGCATCGACGGCGAGTTCACCGGCGCGGCGGTCTCCCTCATGGCGGGCAAGCTGAAGGACTCGGCGACGGCGGCACTGACCGAGTCGCTGCGGAAGCTGGCGGCGCTGGTGGCCTGAGCCGGACACACGAAGGCGCCCCGCGAGAACCACGGGGCGCCTGCGCACGGCCGCACGGAGGGGGTTCACCCCTCATCGGCCAGAATCAGATAAAGCTTCTTCCGAGCCTCGTTGACAACAGCCAGAGCCTTCTCACGTTGCTCCTTGCTCCCGGTCCGCCAGACCTGCCCGAACGCCTCGAACAGCCCGGACCCGGCCTGCCGGATCTCGTTCAGCGACTCCCAGTCGACCCCGCGCGTAGCCTCCTCCCAGGGCGTCTCAGCCACGTCCTCAGCAGCGGTGCGCCCGGCCTCGGTGAGCGAGAACAACTTCTTCCCGCCCTCGCTCTCACTACTGATGAGCCCCTCGTCCTCCAGCAGCTGGAGCGTCGGATAGACGGACCCCGGACTCGGCTTCCAGGCCCCGCCACTCCGCTCGGCGATCTCCTGGATCATCTCGTACCCGTGCATGGGCCGGTCCCTGAGCAGGGCGAGGATCGACGCACGTACGTCGCCACGCCGCGCCCTCCCCCGGGGCCCGCCGCGCCCTCGTGGGCCCCAAGGGCCCGGACCGAAGCCGGGTCCGAAGCCAGGACCACCCGGGCCACCCGGCCCGAACGGACCGAAGGCACCACGCCGTCCTTCGAAACCACCTCGGCCGCCGCGGGGGCCGGGTCCACCGTGTCCACGTTCGAATCCATGGGAACGCATCGCCATCACTCCATCCATCGTTGATCTGTCGCGATGCGTCAACGATATATCGGAACAGTTCGCATGGCAA
>DATCQX010000883.1:0-9646 GCA_036569285.1 Streptomyces sp.
GTCCGTCGTCCAGTTCGCCGTATAGGTGTAGCCCCACTTGCTCCCGACGGCCACATCATCGACGTCCGGATTCGCCCTCAGCCACTCCGCCAGAAACTCCTCCGACCTGCCGTACGAGCGGGCCGCGTCCAGATAACGGATACCGGCCTCGTGGGCCGCGGTGAGGAGTTCGTGCGTGCGGCTGCGGAGGGCCTCGACCGTCCGGTCCTGCCCCAGGTCACGGTCCCGGCCGAGGTTGATGTAGCCGGGGCGGCCCACTGCGGCCAGGCCCAGGGCCAGGCGGGGAGTGGGGAGGGCGGAGAGACGCATGGGGGGGTCCTGTTCTTGGGGGGCGCTTTACCCTGCCAACGTAACCCGAGGCGTCATGAGGGGACCTCCCGGCTGTCCTCCAGGGCTCGGCGGGCGTACGTCACGTAGCGGTCGAAGACCTCGGGGTGGGTGGCTCGGGTGATGTCCAGCACCGGCGAGTCCGGGTCGGTCATGAGGTAGGTGATGTGGACGCCTCGGCGCAGCAACTGCCGTACCGGGTCGGCGAAGTCGCGCTCGGGGCGGGAGACGAACAGGCTGGTGAGGCTGCGTAGGCTGACGCCGGCCTCGATGATCTCGGTGCGGGCCTGCGCGATGAAGGCGGCTTTCTCCGCAGGAGCGGGACGGCCGTGAGCGTGCACGGTCAGACCGGCGCCACTGTCACGGGCGTCCAAGACCGCCGTCAACTCCCGGAGGAATCCCTCGCGTTCGGCGTCCCTGAGGAACAGCTCGTAGTAGAAGGGGACGGCCACGCCCGCTGCCGCGAAGAGGGCGAGTTCGTTGAGGACGGTCCAGCCGAAGCCGTCGCGGCCGTTGGAGAGCAGGGCGAGGGACAGGCCCGCCAGCAGGACGCAGAGTGCGAGCGCGACGCGGAATCCGCGGAGCAGCCGGTGATCCCCCATGGTTTCCCCCCGCCCCCGGTCTGCCCGGGAAAGCGGGGGTTCACGCGGCGTGGGGTTACTTCTTTTTGGCCGCTGCCCAGGTGTGCTGCGCGGCCACGTCCGCCTTCAGTTCGGCGAGTTGGACCGCCACCGCGCTCGGGGCGGTGCCGCCTCGGCCGTTGCGGGAGGCGAGGGCACCGGGGACGTCGAGGACGGTGCGGACCTCGGGGGTGAGGTGGGGGGAGATCTTGGCGAACTCGTCGTCGGTGAGGTCGTTCAGCTCCTTGGACTGCGACTCCGCGACCTTGACGCACTCGCCCGCGACCTCGTGGGCGACACGGAAGGGGACGCCCTGCTTGACCAGCCACTCGGCGATGTCCGTGGCCAACGAGAAGCCGGCCGGGGCGAGTTCCTCCATGCGGTCGCGATGGACCGTCAGGGTGGCGATCATGCCGGTGAACGCGGGGAGAAGGACTTCGAGTTGGTCGCAGGAGTCGAAGACCGGCTCCTTGTCCTCCTGGAGGTCGCGGTTGTAGGCGAGCGGGAGGGCCTTCAGGGTGGCGAGCAGGCCTGTCAGGTTGCCGATCAGGCGGCCCGACTTGCCGCGGGCCAGCTCCGCGATGTCCGGGTTCTTCTTCTGGGGCATGATCGACGAGCCCGTGGAGAAGGCGTCGTGGAGGGTGACGAAGGAGAACTCCTTCGTGTTCCAGATGATGATCTCCTCGGCGATCCGGGAGAGGTTGACGCCGATCATCGCGGTGACGAAGGCGAACTCGGCGACGAAGTCGCGGGAGGCGGTGCCGTCGATGGAGTTGCCGACGCTGCCGCCCTCGAAGCCGAGGTCCGCCGCGACCGCTTCCGGGTCGAGTCCGAGGCTGCTGCCTGCCAGCGCGCCGGAGCCGTACGGAGAGACGGCCGTACGCTCGTCCCACTGCCGCAGGCGTTCCGCGTCGCGGGCCAGCGGCTGGACGTGGGCCAGCAAGTGGTGCGCGAACAGCACGGGTTGGGCGTGCTGGAGGTGTGTGCGGCCCGGCATCGCGACGTCCGGGTGGGCCTCCGCGAGGCCGATCAGCGCGTCCTGGAGGTCCGCGATGAGGCCGCCGATGATCCGGGCGTGGTCGCGCAGGTACATCCGGAAGAGCGTGGCGACCTGGTCGTTGCGGGAGCGCCCGGCGCGGAGCTTGCCACCGAGGTCGGGACCGAGGCGCTCCAACAGGCCGCGTTCGAGGGCGGTGTGGACGTCCTCGTCCGCGATCGTGCCGACGAAGGAGCCGTCGGCGACGTCCGCCTCCAACTGGTCCAACCCGGCGATCATGCGGGTGAGTTCGTCCTCGGTGAGGAGGCCCGCCTTGTGCAGCACGCGCGCGTGGGCGCGGGAGCCGGCGATGTCGTACGGCGCGAGCCGCCAGTCGAAGTGGACGGATGCGGACAGCTTCGCCAGGGCCTCGGCGGGGCCGTCCGCGAAACGGCCGCCCCAGAGCCGTACGTCACCGCTGTTGCTGCTCACTGCACTTGCTCCTCAAAGCTGATGATGTGCCACCGCCTCCCCAACACGGGTGTGCGGGGAGGCGGTTGTCACGCTATCGGTTACGCGAGGTCCCGCCGCGCCGCGATCTTCGACGACAGGCTGTAGATGTCGATGAAGCCCTTGGCGGCGGCCTGGTCGAACGTGTCGCCGGTGTCGTACGTGGCCAGGTTGAAGTCGTACAGGGACGACTCGGAGCGCCGGCCCGTGACGACCGCGCGGCCACCGTGGAGGGTCATCCGGATGTCGCCGTTGACGTGCTGGCTGGCCTCGTCGATGAAGCCGTCCAGAGCGCGCTTCAGCGGGGAGAACCACTGGCCGTCGTAGACGAGTTCGCCCCAGCGCTGCTCCACCTGCCGCTTGTAGCGGGCGAGTTCACGCTCGACGGTGACGTTCTCCAGCTCCTGGTGGGCTGTGATCAGCGCGATCGCGCCCGGAGCCTCGTACACCTCACGGGACTTGATGCCGACGAGCCGGTCCTCGACCATGTCGATCCGGCCGATGCCCTGGGCTCCTGCGCGCTCGTTGAGCTGCTGGATGGCCTGGAGGACGGTGACGGGCTTGCCGTCGATCGCCACGGGCACGCCCGCCTTGAAGGTGATGACCACCTCGTCGGCGTCCCGGGCGACGGCCGGGTTCTGCGTGTACTCGTAGATGTCCTCGATCGGGGCGTTCCAGATGTCCTCCAGGAAGCCCGTCTCGACCGCGCGCCCGAAGACGTTCTGGTCGATGGAGTAAGGCGACTTCTTGGTGGTCGCGATCGGGAGGTTCTTCTGCTCGCAGAACGCGATCGCCTTGTCACGGGTCATCGCGTAGTCGCGGACCGGGGCGATGCACTTGAGGTCGGGGGCGAGGGCGACGATGCCGGCCTCGAAGCGGACCTGGTCGTTGCCCTTGCCGGTGCAGCCGTGGGCGACAGTGGTGGCGCCGTGCTTCTGGGCGGCGGCGACGAGGTGCTTGACGATCGTCGGCCGCGACAGCGCGGAGACCAGCGGGTAGCGGTCCATGTAGAGGGCGTTGGCCTTGATCGCGGGGAGGCAGTACTCCTCGGCGAACTCGTCCTTCGCGTCGGCCACCTCGGCCTCGACCGCGCCGCACGCGAGGGCGCGCTTGCGGATGACGTCCAGGTCCTCGCCGCCCTGGCCGACGTCGACCGCGACGGCGATGACCTCGGCGCCCGTCTCCTCGGCGATCCAGCCGATGGCGACGGAGGTGTCCAATCCGCCTGAGTAGGCGAGTACGACGCGCTCGGTCACGGGTTTCTCCTCACAGTGCATTCGCTGACATGCATGAGTATGCAGAACTCTGCATGGTTCGTCAATCCGGGGTTCCCGGCAGGTGGGGGCGTTCACTTTCCGGACTCGCCTGTGAAGATCTCTTGGGCTGCGTTTGGTGAGTGGTTGAACAGTGGCAACCGCTTCCTCGTACTTCACGGCGAACGCAACGGCGCCGCGTTTGACCCACCACTCCTGACCCAAGTGAGGCTTTGCCATGTCCAGGGCTCTTCCGAAGTACAACAAGCGTCGCGTCGGTCTCATCGGCGGCGGCGCCGCAGTCGTACTCTCCGGCGCTGTCATCGCGGGCACCGCCCTCGCCGGACAGGACTCGTCGGACGGCAACACCACAGCGAACGCCCAGACCCTCGCGGCGAGCCCAGGGACAGTCTCCTGCCCGGACGTCGCCTCGCAGCTCCCCGCGAACATCCCCGCGTCCGCTCAGGCCGAGGTCACCCGCAACCTCCAGCTCCTGCAGACGCAGATCAACGAGGCCAACGAGCGGATCGTGAAGACGGTCGGCCAGGGCGGCCCGAACTTCGTCCAGAACGCCATCGTCGGCCCCCTCAAGGACAAGCGCGTCGCCACCATCAACCGCATCGCCACCGCCATCGGGCGACAGGGCGTGAAGCCGGTCGGGCTCGACGCGCTGGCGCCGTGCAGCGTGAGCAACGCGGGGACGAACGCGGGCGGCAACGCCGGGAACGCGAACGCGGGCAACAACAACGCGGGGAACAACAACGCCGGGAAGAACAACAACGCCGGCAACGCGGGCAACAACAATGCCGGTAACGCCGGTAACGCGGCCGGTGCGGGCAAGGTCTCCTGCCCGGACGTCGCCTCGCAGCTCCCCGCGAACATCCCCGCCTCCGCTCAGGCCGAGGTCACCCGCAACCTCCAGCTCCTGCAGACCCAGATCAACGAGGCCAACGACCGCATCGTCAAGACCGTCGGCCAGGGCGGCCCCAACTTCGTCCAGAACGCCATCGTCGGCCCGCTCAAGGACAAGCGCGTCGCCACGATCAACCGCATCGCGACCGCCATCGGGCGACAGGGCGTGAAGCCGGTCGGCCTGGACGCGCTGGCGGCCTGCACCGTCAACAAGTGAGGTGACAGGTCGCGGTGGCCGCCCCGAGGGAACGCCGGCCGGGGCGGCTGTCGCGTGCACATGCGACTTCGCGGGGATGGGGCTCTCCGCGGGGCTCTTGAGGGTCTCTGTGAGGTGAGGTTCTCGACGAGGTGGGGTTCTCAGCGGCGGCTGGGGGCCCCTTTCGTGTTGTGGGGGTCTTGGCGTTGTGGGGGGCTCGGCTGTGGGGGGGGCTCGGCGACGGCTGAGGGCTGAGGGCCCCGCTGTCGTACCTGCTCGGTGCCATCATGTTCTCCTCATCGGGGAGGGGTTGGGGACATGGCACAGGCGGTGCGCAGGGCTCTGCTCATCGGGGTCGGGCGGGCACCGGAGACCGTGGAGGTGCTGGAGCCGCTGGAGGAAACGGTCGGGTCCGATCTGCGGCTCCTTGAGGCGACGTTGCGGGCATCCGGGTACGAGGTCGAGGTGCTCCCCGACGCCGGGCGCAGTCGGATCAAGCTGGCGATCGACGGGGCGGCGCGTCACGTGCCGTCCGGTGGAACGCTGTTGCTGTACTTCAGCGGGCACGGGCTGCGGGTCGGCGGCACGGACTACCTCGTCCCCGCCGACGCCATCGCCCCGGCCGACGGAGTGTGGAGCGAGCTGCACCTCGACTCCCTGATGCCGGCCAACATCAGTCCCCTGCTGCGGGGGTGTGAGGCCGAGACCGTTCTCTGGTTCATCGACGCCTGCCGTACCGAACTCGTGGGCGACGGCGTCCAGTTCGCCAACCAGGCCGACAGCGGGCCGCCCCAGGGCGGGTTCGCCGTCATGGCCGGGTGTTCCGCCGGGGAGTACAGCGGCTACACCGACGAGGGCAGCTTCTTCGCGAAGGGGCTCGCCGAGGCCCTCGGGCCCATGACGCCGGCCCGGACCGTCGAGGACGTCCTCGCCGCCGCCCGCGCCGCGACCGTCAAGTCCGCCCGGCGGCACGGGGTTCGGCAGACGCCGTGGTTCCGGTACGGGACGTACGAGGAGGAGCGGACCAGGAAGACGGAGATCTGCGAGGGGCGTGCGCTGCTGGAGGCGTGGCAGGGGGCTGTTCGGGAGACGCCCCTGTGGAATCACGTCGAGGAAGGTGAACGGGCCGCTCTTGTGGGGGTGTTGGAGGAGTTCGCCGAGGCCAGCGCCCGGGTTGTGCATCACGCTCAGGATCGGTTGCCCGAGGCCGATCCCTGGGTCGACGACGCCTTCCCCGTCCGGGTGTTGCGTGACCGTCTGCCCGAACTCCTGCCCTCCGACCTCGTGTTGTCCGCCGTCGAGGTGATCGCGTTGGTCGCCGCGCCGTTCCTGTACGAGGTGGCGTGGGCGGAGCGGGTGAGTCAGGCCGTCGAGGTGGGGCCGTACGACGTCTCTCGGCGGGGTGGGAGTGCGCATCGGCTGCACTACGAGCAGATCGTGGAGCAACACGGGCGGATCGCGCGGAAGTTGGCGGACTGTCGGGCTCGAGGGCGGGTCGAGGATGTCGCCGCGTTGACCATGTGGCTCGTCCATCGGTGGATCGCGGATCGGTTCGAGACGGACGACGAGGTGATGCCGGTGACGTCGGCCGTGGCGCTGGCGTCTCGGTTGGGGCTCGCGGAGGATCGGGCGCGGGATCTTGGGGAGTTGTTGCGGGCTGTGGCTTCAGGGATGGGGTCCGATGAGATGGGTGAGGGGTGGGGCGCGCGAAAGGTGTTGGTGCCGGGGAAGGGGCATCAGGTTTTGCGGGTCGGGGAGTTGGGGGCGTTGTTGCGGCTCGCCTCGTTGTTGGCCGTGGATGTGCGGGTGTTGCCCGATGTCGTCGCGGATCATCTTGCCGTGTCCGATGCGGTGTTGCCCCAGCAAGTCGTTGGGGTCGCGCGGGAGTTGAGTTGGCATCGGGAGGGGAGTGCGCTGCATCTCGACGCGTTGTGTCCGCATCAGGCTGTGCATGCGGCACTGGTGGAGGTCGTCGAGGAGGCGGATCGAGTGGCCGGGCGGGTCTCCGGGAGTGGGGTGCTCTCCGATGTGCCGTCCCGGGTGACCGATCGGGATCTGCGGCCGTCCCGGGTTGGGGGGCGGGAGTCGTACGAGGTGCCGTTGCTGCGGTTTCATCTCGCGCAGACCGAGGTGCGGGAGTTGTTGATGGGGGAGCAGCTTTATGGGGGTGAGCCGGAGTTGGCTCTTCGGGAGCTGTATCAGAACGCGATGGACGCGTGCAGGTATCGGGGGATGCGGTGGCGGTATCTGGAGAGTGTGGGGGCTCATCCTGTCGAGTGGAGCGGGCGGATCGTGTTCACGCAGGGGGAGGATGAGCGGGGGCGGTATGTGGAGTGCCGGGACAATGGGGTGGGGATGAGCAAGGAGCAACTGGAGCAGACGTTCACTCGGGCGGGGAGTCGGTTCGAGAGGTCGTCTTCTTTTCGGCGGGAGCAGTCGAAGTGGTTGCGGCATGATCCTGAGTTGCGGCTTTATCCCAATAGTCGGTTCGGGATCGGGGTGTTCAGTTACTTCATGCTCGCGGAAGAGATGAGCATTGTTACGCGGCAGGTCAGTCCGGAGGGGATTCCCGCGGAGTCTGCGTTGCGGGTGGAAATTCCGAGCAGTGGGAGTCTTTTCCGGGTTCAGCGGCATGATGGGGCTGATGACGGGGTGGCGGAGGGGGGTACTCGGGTCCGGCTTTATCTGCGGGAGGATGAGCGGATTCGGGATTTGTCGTGTGTGCGGGTGCTGGAGGAGTTGGTGTGGGTGAGTGAGTTCCGGGTAGCGGCTCGGGATCTCAATGGGCTGGAGTATGTGTGGAGTCCAGGGGTTTTGCAGGCGGGGGCGCTTCCGCATGTGGAGGCGATTCCTGGGACGCTTTGGTGGGTGGATGGGGGTGGGGGGATTCTTTGCGATGGGATCGCCACCGACCGGGAGCCGTTCGGGTACGTGGTGAATCTGAGTGGGGCGCAGGCGGGGAAACTCAGCGTCAGCCGGAAGGAGTTGCAGGGGTACGACACCGGGTGGGTGGAGTCGCTGTGGCGGAGAGGAGCGGGTGCGCTGCCCGGCTCGTCACTGCTGTCGCAGCGTTGGACGTGGCGGCTGGATCAGCGGAGTCCTGCTGTGGCGAGGGTGCTGGATTCGGAGTGGCGAGGGGAGGGGGTGCGGGCCGAGGTATCAGGGAGGAAGCCCATGGACTTGGACCAGGTGGGCTGGTTCCGTCGGGACGAGGCCCTGATCGAGGACCCCAACTCCTCTACGGGACATGAGACTTACCTGCCTTGGCGCGCGAAGGTCTTCGGAATGTCACAGCGCTACCAGGAGCTGGCGGCGCCGGCCGACCTCGCCGGGTATCCGGTTCCTGTGCCGGGGGACGCGGACCTCGTCCAGTACATCCCCGTCCCCTGGCATCACGTGCTGTACCGGTCCGCCGTGCAGGAGACGATCCCCGAGCACGTACAGCGCCGGCTCAGGGGGCTGAGGGTCGTGCACAAGCAGTACGCACCCCTCCCGCACCGAGGAGAGACGGTGACCCAGGTGCCGGAGAACGACACTCTGCTCAGACTCCTCGATCCCGGCAGCGGAACGATGTCCCAGGTGGTCGGCGGTGACGGTGTCCTCCACTGGGGTTCCCTGATCGCGCTCTCGGCCGGGTCGTCCCTCTCCCTCGGCGAGTTGGTGCGGCAGCTCACCCCGTTCCAGCCTCTCCTTCCCGCGCCTTTGCCCGTGGTCCCGAAACACCACCGGGATTACGTCTGCACGAACGTGAACCTCCAGCGGATCTTCCGCCTCGTGTCCACCTCGAGATCCGGCACTGTCCGGTCTCTGCCCGCCACAGCCATGGAACTGCATCAGGTCGCCAAGAGCGTCGGCCTGAGCGTGCTGGAAGTGCTCCAGGATCTCACCGACTTCTCCTGGCTGGGCTGGACGGCCCCGCCGCGGGAGGAGATCCTTCCCTGGACCCTCCTCGACAACGACCTCCAGGACGTGGTGGACGCCTTCGTCCGGGGAGACCTGCTGCCGTGGGCGGCGACCGTGGACTTCGCTGACACCCTGGGCACCGACCTGCGAACCGCGGAGGAGCGGCTCGCGCGAGTGGCCGCGGACCTCGGGCTGCGCCACGAACGCCGGTACGCCTCCGACACCGAGGCGGCCCGAGCACAGCCATCGACCGACGCGGCCATCCTGGTCAGGCGCCTCGCGTTCCTCGGGGTCGCCCTGGAGGGCGGGCTGACCGTCGAGTCTCTGTCCCTGGCATACGTCACGGATTCCGGCATCAAGGACCTGAACCTCGCGATGGCTGATCTGCGGAGAGCTGGCGTCGAAGTGCCGGACGACATCTCGATCGTCCTCGACTGGAACACCCTGCCGCTCCACGACCGCTACATCCTGTCCGGCAAGGAAGCGTCCCGGGGAGAAGAGAACTACCCGGCTTACGCGGTGACCTCCGCCGTCCTGCTCAACGCGGCCGAACACCTCAACGAGACCCTCGGCGAGGTATGGGATTCGGCGAGCACCTACACCGAACGCTTCGGATTCACGTTGCCCGACCTCCCCGAATTCCTCCGTGACTACCGCCCGAACGGATACCTGGTCACCACTCTGCTGAAGAACCAGGCATTCGGCACTCCGGCGTGGAAGCCCCTACGCCCCCGAGCACTGGCCGTCTACGCCCATGGACGAGCCATCAGCCCAGCCACCGCCTACGCCGAACTCCTCCCCCTCCACGAACTCGGCGCCCAAATCCCCACCCTCACCCCCACCGAACTCGAAGCCTTCCCCACCCAAGTCCCCGACGAATACGACCTCCTAGCCCTCTCCAACTCCCACCGCCTAACCAAATCCCCCTCCCCCTACACCCCTCTCGACC
>DATCQX010000884.1:0-3751 GCA_036569285.1 Streptomyces sp.
CACCCCTGGGATCCCCCCAACCGGAACCCCCGCTTCGCCGCACCCGGGACACCCCGGCCCCCTGCCCACCGCTCAGCCCCCGCAGGGACCCCCCGTCGACCCCCGCACCGGCATGGCCTGGCCCCAGCCGGTGCAGCACGATCACCGGCCGCCGGTGAACCCGGGGGCGGCCCCGCTGGGGTACACGGCCGCAGTCGAGCTTTCGTCCGACAGGCTGCTGAACAACAAGAAGCAGAAGGCGAAGAGCGGCCGGCCGGGGACGGGTGGGTCCCGGTTCAAGCTGGGCGGGAAGAAGGAGGAGGCGGAGCGGCAGCGGAAGCTGGAGCTGATCCGGACGCCGGTGCTGTCGTGTTATCGGATCGCGGTGATCAGCCTCAAGGGTGGGGTGGGAAAGACCACGACCACCACCGCGCTCGGTGCCACCCTCGCCACCGAACGCCAGGACAAGATCCTCGCGATCGACGCGAACCCGGACGCCGGCACGCTGGGCCGCAGGGTCCGGCGGGAGACCGGGGCGACGATCCGGGACCTCGTCCAGGCGATCCCGTACCTCAACTCGTACATGGACATCAGGCGGTTCACGTCCCAGGCCCCGTCGGGCCTGGAGATCATCGCGAACGACGTCGACCCCGCCGTCTCCACGACGTTCAACGACGAGGACTACCGCCGGGCCATAGACGTGCTGGGCAACCAGTACCCGATCATCCTCACGGACTCCGGCACAGGCCTCCTGTACAGCGCGATGCGCGGCGTCCTGGACCTCGCCGACCAGCTGATCATCATCTCCACCCCGTCCGTGGACGGCGCGTCCAGCGCGAGCACCACCCTGGACTGGCTCTCGGCACACGGCTACTCGGACCTCGTCGCCCGCTCCCTCACGGTCATCTCCGGTGTCCGCGAGACCGGCAAGATGATCAAGGTGGAGGACATCGTCAGCCACTTCGAGACCCGCTGCCGGGGAGTCGTCGTCGTCCCCTTCGACGAGCACCTCGCCGCCGGCGCGGAAGTCGACCTCGACATGATGCGCCCGAAGGTCCGCGAGGCGTACTTCCACCTCGCCTCCCTGGTCGCCGAGGACTTCGTCCGCCACCAGCAGTCCCACGGCCTGTGGACGAGCGACGGCAACCCGCCCCCGGTGGCGGCCCCGCCGATGCCGGGCTATCAGACACCGGGTCAGCCGATGCCGGGTCAGCCGATGCCGGGCGCCCAACAGCCGTACCCGGGCCAGCAGCCATACCCGGGGCAGCCCTACCCCGGCCAGCCGTACCCAGGGCAGCAGGGCTACCCGCCGCCCCAGCAGTAACAACAAAGGGGGCCGATGCTCAAAAGCACCGGCCCCCTTTTTCAATCAACGGCTACAGCAACGCACCTTCAGGGGCGCGGGACTGTATCTATGTGCGGCTACCGCCGCGTGGGCGCGACCAGCCACGACGAGCCCGCACCCGGCAACGGCCCGCTCACCCCACCTCAGCAGCCGCAACCAACTCCCGGCACCTCTCCACATCCACCGCCATCCGCTCCAACAACGCCTCCAGCGAATCGAACTTCGCCTGCCCCCGCACGTACGCGAGGAAGTCCACGGCGACGTGCAGCCCATACAGATCAAGCCCGACGCGGTCGATCGCATACGCCTCCACCGTCCGCACCGTCCCGTCGAACTGCGGATTCGTCCCCACGGAAATCGCCGCGGGCATCGCCTCCCCAGCCGCGTGCAGCCACCCCGCGTACACCCCGTCCGCCGGAACGGCGGTGTGCGGCAGCGTCTCGACGTTGGCCGTGGGGAACCCCAACTCCCGCCCCCGCTGAGCCCCGTGGACGACGACCCCCTCGACCCGATGCGGCCGGCCCAGAATCTCGTTGGCCCCCTCGATGTCCCCCTCGGCGACCAGACGCCGCGTCAGGGTCGAGGAGAACGGCTCGCCCCCACCCGCCTCACCGGCGACGAACAGATCGACGACCTCGACCTCGAAGTCGTACACCTTCCCCTGCTCCGCGAGGAACTCGACGTTCCCCGCGGCCCGGTGCCCGAAACGGAAGTTGGGCCCCTCGACGACCGCTTTCGCGTGCAGCTTGTCGACAAGGACCTTGACGACGAACTCGGCGGGCGAGAGCTTCGAGAACTCGGCGGTGAAGGGCAGCACGAGGCACGCGTCGACGCCGAGTTCGGCCATCAGGTCGGCGCGGCGGTGGTGCGGCGCGAGGAGGGGCGGGTGGCTGCCCGGCCGGACCACCTCGCTGGGGTGCGGGTCGAACGTGACGACGACGGCCGGCACACCCAGCTCCCGCGCCCGCTCCACCGCGTGCCGGACGATCAGCTGGTGGCCGCGGTGGACTCCGTCGTAGGAACCGATGGTGACGACGCTGCGCCCCCAGTCCTGGGGGATGTCCTCCAAGCCACGCCAGCGCTGCACTGTGACCGCTCCTCGAAAACGTTGCTGATTCCCTCAAGTTTTACGCAGGTCTAAGGGTGCCATGCCCGGCCGACTCCACCCCCATCGGCATCAGCGCTGTGACGGGGCGCACGTGTTCACGCCGGGACGCCGGTGCCCGCGAGGTTCTCGATCATGCGGCGGGCGCCGGGGCCGACGACCGTCGCCCACTCCTGCGGGGACTCCCCGATCCAGTCCGCGACGCGCGCGGCGAAGCCGGGGACGTGCCGGCCGAGGTCCACCAGGCCGCGGTCGAAGCGGGTCGCGCCGTCCGGCGTGCGGACGAGGAGACGGCCCGCGCGGTGGACGAGGTCACGGGAGCGGTGGCGGGCGGCGGCGTGCAGGAAGGAGGTGAGGACGGCGGGGTCCTGCTCGTGGGTGAGGAGGAACTCGCGGAGTTCCGCGCGCAGGGGGGAGTCGTCCGGCGTGGCCAGGACGCCCGCGAGGGCGGACCTCACCGGCTCGGGGGCCGTCGTCAGCAGCGCCGTGACCAGGGGGTGGAGGACGGCTCTGGCGGGGGTGCCGTGCCTGAGGCGGGCGTCCACGTACGCGGCGACCGCCTCGGCCGTCTCCGGACGGCGTTCCACCGTCTCCCTGACCATGATCGCGATGCGGCGGGTGAGGGGGTGGGTAGTGATCTCCGCCAGGGCGCGCAGGGTGGTCGTCGGGTCGGTGTCGGGGCGGTTGAGGCGGGTGCGGAAGGCCTTCAGGACCTGTTCGGTGTGGGTGCGCAGGGCTGGGAGCAGGGCCGTCGGAGGGAAGGCGGGGTCTGCCGCCGTGAAGTGGGCCAGGGCTTGGGGGAGGTGGGCCGTGCGGATGCGGGGGTCCTGGACGAGGAGAGCCAGTGCGCCGCCCTCCAGCGGGGGTTCGGTCAGGAGTTCCTCCGCCGCGTATCTCAGGAGGTCCCGGTCCGCGTCCGAGGTGACGTGCGGGGCCGCGCGCAGGCCGTAGGAGACCGCCGCGACTCTGCGGGACGGGCGGGGGTCCCTCGCCCAGCGGTCCACCGCTCGGCACAGGGCCGAGGGTTCGTCCTCCGCGAGGGCCGCGAGGAGTTCGTCCGCCCTTCTGTGGCCGCAGCCCACCAGGACCTCCGTCAGGTCGTCCAGGGCTCTGTTCCGGTACGCGTACAGCAGGGCCTGGGCCGCCGCCGCGACCGTCGCCTCCGGGGTTGCGGGGAGGGGGCGGTCGTCCTCGAACCAGAGGGTGAGGTGGGGTTGGACGGTGCTGGCGTCGGCGGCGAGGAGTTCCGCCACGGCGTCCAGGTAGCGGGGAGTGGGGGTGGTGGCCGGGGGTGGGTCGGCTCGGAGGAGGTGGCGGAGGAG
>DATCQX010000885.1:0-4566 GCA_036569285.1 Streptomyces sp.
CTTCTGGAAGGTCGCCCTGGTCTTGGCGTCCACCGTGGGGTTGCTCGGGGTCGCGGCGCCCGCCGACCAGTTCGGCAGGAGCGCGACACCCGCGGCGACCGACGCGGCGGTCGCCGTGAGTATCGTGACGCGACGCCGCGAACGGCTCAATTTCCTTGACTTCACGGATAGTTCCCCTCTGGCCCGGCGGGGGAGGGATGCCGGGTAGCGGAATCCTCGCATGCCATGTGTGGCTGTTGTGAAGGGAGTTCGCCTTCGAGCCGCAAGCTGTTATGAGACCGTCACTGGATCACGGTTGACCAGTCCGGGCTCTGGGCAGGATCAAGGGTTCGGAGCCGGTCGAGGTTGTCCGGTTTCTGGACGTCCATCCAGTCCGCCAACTCCTTGAAGGACACGCATTTCACGTCCTTCTTGGTGCAGATGTTCTTGATCGCCTGGTCGACGGCCTTCATATAGATTCCGCCGTTCCAGTCCTCGAAGTGGTTGCCGATGAACAGGGGCGCGCGGCTGCCGTAGTAGACGCGATTGAAGCCCGCCATGTAGGTGTCGAGGGTTTCCCGTTCCCACTGCGGGTATTTGGCGGGATCGCCCTTCACCTCGCCGTTGGACTGGTTGTACAGGAAGTTGAAGTCCATCGACAGGCCTTGGTACTTGCCGCCCTCGTAGGGCAGCATCTGGAGCGGGAAGTCCCAGATGCCGTCCTTCTTCTCCGGCCACACCTGGAACTTGCCGGGCGAGGAGGCGTCGTAGCGCCAGCCGTAACTCTTCGCCGCCTTCAGGAGGTTGGGCTGTCCTTCCAGGCAGGGCGCGCGCCCGCCGGTGACCTCTTTGCGGAAGTCGAAGGGCAGCGGGTCCATGGACGTGAACCCGGTGTTGGTCTTCCATTTCTCGGTGAAGGCGTAGAACTGGTCGATCTCGCTCTTCCACTCCGCGACGCTCCAGTCCTTGCCGCCCTTGGCGTCGCAGAAGTGGCCGTTGAAGTGGGTGCCGATCTCGTTGCCCTCCTCCCAGGCCCGGCCGAGCTGTTCCAGCGTGGTGCGGATGTGCTCGTCGGTCGCGTAGCTGATCGCGGCGCTGCCCCGGGGGTGCTGGGGCGGGCTGTAGAGGTTCCTCTTGTCCTTCGGCAGCAGGTAGATGCCGGTGAGGAAGAACGTCATGTGCGCGTTGTACTCCTGCGCCATGCTGCGGTAGTGGGAGAAGAGCTGGTCGTCGCCCTGGAGCGCGCCGTCCCAGGAGAAGACGACGAACTGGGGTGGTTTCTCACCGGGTTTGAGCGGCTCGGCCTTCAACTGGCCTTGCTGCGGGCCGGTGTAGGACGTCGAGCCGTCCCCGAGCACCTTCGTCTTGCCGTCCCAGGGCTCCTCGGTCTCCTTCACCGTCTGTCTGTCGCCCGGTCCTTCGGCGGCCGTCGGCGTGGTGCGGTCGGTGCGGGAGAGCACCATGTAGCCCGCGACGAGCGAGGCGACGACGAGGAAAGCGGCCAGGGACAGGAACCCCGAACGCCGCGCGACGCCGGGGGACTTGGGCGGGCGCGGCTCGGGAGCCTTGCGGCGGCGGCCCGACGGTTGCTTCATGTGCGGCTGCTCATTCTGCTGGGGGACAAGGGCTGGTCGGCGGGGTCCGCCCCGGTGGTCAGTCGGACGGACTCGTGGCCCGCGACCAGATGCCGAAGGGGACGCTGTCGCCGGCGGTTCCGGCGATGCCCTCCAGCGGCAGTGGTTCGAGGCTCTTGGTGAGGTCGATGCGGTAGACGACGACGGCGGTGGAGACCTTGTCGGCGGTGCCGACGTACCAGGCGGCGGTGTCCTTCTCGGTCGCCCCGTACTTCCCGGCGACGCTCCCGGCGCCGGGCGCGGAGGGGTGGGCGCTGCGGTAGGCGTCGGTGAGGGCGTCGGTCACCTCGCCGGCCACTTCCTCGCTCATCGCCCGCTGGCTGCCGGGCCGGGCGAGCTCCACCTGGGCGCCGTTGCGGGTGAGTTTACGCACCGAGTACGGCTCGGTGTGGGTGCCGCCCGCGGCGAACGTGGAGTAGCCGCTCGCCATCCGGATCGCGCTCGGTGTGGAGCTGCCCGTGGACAGGGCGGGCACCATCGCGCCGATGCTGGAGGACAGCAGCCCGGAGTCCTCGGCGGTCTTGCGCACCTTGTCGAGGCCGGTGTCCATGCCGAGTTGCATGAACGGCCCGTCGACGCCGAGCGCGAGGGCTCTGCGCAGGCTGATCCTGCCGTACGACTTGCCGTCGGTGTTCTTCGCGGCGACCGGTTTGCCGCTGCGGTCCCAGTAGGGGCCCTCCGGCGTCTGGATCAGCGCGCCGTTGTTCCCGTCGTACAGGGTCTGGGGGCTGACCTGTTCGACGGGTCCCTCGCGGGTCTTGCGGACGCCGTGTTCGAGCCCTGCGGCGTAGACGAACGGCTGGAACGCCGAACCGGCGGGCACGGTCGTGGCGTTGGACTCGTTGTAGCCCTGCGTGCGGTGGTCGGGGCCGCCGTAGACGGCGATGATCCGCCCGTCGGCGCCCACCGAGGCGGCGCCGTAGTGGGCGGCCTTCGCGTTCTTCGGGTCGTCCTTCTTGGCCTTCTGGCGGGCTTTCGTCACCTCGTCGGTGAGCTGGGACTCGCGGGCCCTGTCGAAGGTCGTGTAGATCTGATAGCCGCCGAGGTCGAATTCCTTGTCGGAGATGTTGGCGGCCTTCTTCACATAGGACGTCGCCAACTCGACGAGATAGTCGGTCTGTTGACCCGTGTCATATAGCGGGTTGGTTTTGAGGGGCTCCGGGAACCTGGTGTACTTCGCGCGTTCCGTCTTGGAGAGTTTGCCGATCTCGACCATCCGGTCGAGGATCCACTTCCAGCGCCCCTCGGCGCGCTTGTGGTTGGCGGCGTTCAGCGTCGGGTCGTACAGGCCCGCGCCTTTGAGGAGCGCGGCGAGCATCGCGCCCTCGCTGGCGTTGAGTTGGCTGACGTCCTTGCCGTAATAGGCCTGGGAGGCTCGCTGGATGCCGTAGGTGCCCCGGCCGAACCAACTGGTGTTCAGGTAGCCCTCGAGGATGTCGTCCTTGCTCATCTGGTTGTCCAGCTTGAGCGCGATCATCGCCTCGGTGAACTTGCGGCTGACGGTCTGGTCCTGGTTGAGGTAGACGTTCTTCACGTACTGCTGGGTGATGGTCGAGCCGCCCTGGGTGTCACCCGAGCCGACCGTGCGCAGCAGGGCGCGGCTAATACCTTTGAGGGAGATACCCGGGTCGCTGTAGAAGCTGGCGTTCTCGGCGGCGATGACCGCGTCGCGGACGTCCTCGGGGACGTCCTTGAGGGGCATGTCCTGGCGTTGTACCCAGCCGGTACGGGCCATCGGGGCGCCGCTGGCCCAGAAAAAAACGTTGTCCTGCTGCTTCGCGTAGGAATTGATGTCGGGGATGTCGGTGGCCGCGTAGGCGACGCCGAGGAATACGACGCCGAGGCCGGTGGTGGTGAGGGCGGCTCCGGCCCACTGCCGCCAGGAGGGCGCCCAGCGGCGCCAGCCGTCGCGGTCCGGGCGCGGGTAGGCGGGGCGCAGGCGGCGGACGTGGGGGGCGAGGGCACCGGCGAGGCGGCGGGCCGGGGACGGCCGCAGCTCCTTCTTGCGGGCGAGTCTGCTCGCGCCGCCGGAAGGGTCCGCGGCCCCGGGTATCTCCAGGTCCGCGACGCGCAGTTGCATGGTCTCGTCGGCACGGAAGGAAGCGGGGACCTTCAGCTGCATGGTCTCGTCCGGACGCGGTCCCGCGTCCGGCTTCCGGGGCTCCTCCCCCTGCCCCCGCCTGGTCACGACAGCGTCTCCCTCCGCATTCGTGGTCGCCGCGCAGAGGAACGCATCGAGCGTACGGGCAGGCTTTTCGGTCACCTTGTGCGGTTGCGAAGCCTCCCGCGTCCCCCCGGCCTCGCGGCTCTCGCGGCCCACTCAAATTACCAGTGCTCTTCGCAAGTTCTCCACACAAGAAAGTGACAGAAATGAACGCAATCACTGCGTACGGCGGAAACTGGAGGGAGGGAGTTCGTCACACTCCCTCTCCGGCGGGGGGACTACGGGTACTACGGGCCCTGCGGACAACAGGGTTACCGCTGGTGCTACTTGAGATGGACGACCTCGTCGGTCGCGGCGGCGGGCGTCCGGCGGTGCCCCGCACCACAACCTTGAGCGTGCGCTTCGCACTTGCCGCCCGACTCTTTGTCCAGATGACGTTCCGGTAGGCGGTTGTGGAGGATTTGAGATCGATTGTGACGACCTTGACGCCTTCACCGGCCAGGCACCGGACTTCACGAGAGGGCCGGGGTGGTGGGGTGACCCTGACCTCTCGCACTCATGCGCATCCCGTGATCATGATCAAACCGTTAGCCTTTGAGGCATGCCTCGTTACGAATACCGGTGCCGGACTTGCGGCGACACGTTCGAGTTGTCCCGGCCCATGGCTGAGTCCGCCGCACCGGCCCAGTGCCCCTCGGGTCACGCCGACACGGTGAAGTTGCTGTCCGCGGTGGCGGTGGGGGGTGCGGCGTCCGCGCCCAAGGGGCAAGGGGGCGGGGGGTGTTGTGG
>DATCQX010000886.1:0-7992 GCA_036569285.1 Streptomyces sp.
CCGCCGCGCCGACGGCCGCGTAGAGGGCGATCAGGAGGGTGTCACCGAGCACGGCCGGCCTCGCTCTCGGACTCGGGCGCGTCGAAGCTCCCCGGTGCGCCGGAACTCCCCGGCGCTTCCCAGTTCCCCGGCTCTTCCAAACTCCCCGGCGCGTCGAACCGGTACCCGATCCCCCAGACAGTGCTGATCAGTTCCGGTCGAGCCGGATCGTCCTCGACCTTCTCCCGCAACCGCCGCACATGCACGGTGACGGTCGACAGATCCCCGAACTCCCACCCCCACACCCGCTGCATGAGCTGTTCCCGGCTGGTGGCCTGCCCGGGATGGCGCAGGAAGTACTCCAGAAGGTCGAACTCCCGGATGGTGAGCGCGAGTTCGGCACCGTCGCGCGTGGCCCGGCGGGCGGCGGGGTCCAGGGCGAGCCGCCCGGCCCGCAGCCAGGGCTCCTCCGCGTGCCCGGCCCGTAGCGCACCGGCCCGCCGCAGCACCGACTCCACGCGCAGCACCAGCTCCCGGGGGCTGAACGGCTTGGTGACGTAGTCGTCCGCCCCGACCTCAAGACCGAGGACGCGGTCCTCCTCGTCGCCGCGCGCGGTCAGCATGATCACCGGGAGGGGTCCGGCCGTCCGCAGTCGGCGGCACACCTCAAGGCCGTCCATGCCGGGCAGCATCAGGTCGAGCACGACGAGGTCGGGCCGTTCGGTGCGGGCCGATTCGACGGCGGTGGGGCCGTCGGCGGCGACGTCGACGGCGAAGCCCGCCCGGTGCAGGTATCCGGCGACGACTTCGGACACGGTCGGGTCGTCGTCCACGACGAGTACGCGTTTCACGTGACCGAGTCTCACATCCCGATTCCGGGAGCGGGGCGGGCGACGGACGACGTCAGCACTCCGTAAGGAGACGGCACCCCTTATGTCCGTTTCCCGTCCGTAGGGTGAGACGGGTGACCCAAACTCCCCCTCCTTCCGTGGACGTCGTGCTGCCCTGCCTCGACGAGGCCGAGGCGCTGCCCTGGGTGCTGGCGCGGATTCCCGTCGGCTGGCGCGCGATCGTCGTCGACAACGGCTCGGCCGACGGCTCCCCGGAGCTGGCCCGCGCGCTCGGCGCCCACGTCGTCCACGAGTCCCGGCGCGGCTTCGGCGCCGCCTGCCACGCGGGGCTGAGCGCCGCGACGGCCGACGTCGTCTGCTTCTGCGACTGCGACGCCTCCCTCGACCCCGGTCTGCTGCCGACGGTCGCGGCCCCGGTTCTCGACGGCGCCGCCGACCTCGCCCTGGGCCGCCGCCGGCCCACCGCCGTGGGCGCCTGGCCGCTGCACGCCCGGCTCGCCAACCTGGAGCTGGCCCGCCTCGTCCGCCGCCGCACCGGCCTGCGGCTGCGCGACCTCGGCCCGATGCGCGCCGCCCGCCGCGAGGCACTGCTCACCCTGGCCCTCACGGACCGACGCTCCGGCTACCCCCTCCAGATGGTCGTCCGCGCCGCCGACGCGGGCTGGCGGGTGACCGAGACGGACGTCCCGTACCTCCCGCGCGCGGGCCGCTCCAAAGTCACCGGCACGTGGCGCGGCACGTGGCAGGCGGTACGGGACATGCGGACGGTCCTGGCGGAACGCCCGGACGCCGCTGCGGGCCTTGCGGGAGGCGCACAGTGAACGCCGGCCCGATGAACACCCTCCTGGTCATCGCCAAAGAACCCGTCCCCGGCCGCGTCAAGACCCGCCTCACCCCGCCCTACACCCCCCAGGAAGCGGCCGCCCTCGCGGAAGCCTCCCTGGCGGACACCCTGCACACCCTCCTCGACGTCCCCGCCCACCGCCGGGTGCTCGTCCTGGACGGCGCCCCCGGCCCCTGGCTGCCGCCCGGCTACGACGTCGTCCCCCAGTCCCCCGGCGGCCTCGACGAGCGCATCGCCACCGCCTTCGAGAGCTGCGCCGACGGCCCCGCGCTGCTCGTCGGCATGGACACCCCGCAGCTCACCCCGGGCCTCCTCGCCCCCGTCGGCCGCACCGGGCACGACGCCTGGCTCGGCCCCGCCGCGGACGGCGGTTTCTGGGCCCTCGGCCTCGCGGACCCGGCGCGTACGGGGGCGCTCGTCCGAGGCGTCCCCATGTCCACGGACCACACCGGCGCCGTCCAGCGCCGCAGGCTCGTCGAGGCCGGGCTGACGGTCGCCGACCTGCCGGAACTGCGGGACGTCGACACCGCGCCGGACGCGGCAGCGGTGGCCGCCCGCTGCCCGTCCGGCTCGCGCTTCGCCGCCGTACTGGCCGCGCTCTCGGAGCGTGTCGGATGAGCGGAACGCGTACGACGGTCCCGAGCCCTCGGCAGACCCGCACCGACCCCGGCGCCCCCTGGATCGACGACCCCTACAGCCGCGCCCTGCACACCGGCCGAGGCCCTCTCCACCTGCGCCTGCTGTCCCCCCGCGCGCCCGGCGCCGCCGACCTGCTGCCCCTCGACGTGGAACGCTTCTGCGCGCCGCCCGACGCCGCCGACCTGCGAGTCCTGCGCCGCTGCACCGGGTCCGTCCTGGACGTCGGCTGCGGACCCGGACGTCTGGTGACGGCCCTGACGGCCCGGGGCGTCCGGGTGCTCGGCGTCGACGTGAGCCCGGCCGCCGTCGCGCGCACGCGCCTGCACGGCGGGGCCGCGCTGCGGCGGGACGTTTTCGAACGGCTCCCGGGGGAAGGCCGCTGGGGCACGGCCCTGCTGATGGACGGCAACATCGGCATCGGCGGCGACCCGGCCGCCCTCCTCACCCGCGCGCGTGACCTCGTCCGGCCCGGCGGACGCCTGCTGGTCGAGGCCGCCGCGCAGGACGTGGACGACCGTCTCACCGTCCGCGTCGAGAACGAACACGGCGGACACGGCCACCCCTTCCCCTGGGCCCGCATCGGCACCACCGCGCTGTCGCAGGCCGCCGACGCCACGGGGTGGATCCTCACCGAACGCTGGACGACCGAGGGCCGGGCCTTCTTGGAGCTGCGGCGCCCGCAGCGGGCCGGGGAGAGGGGCTGGCGCAGGCCGGAGCGCGCCGGGGAGAAGGGCAGTCGTCACTCGGAGCACGCCGACGACGAGGACCACCGTCCCCCACAGCACCCCGGCGAGAAGGCCCGCCCGTGACCGACCCCGCCCTCCAGCACCGTCATCCCCCCGCTGAACCCCCGTCACCGACCCCCACGGCCCGAACCCGCGTCGCCGTCACCGCCGCCCTCCTGGCCGCCCTCACCGCCGTCCTCGTCGCAACTCTCCACGCGGGCGACAACCTCAGCGCGCCCGGTGGGCTGCTCGCCGGGTACGCCGTGGCCTGGGTGCTGTTCGCCGCCGCTTTCCTGGCTCTGCGGAAGGTGCCCGCCCGCGCGGCGGCCGTCCTCGTCCTGGCGGGCTCCGCCGCGATCGCTGTCGCGGGGCTGACCGCGCCGCCGCGCACGAGCGACGACATGTTCCGCTATGCCTGGGACGGCCGTGTCCAGGCGGCCGGGATCTCCCCGTACGCGCACCCGCCGGCCGCGCCGGAGCTGTCCCGGCTGCGTGACGGCTGGCTGTTTCCCGTGTCGCGGAGTTGTGAGGGGTGGGGGCTGCACCGGACGGCCGAGGGCTTGTGCGTGCGGATCAACCGGCCGGCCGTCCCGACGATCTACCCGCCGGTCGCGGAGGGCTGGTTCCTCGGTGTCCATGTGCTGTCGCCGTCGGACAGCCGGCACAAGCCGGTCCAAGTGGGCGGCGCCGTCCTGGCGTTCGGCACGACGCTCGCGCTGCTGCGGGTGCTGCGGCGCAGGGGTGATCCGAGGCGGGCCGCGCTGTGGGGATGGTGTCCGGCCGTCGCGCTGGAGGCGGTGAACAACGCCCACATCGACACGCTCGGCGTCCTGTTGACCGTCCTGGCGCTCGGTACCGCCACCGCCGGTGCCCGCCGGGGCGCGCTCCTGGGCGCCGCGATCGCCGTCAAGCTCCTCCCGGTGCTGGCGCTGCCCGGTGCCCTGTCGGGGCAGCGGGGTCCGGTGCGGGTCCTGCGGGTCGCGGGGGCGGCCGTCGCCGCTGTGGCGTTCGCCTACCTGCCGTACGTGCTCGCCTCGGGGACGGGGGTCCTCGGCTATCTGCCCGGGTACCTCCACGAGGAGGGGTACGAGCCCGGTGACGTCCGCCGGTTCGCCCTGCTGCGGCTGCTGCTGCCGGACACCGCCGCCGGTGCGACGGCCGTCGCCCTGCTCGCGGTGACCGCGCTGACGGTGTGGTGGCGGGGCGATCCCGCGCGCCCCTGGCGCGGCGCCCTCCTCCTCACCGGCACCGCCCTCCTCCTCTTCTCCCCGAACTACCCCTGGTACTCCCTGCTGACCGTCGCCCTCGTCGCCCTGGACGGCCGCTGGGAGTGGCTCACCCTCACCCTCGCCGGGACCGCCCTCTACCTCGGCGGCGGCCTGCTGCCGGGGTTCCCTCTCCAGGCGTGGGCCTACGGGGCGGCCGCGGTGGCCGTCGCGGCGGGGGCGTGGCTGCGGGCGGACGGGTCGCGCCGACCCCCCTGGGGTAGTGTCCACCGGTGGCCGGCCGACGGCGCAGCCGTACCTCACCGGACTGCGGAAACGACAGGGACAGGGCAAGACTGGGTTGATACCGGAAGAATCTCGACGGACCGCTGACCCGTCGCCCGAAGGACGCCCCCGTATGACCGCACCGCTGCACGACCCCCGCCCCACCGGCCCGGTGTCCTCCGACACGCAGCAGGGCATGCGGCGCCGCAACCTCGCGCGGGTCATGCACGCGGTCAGCGCGGAGGGACCGCTGTCCCGGGCGGCGGTGGCGTCCCGGATCGGGCTGACGCGGACGGCCGTGTCGACGCTGGTGGACGAGCTGATACGGGCGGGGCTCCTGGAGGAGCTGGGCCCGGAGCGGCCGGGGCGGGTGGGCCGTCCGGGGTCGGCGCTCGCGGTCTCCCGGCGCGGCCCCGCCGGGATCGGCGCGGAGATCGGCGTCGACCATCTCGCCGTCTGCGCGGTCGACCTGCGCGGTGAGGTACGCGCGCGTGCCGAACGGCAGGGCACGAACCGGGGCCGCTCCCCCGGCCCCGTCCTCGCGGACCTGGACGCGCTCGTGCGGGACGTCGTCGCCGAGGCGCGCGCGCAGGGGCTGTGGGCGGCCGGGCTCGCCGTCGCCGTCCCCGGGCTGGTGGCGCGGGACGGGCGGACGGTCGTCCGCGCGCCGAACCTCGACTGGCACGACGTCGATCTCGGCGGACTGCTGCCCGGGGAGCTCGCGTTCACCGTGGACAACGAGGCCAATCTCGGCGCGCTCGCCGAACTCTGGCTCGGTGAGGACACCCCGAGCGACTTCCTGCACGTCTCGGCCGAGATCGGCATCGGCGCGGCGCTCGTCGTGGACGGCGGGCTGCTGCGCGGGACCCGGGGGTTCGCGGGCGAGCTGGGGCATGTGCCGGTGCATCCCGACGGGCCGGAGTGCGGGTGCGGGGGGCGCGGGTGCCTTGAGCAGTACGCCGGGGAGGAGGCCGTGCTGCGAGCGGCCGGCCTCGCGCCGGGCGGCGACCGGGTCGGGCTGCTCGCGGGGCGGGCGGCGGACGGGGACGAGGCGGTGCGGCGGGCGCTGCGGGAGGCGGGGACGGCGTTCGGGATCGCGCTCACGGGGGCGGTGAATCTGCTGGATCCGGACGGGGTCGTCCTGGGCGGGGCGCTGGCGGGGCTCGCGCCGTGGCTGCTGCCGTCGTTGGAGGCGGAGTTGGGGCGGCGGGCGGCGGGGGCGGTGTGTCCGGTGAGTGTGTCGCGGTTGGGGTCGGAGGGGCCGTTGTTGGGGGCGGCGCATTCTGTGGTGCGGGGGGTGTTGGACGATCCGGTGGGGGTCGGGGTGGGGTGAGGCCGGGCGGGTCCGGTGTGATCATCGGCTCGCGGGGGATGCGCGGAAACGATCCCCTCTGTGGACAACTCCCTTTCCCCGAAACGGAATTACCCCCTTCGGGTGAACAGGTTTTCCACAGGCCCCGCGTCTGTCCACAGATTCCCGAAGTGCCCTCTTCCGGGTTCCCCGGCCCCCGTACGGTGTGATCACACGCACCGCAGCGGCGGGGCGTCGAACTCTCCACCGCCGTCGAAAGAAGGGCCCTTTATGAACCGAGCCAGTCCCCTCCCCGGTCGCCGGCATCTGCTGAAGGGTGCCGCGCTGGCGGCGGCCTCGGCCGTGGTGCTGCCCGAGCCGAGAGCGGGGGCGCGGACGCAGGCAGCCGACTATGCGTCGGCGCTGTGGGCGCCCGCCGTCGCGGCCAACTACACCGCCTCCGACCGGCCTTCGGGGCGGTATCCCATCGACCTCGTGATCGTCCATGTCACGCAGACGACGTTCGACAAGACGCTGACGATCTTCCAGAACCCGAAGAAGCGGGTGTCCGCGCACTACGTGGTGCGGTCGGCGGACGGCCAGGTCGCGCAGTGCGTGCGGGAGGCCGACATCGCGTGGCACGCGGGGAACTGGGAGTACAACACGCGCAGTGTCGGGATCGAGCACGAGGGCTGGGTGGACCGGCCGGCGTATTTCACGGACGCGCTGTACGAGCGGTCCGCGCGGCTGACGGCGGCGGTGTGCGACCGGTACGGCATCCCCAAGGACCGGGCGCACGTCATCGGCCACTACGAGGTGCCGGGCAGCGATCACACGGATCCGGGCCGCGACTGGGACTGGGCTCGGTACATGAGACTCGTCGCCCAGGTCTGAGCCGGTGGTGCCGCGACGGTTGTCGGCGTGCGCCCCCGGAGTGACGATGGCCGCACGCACGCCCGGCGCACAGCGCCGCCTGATCCACCTTCCGGGAGGCCGAGTTGTCCGATCTCTGGGTGGCCCTGGAACCCGGGGCCGACCCCGCCGAGCGGGTCCGTACGCTGCGGCGGGCGCACGAGACGTTCACGCTGGCGGGGACGGTCGCGCAGCCGGTGCGCCGGGTGGTCGCCGACTCGTGGCGGCGGTCCGCGCGGGCCGGGGTCGGGCCGGACCGCACGGCGGACGTGGAGCTGACGGACGGCGCGCTCGGGGCCTGCCGGGCGGAGCATCCGCTGGCGCCGGTGATGCCGTTGCTGCGGGAGCTGATGGCGCCGTTCGCGGCGGACGGGGCGCATCTGCTCGCGGTGTGCGACGCGCACGGCCGACTGCTGTGGGTCGAGGGCGACGCGTCGACGTTACGGAAGGCGGAGCGGATGAACTTCGTGCCGGGCGCGCGGTGGGCGGAGAGCGCGGTGGGGACGAACGCGCCGGGGACGGCAGTCGCGGTGGACCGTCCGGTGCAGGTGTTCACAGCGGAGCACTTCACGCGGCAGGCGCAGCCGTGGACCTGTGCGGCGGCTCCGGTGCACGATCCGCGTACGGGGCGGGTGCTGGGCGCGGTGGACGTGACGGGCGGGGACGCGCTGGCGCATCCGCACAGCCTGGGGTTCGTGCAGGCGGTGGCGCGGGCGGCGGAGGGGCAGTTGGCGCTGCTCGCGCGGGAGCGGCCGGCCGTCGAGGCGCCGGAGCTGGTGGCGTTGGGGCGGGACGAAGCTCAACTGACGGTGGACGGCAGGCGGGTGCGGCTGAGCCGGCGGCACAGCGAGATCGTCGTCCTGCTGGCCCGCCGTCCGGAGGGACTGACCGGGGACGAGTTGCTGTGCGCGCTGTACGAGGACGAGTCGGTGACGCCGGTGACCCTCCGCGCCGAACTGGCCCGGCTGCGCGGGGTGCTGGGCCCCGACCTGCTCGCCTCACGGCCCTACCGGCTGACCGTCCCGGTGGAGTCGGACGTCGCCGCCGTGGAACGCAGGCTGGCCACCGGGGCGGTGACGGCGGCGCTGTCCCTGTACGGCGGCCCCCTGCTGCCGTCCTCGCGGGCGCCCGCGGTGAGCCGGCTGCGGCGTCAGCTCGCGGACGGGGTGCGGGCGGCGTTGATCGCGGGGCGGGACCCCGACCTGCTCACGGACTGGGTGCACGCGCCGTGGGGTGAGGACGACGTGGAGGTGTGGCGGGC
>DATCQX010000887.1:0-4375 GCA_036569285.1 Streptomyces sp.
GTGGTGGGAGGGTGACGGCGGGGTCGGGCTGGGCGGGCCGGGGTACAGGGGTGGGGGGGGGGTCGGACAGGTTCGGCGCGTCGGGGATGACTGGGTCCGGGGACGAGGCCGGCGTCGCCAGGTGCGCCGGGACGTCAGTCAACTGCTTTGCCAGCCACAGCACTTCGGCCAGCTCGCGGGGTGTCGGTCCGTCGGTTCCCTCGGAGGCGGCGTCGAGCACGGTGGCCAGACGCGCGAGGGGGCCTTCAGAGCCAAGGGGACCCTCGGGGGTGAAGGGGGCCTCAGGGCTGAGGGGAGCTTCAGGGCTTAGGGGGGCCTCAGAGTCCATCCGCGTCCGCCACCGCGTCCAGGTACGGCATGAGCCGCTCCGCGAGTTCACCCCGGGAGGTCGCGTCGAGTCCCGTGACCCCGGTCAGATAGAGGGCGTTGAGGAGCTGGTCGGTCGCCAGGTCGCCGTTCGCGGCGCGCTCCAGGAAGCGGTCGATCAGCGGATCCGCCTCCGAGGGAGGGGAGTTGAGATGGGCGTGGACGATCTCCGTGAGCTGGGCCCGGTCGGGGCGCCGCAGCCGCAGCCGGACACAGCGGCGCAGGAACGCGGGCGGGAACTCCCGTTCGCCGTTGCTGGTGAGGACCACGAAGGGGAACGCGCGGCAGCGCACCCGGCCCCGGGCGATCTCCACCGGCGACTCCGAGCCGTCCGCGAGCACCTGCACGGTCGGCCCGTCGTCCGTCGACTGCCGGGCGGCGCGCAGGAGTTCGGGGATGTCGTACTGGCCCTCCTCCAGGACGTTCAGCAGGTCGTTCGGCAGGTCGAGGTCGCTCTTGTCCAGCTCGTCGACCAGCAGGACGCGCGGCACCTCGTAGGGCAACAGGGCGGTGCCCAGGGGCCCGAGACGCAGATGGTCCTCGACACCGTCGTACGCGTCGTCCTTGCGGGCCGCGTAGAGGCGGGAGAGCGGGTCGTAGCGGTAGAGGCCGTCCGCGAGCGTGCTGCGGCTGGTGATGTTCCAGCGGAGCACCGGGCCGAGCCTCAACTCCCTTGCCACCGCGTACGCGAGGGACGACTTGCCGGTGCCGGGCGGGCCGGTGACCAGGAGGGGGCGGCGCAGGATCAGCGCGGCGTTGACGAGTTCGACGCTCTCGGGCGTGGCGACGTAGGTGCGGGCGCGGTGGACGCGGTCGGGGGAGACGGCCGACTCGTCGTCCGCGTCACGCGGCGCGGGCACGACGGGGGTGCCGTCGAACGCCCGCCAGGGCGGCGGGTCGGGCAACTTCCCGATACCGGCGTGGGGTTCGTTCGAGCCGGTGTAAACAGACCAGTGAGGCATACGAGTTGAACTCTTCTCGGGTGTCGGGTCGGTCAGGCCACCGGTGAATGGCTGTGGGCCGTGGGCGGGTCCGTGAACAGGCGCGGATCGTCCCACAGGAGCTGGATGCCCCGAGCCCAGTGTTCCTCCTCGGCCGCCGCCTCCTCGCGTAACTCCATGATCTGACGCGGGAGTTCAGTGGGCGGAATGTTCGCCACACGGGAGTCGAGCTGGTCCAGGAAGGTCTTGCCCGTGCAGCCCGCGCCGCCCGTGCACTCCTGCCCGGGGCCACTGTCGCAGCCGTCGCGGGACCAGACGACGATCGGGGCGGGCGCGGCGAGTGTGACGTCGAAGTGCGCGCGGGCGCGGGGCGCGGTCGGGATGGTGGAGAAACCCGCGAGGCAGGCGTCCGTTTTCCGCAACCGCATCCTCAACTTCTCTGGTTCTTCGGCGTTTCCGCACTCGATCCGGTGCACCGCCGAGCCCGCCGCGCTGTCGAGCCGGCGACTCCAGGTGCGGGCCAGGACAAAGCGCGTGCTGTTCTTGCGGCGCGCGTGGTCGGTGACGACCAGCGGGAACGAACAGCCCAGCGGCGTCTCGTCGTCCGGGCCGCTCGGCCAGCGGTCCACCGGCAGGTCGAGCCAGGTGCGGGGCAGCGCGAACGTGATCAGCTCGTCCGCGCCCGGCGTGAGGAACGGGAACGCCGCCTCGATCTGCCGGTGCACGTACTCGGGCAGACCGTCCCTCGGTACGGTGTCCGACCCGATCTGATGCCGCCGCCCGCCGCTGTACGCCGACACCTCGACCCGCACCCAGTCGTCGCCGGCGCCGCTGTGGTGCAGGTCGACGAGGATGGGGGACCACTCGGGGGGAGCCTCTGGGGGTACGGGGTGTACGGGGGGCCGGGGATGTACGGGAGACGCGAGGGGTTCGGGTACTACGGGTACGGGTGCTGTGGCTGAGGTGGGGACGGCGCCGGCGTGTGCGGTGGATGCCGCGTCACTGGCGTGCCCGGCGCCTGTGGCCAGCAGCGCCTCCAACTGCTCCGCGAACCGCACTAGCGTCCCCGCCGCTTCCTCCCCCTCCAGCTCCGACAGCACGAACAGCGCCGCCGACCGCAACGAGTCGAAACTGTTCCTCGCCAGTCTCGGGCCGAGCGGGGCGCGGACGGCGTTGTAGAGCTGCGTCGGCTCGCAGACCGCGCCCGCCGCCTCGGCCCGTTCCACGAGCCGGTACAGCCGGGCCCGGTCTGCCGGGCGGTGATCGGCGACCGGGATCAGACCGTCGAGGTCACGCCAGTACCGCTTCATCACGTCGGTCGGCATCATCCGCCCGTTGAACACCCCGCTCGCCCCGGCGGCGGCCGTCACCATCCCGACGACCTCGCCCGTGTCGGCGAGCACGACCGCTGCCCCGCTGAAACCCGGCGCGAGCGGCTGCCCGCCCTGCTGCCAGGCCTCCAGCTGGTTCCACTCGTCGCTGATCAACTGGGGTGCGGTGATCCGGTACTCGGCGAGCGTGCCCTCGTCGAAACCGGCGGGGAAGCCGTAGACGACGAGCTTCCGGGGACCGCCGTCCGCCGCCCTGCCGTGCGCCGCGCCCGGCGGAGCGAGCGCGGCCGGGGTGATCGGGGCCTCCCCCTCCAGGGTCAGGACGTCCCTCTCAAGTCGTAGTACGGCGAGGTCCCCACGGTCGTGCCCGGCCCGCGCGCTCCAGCCGCCGTGGGCCAGAAGTCGTACGGGTACGGGGTCGGTGCCGGGGCGCTCGGTGAACGAGACCGCGAGCCCCTCCTCCCGGCCGTCGAGGACATGGGCGCAGGTCACGACCGTGTCGGGGGTGACCAGGAAACCGGCGCCCAGGACCTTTCCGTACGCCTCGACGCGGGCGTGCCACGCTGCGCTCTCCATCGGCGGCAAGCTCACTCGGCAGGGGCGGCGGGGGAGTTGGAGGGGGCGGGGTCCTCGGAGGCGGTGGGGTTCTCGGAGGGCGACGACCCCCACGTCAGTTTCACCACCAAGTGGCCCTCGCTGGTGCCCTTGGCGATGATCGCGCCCGCCTCCGCGGAGAGCTTGACGCCGAACTCGATCTCCACGCCGTCCGGCTTCAGCGCGCCGTCGCGGAACACCCGCAGCGCCGACTGCGCGGCCGTCCGTACGCCGTCCAGCGCGGCTTCGAACGTTCTCGCCGCCTGTACGCTGCCGTCCCGCGACGCCAGCCGAGACCCGGCCCGGTCGTCGGCGGACTCGACGGCGACGACCGCGCCGTCCTCCGTCTTGAACTCCACGAGACTCTCCACGACACCCCCGTCACTACGTGTCTTAGTGCACTCCCATTGTTACGTACGGTACTTGAGGTTGTCGCCCGGTCTTCCGTGAGACTCTGGTGGAGACCGGCGGCCCGAACAGGCCCGATCTCATGTTCGGATCACCCCCAGTTCGGTCAAATCCTGCGGCCTGATCCGGAGTTGACCGGCCGTCGCCTCCACCTCCTCCGGAGGGCGTTTGAGGATGGCGGCGGCCAACTCCGGTGCGATGACGGAGAAGTAGCTGTCCGGCGTCGCCCACGTCCGCCCCGGCGCCGCCAGCGCGAGGGCCCCGCCGGAGCCGCCCTCGCCGATGACGAGCGTCGTGATCGGCGTCCGCGCCTCGGCGACAGCCCCGAACAGGTCGGCGATCGCCGCCCCCACGCCCTGCCGTTCGGCCTCCGCGTCGTTCGCCGCGCCCGGTGTGTCCACCAGCGTCAGCACCGGAATGCCCAGCCGGTCCGCCAGTTTGATCAGCCGCACGGCGGTCCGGTAACCGGCGGGCCGGGTCGCCGCCCCCGTCTGCGCTGCGAACGCAACGGCCCGCCCGTCCGCCCGCAACCCGAACCCACAGACGATGCCCTCCGGATCGGTGCCCCCGCAGCGGTCGCCGCTGATCTCGGCGCGGTGAGTGAAGTAGGCGTCCAAGTAGGCGTGGGCGCGGGGACGTTGGGGTGAACGGGCACGGCGGACGGCGTCCCAGCCGGAGGCGGGCAGGTCGGTGACACCGAGGGGAGTGGGGGTGGGGGCGGGGGCGTCGCTGGCC
>DATCQX010000888.1:0-5052 GCA_036569285.1 Streptomyces sp.
CGCCCAGGCCCTCGCCAACGCGGGCCTCACGCCCGACGAGGTCGACCTGGTCGAGGCACACGGCACCGGCACCCGCCTCGGCGACCCGATCGAGGCGCAGGCGTTGCTGGCGACCTATGGCCAGGACCGTCCCGAGGACCGGCCGCTGTGGCTCGGTTCCGTCAAGTCGAACATCGGCCACACGCAGGCCGCCGCGGGCGTCGCCGGCGTGATCAAGATGATCCAGGCCATGCGCCACGAGACGCTGCCCGCGACCCTGCACGTCGACGAACCCACCGACCAGGTCGACTGGTCCGCCGGAGCCGTCCGCCTCCTCACCGAGGCCCAGCCGTGGCCACGCGACGGCCACCCCCGCCGGGCGGGCGTCTCCGCCTTCGGCGTGAGCGGCACCAACGCCCACGTCATCATCGAACAGGCCCAGGAGTTCGAGGAGCCCGAGACCGAGGACGACGCACAGGGCCCCCTGACGTGGGTGGTGTCCGCGAAGACCGAACCCGCCCTGCGCGCGCAGGCCCGGCAGCTGAGGGAACACCTGCTCACCCGCCCCGATCTCACCCCGAGCGGACTGGCATCCGCCCTGGCCACCGGCCGCACCGCCTTCACCCGGCGCGCGGCGGTGTTCGGCCACGACCGGGACGACCTGCTGAAGGGCCTCGAAGCCGTCGCGGACGGCACCACCGCCCCGAACGTGGTCGAAGGCGTCGCCCGCACCGGCAAGACCGCCTTCCTGTTCACCGGCCAGGGCGCCCAACACCTCGGCATGGGCCAGGAGCTGTACGAGACCCACCCGGCCTACGCCGACGCGTTCGACGCCGTCCGCACCGAACTGGACCGCCATCTCGACCGCCCGCTGGCCGACGTCCTGGCCGACCCCCGCGAGCAGCCGGACGGTCTGCGCGCCCTCGACGAGACGCGGTACGCGCAGGCCGCCCTCTTCGCCGTGGAAGTCGCCCTGTACCGGCTGCTGGAGTCCTGGGGGCTGACCCCGGACTTCGTGATGGGGCACTCCCTGGGCGAACTGTCCGCCGCCCACGTCGCGGGCGTGCTCTCCCTGCCCGACGCCTGCGCTCTGGTCGCCGCCCGAGGACGGCTGATGCAGGCCCTGCCCGCAGGCGGCGCGATGGCCGCGATCCAGGCGACACCGGACGAGGTCGGACAGCTCCTGGAGCCGGCGGAGGTCACCGTCGCCGCCGTCAACGGCCCCGCCTCCACCGTCGTGTCCGGCGACGAGGAAGCCGTCGAACGCGTCGTCGCGCACTTCACGGAGCAGGGCCGCAAGACCCGCAGGCTCCGGGTGTCGCACGCCTTCCACTCCCACCGCATGGACCCGATGCTCGACGAGTTCCGGCGCACGGCGGCGGAGTTGACCTACAACACGCCGACTGTGCCGGTCGTCTCCAACATCACCGGACGCCCGGCCGAACCGGACGACATCGCCTCCGCCGACTACTGGGTACGCCACGTCCGCGAGCCCGTCCGGTTCCTCGACGGCATCCGCTCCCTCGCCGAACGCGGCGTGACCCGCTTCCTCGAAGTGGGCCCCGACGGCGTGCTGAGCGCCCTGGTGCCCGCATGCCTGCCCGCCCAGGCCGACGACGCGACGCCGACCACCCCGGCGGTGGTCGCGGCCCTGCGCGCCGACCGGCCGCAGGCCCGTACCCTCGCCGCCGCCCTCGCCACGCTGTACGTCAACGGCGCCGCCCCCGACTGGCCCGCGCTGTACGGCGAGAGCAGCGCCCACCGGGTCGACCTGCCGACCTACGCGTTCCAGAACCGACGCTACTGGCCCCGGCGCGTACCGGCCGGCGCGGAGCCCGGCGCCCTCGGCCTGGAACGGGCCGAACACCCCGTCCTGCGCGCGATGGCGCGGCTGCCCGAATCCGGCGGCACCCTGTTCACGGGCAGCCTCTCGCTCCGCACGCACCCGTGGCTCGGCGACCACACCGAACACGGTGTCGTCGTCGTCCCCGCGAGCCTCTTCCTGGAACTCGCCCTCTGGGCCGGCCGCCGGCTCGGCCACGACCACCTCGAAGAACTCACCTTCCAGGCGCCGACGGCCCTGCCCGGACAGGGCACGCTCGCCCTGCGGGTCGTGGTCTCCGGCGCGGACGAGCCCACGGTGACCGTCCACACCCGCCCCCAGGACGCCGCCGACGACGAGCCGTGGACCCGGCACGCCACCGGCACCCTCACCTCGGCCCCGGCCGCCCCGGCGGACGCCGGCCTCACGGTGTGGCCGCCGACGGGCGCCCTGCCGGTGCCCGTCGAGGACGTGCACGACCGCATGGCCCGCACCGGCTTCGCCTACGGCCCCGCCTTCCAGGGCCTGCGCGGCGTGTGGGAGCACGACGGCGCGCTCTACGCCGAGGTCGGCCCGCAGCCGCAGCACACCCCGGACGCCGAACGGTTCGGCCTCCACCCAGCGCTCCTGGACGCCGCGCTGCAACCGCTCGGCCTCGGCACCCTCGACGGCACCGGACACGACCGGTTCCTGTTCGCGCTGCGCGGAGCCACCCTCCACACCCCCGGCGGATCCACCCTGCGCGTCCGGCTGGACCCGGCGGGCGGCACCCTCTCGCTGACAGCGGCGGACGCCACAGGGCAGCCGGTCCTCTCCATCGCGGCGCTCACCCTGCGCGCCGCACCGGGCGCGACCGCGACCCCCCTGTACCGGCTGGACTGGACGCCCGTACCGGCCGCCGAGACGGAGACCGGCACGCACGTGTGGCCGGCCGGCCCCGACGCCGAACACCAGGACCCGCAAGCCCTGCTGGCGGCTCTCGACACCAGCACCCCGGTACCCGACACCAGCACCCCGGCACTCGACACGCTCCTCGTCCCCTTCGCGCCGGGCCACGGAGGAGCGGCCGAACTCGCCGCCCAGGCCCGCGCGGCGGTCGACCGGGTGACAGATCTGATCGGATCCTGGCGCTCCGACGAACGCCTGCGCGGCACCCGCCTCGCCGTCGTCACCCGAGGCGCGACGACCCCGGACCCGGCCACCGCGCCGGACCCGGTCGGCGCCGCCGTGTGGGCGGTCGTCCGCTCGGAACAGGCCACCGGCCCCGGCCGCCTCACCCTCCTGGACCTCGACCCGGCCGCCGCCACCCCGACGGCCGAGCGGCTCGCCCGCTGCCTGAACACGGACGAACCCCAACTGGCCCTGTACGGCGACGGGATACTCGTCCCCAGGCTGGCCAGGATCGCGCCGGGCACCGCAGCCACCCGCCCGGCCGTCGAGGGCACCGTCCTGGTCACCGGCGGCCACGCGGACCCGGCAGCCGTACGACAGGCCTTCGGCCCCGCCGTCACGGCCCTGGCCTGCGAGGTCACGGACCTGGCGGCGACCGTCGACGCACTGCCCGCCGACCGCCCCCTGACCGCCGTCGTGCACACCGTGGACGCCCGAGGCACCGCCGACCCGGACGCGCTGACCCGCACCCTGGACACACTGACCGCACTGGAGGAGGCGCTCGACCACCGCTCCGGCACCGTCGAGCTGGTGCTGTTCGCCTCGGCCGCCGCCACCCTCGGGGCGCCCGGCAGCGCCGAGTACGCGGCGGCCCACGCCTTCGCCGACGCCCTCGTCCGCGGGCGCCGTGGCCGCACCCTGGCCTGGGCGCGCCCGCCGCAGGACAGCGACGTGGAGGCGGCCCTCGCCGTCGAGGCACCCCTGGTCCTGGCACTCGGCGCGGACAGCGCGCCCCGATCGCCGCTGTGGCGCACGGGATCCCCTCGACGCCCCGCACCCGTGACCGTCACGAACGACGCCGCGGAAGCCGGGGCGGACACCCCGCGCGGACGACTGGCCCGCCTGTCCGCCCCGGAACAGGAACGCTTCCTGACGAACGTCGTACGCACCCAGGTGGCGGCTGTCCTCGGCCACGAGTCCGCCGACGAGATCGACGTGTACCAGGAGTTCCACGAACTCGGCTTCACGTCCCTGAGCGCGGTGGAACTGCGCGACCGGCTGGGCGAGGCGACCGGACTCCGCCTCCCCGCCACCCTCGTCTTCGACCACCCGACCCCGGCCGTCCTCGTCCGCTCGCTGCGCGATCGACTGCTCCCCGAGGAACAGGCCGCACCGCTCAGGCCGGCCCTCACGAACGTCGACAGCGGCGAGCCGATCGCCATCGTCGGGATGAGCTGCCGCTACCCCGGCGGCGTCACGAACCCCGAAGACCTCTGGCAGATGGTCATGGAGCGCCGTACCGCCGTGTCCGACTTCCCCGCCGACCGGGGCTGGGACAGCGACGCCCTGTACGACCCCGACCCCAACGCGCTCGGCAAGATCTACACCCGGCTCGGCAGCTTCCTGTACGAGGCGGGACAGTTCGACGCGGGCTTCTTCGGCATCTCGCCGCGTGAGGCCATGGCCATGGACTCGCAGCAGCGACTGCTCCTCGAAACCAGCTGGGAGGCGTTCGAACAGGCCGGCATCGACCCGAAGACGGCCCGGGGCACCCAGACCGGTGTCTTCGCCGGAGTGACCTACCACGACTACCAGACGGCGCTCGCGCACTCCGACGAGAACGTCGAGGGCCTGGTCGGCACGGGCATCTCACCCAGCGTCCTGTCGGGCCGGATCGCCTACACCTTCGGCCTGGAAGGGCCGGCGGTGACCGTGGACACGGCGTGCTCGTCCTCCATGGTCGCCCTGCACATGGCGATCCAGGCGCTGCGGGGCGGCGAGTGCGACATGGCCCTGGCCGGCGGCGTGACCGTCATGTCCACCCCGGGCGCGTTCATCGAGTTCTCGCGGCAGCGCGGACTGTCGGTGGACGGCCGCTGTAAGGCCTTCTCCGCCGACGCGGACGGCACGGGCTGGGGCGAGGGCGTGGGCGTCCTACTGGTGGAACGCCTGTCCGACGCCCAGCGACAGGGCCACCAGGTCCTGGCGGTGGTGCGGGGCAGCGCGGTCAACCAGGACGGCGCCAGCAACGGCCTCACCGCGCCCAACGGTCCCTCGCAGCAGCGGGTGATCCGGCAGGCGCTCGCCTCTGCGGGGCTGACGGCCGCCGACGTGGACGCCGTCGAGGCACACGGCACCGG
>DATCQX010000889.1:0-2671 GCA_036569285.1 Streptomyces sp.
GTGGTGGGCTTGTCCGGGGTGGCGGTGCCTTCCGGGTTCTCCGAGGCCTTGGAGTCCTCCGGGTCCTCAGGGTCCTTGCCCTTCGAGTCCTCCGGGTCCTTCGAGGTGGCGCCCGAGGTGGTGGGCTTCGCCACGTCGCCCAGCTTCAGCATCGTCGTCGGCTGGTCGACGTGCTGCTTGGGGCGTACGGCCTTGAAGATCGCGGTCGGCTGGTCGAGGGGGTGGGGGTTGGCGTCGTCCGCGTCGGGCTTCGGCTCGGGGGCGCGGGAGTCGGACTCCTCGGCCTTGGAAGTGGGCTTGCCCGCAGCCGAGTCGGCGCCGGCGCCCTCGTCCGCGTCGGTGACGTCCTCGTCGGAGTCGGTGCTGCTCGCCGGGGAGTCGGACTCGGCGTCGTCCGAAGTGTCCGTGTCCCGCGCCGAGTTGTCATCATCGCCGGACGGATCGCCCGCCCCCTGAGGGGAGTTGGCCTCGCATGCGTCGTCCGCATCCGTCTTCGCGGTGGTAGTGGCCGGACGGCGCTCCCCCGACCCCTCGGAATCCGCCTCCGCGTCGCCCGCGTCCGCGTCGCGTGGCTCGGCTGCCCGCTCCGAGCCCCCCTCGACGCCCCCAGAGGCGCCCTGAGCGCCCCGCGCGCCCCCGAGGTCCCCCGATCCGCCCTCGCCCCCTCCGGGGCCCTCAGAGCCCGCCTCAGCCCCCTTGTCGTCCCTGTGGGCGCTGGCCTGTTCGGCATCGTCGCGTGGGGCGTCCGCCTCGCCATGCTCGGTGTTCGAGCCGTCGGAGGGCTCGCCGTCTGCGGCCCCGGCGTGGGGAGCCTTGCCCTCCGGGGCCTGGCCGCGCGAGCTCTCCGAACCCGCCTCGCCCGAGGTCTCGGCGTCCGGGCTCGCCTCGTCCGCACCCTCGCCGCGCGGGTCCCCGGCGTCGGCCTCATCGGCGTCCGGGCCTGCGTCGACGTCCGAGTCGTCGCCCCGTGAACCGCCGCTGCCCGACGCCTCGTTCGTCTCGGTGTCGTCGGTCGTGGCCTCGGCGTGCGCAGCCTCCGCGTCCGGGGTCCCGGCGTCCGCGTCCCGCGAACTCCCGTCGTCCGGCGCCTTGTTCGGCTCGGCCTCGGACGGAGTCTCGTCCGCGGCCGTCCCCGAGTCCTCCTCGGACCGTCCCTCAGGGGTCTCCTCAGGGGTCGTCTCTCTGGCCTTGTCCCCGGCCTTCGGCAGTGTCAGCACCTGGGTCGCGAGGTCGGCGGTTCCGTGGGGAGCCGCCTCGGGGGTGGGCGGGATCCGGGGATCGGGAACCTGTGCCGGTCGTGACGACTCGTGCTGCTTGGACCTGTCGGGGGACTCGCCCGCCACCGATGCCTCCTCATGCGCCGCACGCCCTGCCGTACGGCTGCGAAACGAACCGTGTACCTCTTGCCTGGACTTCAGAACCCCGTTGCCCGGACGGTGCCTCGGCTGTCCGAACCGTGTACCAGTGTCCTGTGTGGAGCGCTTGGCCCCTGCGGTAGACGAGAACGACATACCTGCCGGTTCCCTTACAAACAGGTCACGCACCCTCGACAGATGAATGTGAGAGGGGTCACCCTGTCTTTCATCCACGCGGGGAGGCATGGATGGGCAGGAGCCGCAGAACACTTCCGGAAGAGCTTTTGCTGCTGGCGTTGGACCCGACCACGGGCACCACCGCGCAGCCGCAGTCGCTCGACCTCGGTCTGGCCGGAGCACAGCTAGTGGAGCTGGCGCTGGCCGGACGGATAGCCCCTGACGGGGATCGTATCGCCGTGGTGGCACCACGGCCGACAGGTGATCCGACACTGGACCACGCACTGGAGTTGCTGCGCAGGCGCGGCGCCCCGGTACGCGCGGTCCACTGGATCGGCGGACCCCGCCTGGGGCTCCGCCAGACGTACCTCTCGCATCTGGAGCGGTGCGGCATGGTCGCCGCCGTGCCGGGACAGATGTGCGGAGTGCTGCCGACGACTCGCTACCAGGCGACGGAGACGGCGATCAGCCGGGAGATACGGTCCCGGCTGGACTCCGCGATCCGCACCGGCGTCCCGCCGGACCCGCGGACCGCGGCGCTCGCCGCACTCGCGCACGCGGTCGGCCTCGGCAAGCACCTGTACCCGGGTAACGAGGGACGTTCGTCCCGCTCCCGGCTACGGGACCTGATCAGGCACGACCCGATGGGCGGACTCGTGGCGCACGCCGTGATGGACGTCCAGAACGGTGTGGCCGTCCAGCCACGCCGACCCGCCCCGGCACCGGCCGGCCGTCAGGCCGCGCCACCCGCCAGGGCGACAGCGGAAGCGGCCCACGGGGTCCCGGCGCAGCCACGCCGGTCGGCCACCATGGCGCGTGTCGTGGCCCACTGAGCCGCAGTTCCACGACACGACTCGCAACTCCGCGCCCCACCGGACCCGTTCGGGAGCCGCGCGCACCGCGCGGGGTGGTGTTCCGTCCAGCCGATCAAGGCGAAACGGTACGCCACCCCGCGCGGACGCATGTCCGAAAACAGTTGCTCCGGCGTGCAGTTGAGCAGGTCACAGGAACTGGTCCAATCCGCCAGTATCCCTCAACTTGCCAGCGTGGCCTGCATATCCGAGGTTTCCCGACGGTAATAAGCCTGTTGGTGGCAATCTGCTCAGCAGCAGATACGCAAAGTATCAACAGGCATTCAG
>DATCQX010000890.1:0-8354 GCA_036569285.1 Streptomyces sp.
CCCCCACCCAGTCCCCCTCCCGACCGCGTCAGGACGGCCACCTCGTCTTCACCGTCCTCTCCCTGCGCTGCGGCATCCCCGGCGTCACCGGCACCCACAGCGACGCCGCCCCCTCCGGCCAGTTCTGCTCCGCCCGGCTCCGCGTGGACAACCCCAGCGCCGACTTCCACACCTACGCCGTCAAGGACCAGCGCCTGGAGGGCGTGACCGGCCGCGCCGCCCGCCCCGACAGCTTCGCCATGGCCGTACGCCGCCAGCACGAGTCCATCTCGATCGGCGGCCACTCCCTCGTCGAGGTGGAACTCTGGTACGACGTCCCCCTGAACGCGAAGGTCACCGGCCTGCGCGTCACCGGCGACCGCGACCCGGCGAACTGGATGGCGACGACACCCGCGGCGCACGCGCCGGACGGCCTGGTGATTCCCATGAAGCCACTGATGGGCTGGTGACCCCGCGCCCCCGTGAACCTCGTGACCCCCGTGAACCCCGTACTACTTCAGCCCGACCGCCTCACAAGCCGACTCGAACTTCGGCGTGCAGATCTGCGCGACCGTATAGATCCCGTCCGCCACGACCGTGGACTTCACCTTGTCCTTGGTCATCGCGACCACCGTCACCAACTGCGCCGGGATCTTCTTGTTCGTCGGGCTGTCCACCCGGTCCCGCGTGAGGGAGTCGAACATGATGTCCTTGCCCTGGACCTTGGCGACGGCCATCTCCGCGGCGGCGGCGGCCATCTCGGGGTACGGCTTGTAGACCGTCATGTACTGCTTCCCCGTGAGGATCCGCTGCACGGCCGGCAGCTCCGCGTCCTGCCCGGTGATCGGCGGCAGCTTGCTGACGCCCGCGTCCTCCAGCGCCTTCACCACGCCCCCGGCCATCGCGTCGTTCGCCGAGTACACCCCCGCGATGTTGTTCTTGCCGATCTTCTCGATCGCCTGCTCCATCTCGGACTGCGCGAGATCCGGGCTCCACTCGTCGGTGTCGTAGGTGGCCGCGACGGTCACCCGCCCGTCGATCTCGCCCAGCGCGCCCGCCTTGAACTGCCCCGCGTTGGGGTCGGTCGGCGAGCCGTTGATCATCACGATCTTGTCGGAGGTGCTGACGTTGTCGATCGCCTCGACGAGCGTGCGCCCCTGCACCTGCCCGACCAGTTCGTTGTCGAAGGAGACGTACGCGGCGATCGGCCCCTCGGCGAGCCGGTCGTAGGCGATGACGGGGATACCCGCGTCCTTGGCCTTCTCCACCGTGCTCGCGATGCCCTTGGAGTCGACCGCGTCGAGGAGGATCAGATCCACCTTGTCGCTGATCATCTTCTCCATCTGCTGGACCTGCGTCGCCGCCTTCGCCGCCGCGTTCGCGTAGACCGTCCGGCCCTGCTTGTCCGTGAGTTCGGCGATCTTCGCCTTGATGATGGGGTAGTCGAACTGCTCGTACCGGGTATTGGTCTTCTCCGGCATGAGCACGCCCACGGTGAGGTCGTTGCCCTTCGTCGGAGACGCGTCGGCCGATTCCCCCGTCGCGTCGAGCATCCCGCATCCGGCGAGCGAGAGGGCCATCGTGGTGGCGACGACGGGTATGACGATACGGCGCATGCGCGGGCTCACTTCAGGTGACGTTCCGGAGTGGGTACGGCTACTTGGACCCAGATGTCCCAAAGACAACGCGCCCCGCTCCCACAGAGTCAAGAAGAATCACTTAACGAGATAGCAACATCACGCTGCGCTCAAGTGACGACAACACATGGAGACGACTCCTCCACATCTCCAACTACCTTCACACACCACGCACTTGGAAAGCCCGAAAGGGCCCGGAGCCATCGACTCCAAGCCCTTTCACGGCATCTGTTCCACTAAAGGACGATTTCAGTCCTTCGGCTTCTTCGGCCGCCAGACCACCAACGCACTGGTCTGCTGCACCTCCTGGTACGGCACCAGATCCCGCCGGTACGACGCGTGCACCGCGGCCTCGCGCTGCTGCATCGCCGCGGCGGCGCCGTCCAGCGCCGACTCCAGCTCCGCCACCCGGGACTGGAGCGCGGCGACCTGGTTCTCCAGTTCGATGATCCGCTTGATGCCGGCCAGGTTGATGCCCTCGTCCTGCGACAACTGCTGCACGGCACGCAGCAGTTCGATGTCGCGGGCCGAGTAGCGGCGGCCCCGCCCGGCCGTGCGGTCCGGGGAGACCAGGCCGAGACGGTCGTACTGCCGCAGGGTCTGCGGATGCAGACCGGAGAGCTGGGCCGCCACCGAGATGACGTAGACCGGGGTCTCCTCGGTCAGTTCGTACGGGTTGCGCCGACGGCCGTCCATCACTCTCATGCTCCCTTCGCGGCCTCGAACAGCTCCGCCCGCGGGTCCTCGCCCGCGGTCGCCTCGCGATACGCCTCCAGTGCGTCACGAGCCTTCCCCGTCACGTCCTTCGGGACACTCACCTCGACGGTGACCAGCAGGTCCCCGCGGGTGCCGTCCTTGCGGACCGCGCCCTTGCCGCGCGCACGCATCGTGCGCCCGTTGGGCGTGCCCGGCGGCAGCTTGAGCGTCAGCGCGGGCCCGCCCAGGGTGGGCACCTTGATCTCCCCGCCGAGCGCCGCCTCCGAGAACGTGACCGGCACGGTGACCGTCAGATTGTCGTCCTTCCGCCCGAAGACGGGGTGACTTCCGACATGGACGACGACGTAGAGGTCGCCCGCCGCGCCGCCCCGCTCGCCGGGGCCGCCCTTGCCGCGCAGCCGGATCCGCTGCCCGTCCGTCACCCCCGCGGGGATGCGGACCTGCATCGTCCGCGAGGACTTGGCCCGGCCGCTGCCGTGGCAGTCCTCGCAGGGCTGCTCGGCGATCAGGCCGCGCCCCTTGCAGTCGGGGCACGGGTCGGTGAGCGAGAAGCCGCCGCCCGAGCCGCGCGCGACCTGCCCGGTGCCGACGCAGGTCGGGCACACACGCGGCGTGCCGTTCTTGTCGCCGGTGCCGGAGCACGTCTTGCAGGCGGCCTGGGAGGTCATGCGCAGCGGGACCGTCGCCCCCTCGATGGCCTCGGTGAAGCTGAGGGTCACCTCGGTGTCGATGTCCTGCCCGCGCCGGGGCTGGGTGCGGCCCGCGGCCGTACCGCCCCGGTTGAACAGGCCCCCGAAGACGTCCCCGATGCCGCCGCCGAAGCCGCCCTGGGCACCGCCCTGGCCGCCTCCGAAGAGGTCACCGAGGTCGAAGTTGAACGAGCCGCCCGCGCCCGGGCCCTGGCGGAAGCCGCCGTTGCCGAACAGGGCGCGCGCCTCGTCGTACTCCTTGCGCTTCTTGGGGTCCCCGAGGACGTCGTTCGCCTCGGAGATCTCCTTGAAGCGCTCCTCCGCCTTGGCGTTGCCCTTGTTGGCGTCCGGGTGGAACTCGCGCGCGAGCTTGCGGTACGCCTTCTTGATCTCGGCCTCGGTGGCGTCCTTGGGGACGCCGAGGACTTTGTAGAAGTCCTTCTCGATGAAGTCCTTGGTGCTCATCCCCGACGCACCCCCTTCCGCTCGTCGTGCGCGTCAGCCCTCCTCAGGGCCGTTGTCCTTCTCGTCGCCCGCCTCGTCCTCGGCCTTGACGGTCTGTGCGCCGGGCTGCGGTTCGGCGACGGCCACCCGCGCGGGGCGGATGGTCCGCTCGCCGATCCGATACCCGGGCTGGAGAATCGCCACGCACGTCGTCTCCGTGACGTCCGGCGCGTACGAGTGCATCAGCGCTTCGTGGATCGTCGGGTCGAAGGGCTCGCCCTCCTTGCCGAACTGCGTCAGCCCCATCTTGGCGGCTGTCGTCTCCAGCGACTCCGCGACGGACTTGAATCCGCCGACGAGTTCGCCGTGCTCGCGCGCGCGGCCGATGTCGTCGAGGACGGGAAGCAGTTCGGTCAGGAGGTTCGCGACGGCGATCTCCTTGACCGCGACGCGGTCCCGCTCGACCCGGCGGCGGTAGTTCTGGTACTCGGCCTGGAGGCGCTGGAGGTCGGCGGTGCGCTCACCGAGGGCGGTGCGCACCTGGTCCAGCTCTGCCACGAGGCCTGCGGTCTGGTTCGCGTCCCCGGCCGGGGCCGCCTCCTTCTCGGGGGCGGCCTTCGGCTCGGCGTCGTCGGCGCCGGAGGGGACGTCGGGCTTCTCCTCGAAGCCCGGAGTCTCCTCCGTCACGCGGCACCGCCCTTCGGCTTCTCGTCGTCGACGATCTCGGCGTCGACGACGTCGTCGTCGGCCTTGGCGCCCGCCGCGCCGTCGGCACCGGCGCCGGCCTGCGCCGCCTGGGCGTCCGCGTACATGGCCTGGCCGAGCTTCTGGGAGACCGCGGCGACCTTCTCGGTGGCGGTGCGGATCTCGGCGGTGTCGTCGCCCTTGAGCTTCTCCTTCAGCTCACCGAGCGCGGCCTCGACCTCGGTCTTGATCTCGCCGGGGACCTTGTCCTCGTTGTCCTTGAGGAACTTCTCGGTCTGGTAGACGAGCTGCTCGCCCTGGTTGCGGGCCTCGGCGGCCTCGCGGCGCTTGTGGTCCTCGTCCGCGTACTGCTCGGCCTCCTGACGCATGCGGTCGACCTCGTCCTTCGGCAGCGAGGAGCCGCCGGTGACGGTCATCTTCTGCTCCTTGCCCGTGCCGAGGTCCTTCGCGGTCACGTGCATGATGCCGTTGGCGTCGATGTCGAAGGAGACCTCGATCTGCGGGACACCGCGCGGGGCGGGCGGCAGGCCGGTCAGCTCGAACATCCCGAGCTTCTTGTTGTACGCCGCGATCTCGCGCTCGCCCTGGTAGACCTGGATCTGGACGGAGGGCTGGTTGTCCTCGGCGGTGGTGAAGATCTCGGAGCGCTTGGTCGGGATCGTGGTGTTGCGCTCGATGAGCTTCGTCATGATGCCGCCCTTGGTCTCGATGCCGAGGGACAGCGGGGTGACGTCGAGCAGCAGGACGTCCTTGACCTCGCCCTTGAGGACACCGGCCTGGAGGGAGGCGCCGATCGCGACGACCTCGTCCGGGTTGACGCCCTTGTTGGCCTCACGGCCGCCGGTCAGCTCCTTGACGAGCTCGGCGACGGCGGGCATGCGGGTGGAGCCGCCGACGAGGACGACGTGGTCGATCTCGCCCAGCGAGATGCCGGCGTCCTTGATGACGTTGTGGAACGGCGTCTTGCAGCGCTCCAGGAGGTCCGCGGTGAGCTGCTGGAACTGCGCGCGGGTCAGCTTCTCGTCGAGGTGCAGGGGGCCCTCGGCGGAGGCGGTGATGTACGGCAGGTTGATCGACGTCTCGGAGGACGACGACAGCTCGATCTTCGCCTTCTCGGCGGCCTCGCGCAGGCGCTGGAGGGCCATCTTGTCCTTGCCGAGGTCCACGCCGTGGCCCGACTTGAACTGCTGGACCAGGTAGTCGACGACGCGCTGGTCCCAGTCGTCACCACCGAGGTGGTTGTCGCCGTTGGTGGCCTTCACCTCGACGACGCCGTCGCCGATCTCCAGCAGCGAGACGTCGAACGTGCCGCCACCGAGGTCGAAGACCAGGATGACCTGCTCGTCCTTGTCGAGGCCGTACGCGAGGGCGGCGGCCGTCGGCTCGTTGACGATGCGCAGGACGTTCAGGCCCGCGATCTCGCCGGCCTCCTTCGTGGCCTGGCGCTCCGAGTCGTTGAAGTACGCGGGGACGGTGATGACCGCGTCGGTCACCTTCTCGCCCAGGTACGCCTCGGCGTCGCGCTTCAGCTTCTGGAGGATGAACGCGGAGATCTGCTGCGGGTTGAAGTCCTTCCCGTCCAGCTGGATCTTCCAGTCGGTGCCCATGTGGCGCTTCACGGAACGGATGGTCCGGTCCACGTTGGTGACGGCCTGACGCTTGGCCACCTCGCCGACGAGCACCTCGCCGTTCTTGGCGAAGGCGACGACGGACGGCGTGGTCCTGGCGCCCTCTGCGTTGGTGATGACGGTGGGCTCGCCGCCTTCAAGAACGCTGACGACGGAGTTAGTCGTGCCCAGGTCGATGCCGACCGCACGTGCCATTTTGATCTTCCTCCAGCTGACTTGAGTGGAACAGGCTCAAGTGTGCATCACCCGCCCAGCCGAGTCAACAGAGCTGAGTCACCTGGACTCAACTCTTATCCGTTCCTTACACGCATGCCATCCCTGACCTGCGAAGACTCCGGCCTCCGAGGCCTCTGAACATGCGCCCCACGGGTGACATCAGCCGCCTGAACCCCCTCCCGCCGCAAGCCCCTCAGGCTTCCCGGCCTCCCCAGCCGCCCCAGACCGACGAGACGGCGGACGACGGTGAGGCGCCGCGAACCGGAAGCGCGCCCGGCCTCCCGCGCACCGTCCCCCAGCCTCTCCCCGGGGCGCCCCGCGCGCACCTTCACGGACGGCGGCCCGTACACGCGCACGCGCAGCAGCCCTACGACGACCGCTCCCGCCCCGGCCCCCACCCACACCGTCGCCGCCCCGCCCGTCCACCCCGCGTACGCGAGCACACCCACCAGCACCCCCGCGAAGACCCCGGCGCCGATCAGGACGACGGTCCCCTGCGCGGTGATCCCGAGGCGCCGCAGCCGGTGCGCGAGGTGGTCCGGCGCCGTCCGCAGCAGCGGCCGTCCGGCGCGTGCGCGCGAGAGGGCCACGAGGACGACGTCCAGGGCCGCCACCGCCGTCAGCGCGAGGAGGACGCCCGCGCCGGTGAGCGGTTCGCGCTGCGCGCACGCCTGGACGGCGACGGCGGCCGGCAGGAACCCGGTGAACAGCGCGCCGCACGTACCGAGCCCCACGCGCGCGTGCGGCCAGTTGTGCATCAGGAAGCCGGTCAGGGCCGCCGCGAGGACGCTCAGCAAGGCGGCGGGCCCGTCCATCACCTCGGCCGCCGCGCAGGCCCCGGCGCCGAAGGCGGTGACGACACCGGCCGTCCCGGCGACGCCGTCCGCGTGGTCGAGGCTGCGGAAGGCGAGGGCGACGAAAACGACCCACGCGACCGAAACGACGCCCCCTAGGGCACCGATGTCGCCAAAAGGGATCACGAACGCGGCCGAGACGGTCGTCCCGATCACGAGGAACCGGGTCTTCAGCCGCCACAGGTCGGCGGCGAGGCCGAGGAGGGCGACGGCGCCGGAGGCGACGAGGAGGGTGGCGGTGCCGGGGTCCAGCGGGGCGAGGCCGGTGCGGTCGCCGACGGCGGCGATCCCGCACGTCGCCACGGCCACCGCGGGACCTCCGGAGAGCGGCACCCTTCGCAGCCGCTGCCGCCGCTCGACCAGTCCCACGCGCAGCGCGGGGACACGGAGCAGGGCGGCCAGGACTGCGGCCAGCGCGAGCGCGGCGGTGGCGGCGGCGATTCCATAGAGCACGGTCTTAAATTAGTCATAAATGTAGCAATTCAGTACGAATGACATGAACGGAACGATCCGTCATCCCCGTAGACCCCCCGTAGACCCCGTAGTACCCCCTAAGGCAAGCCTCAGCGATTCAGATCACCCCGCGCCCCGCTACAGTGCGACGGGCAGTACGGGGTACCCTCAGACGGACTGAATAAGTTACCGCTTAGTAACTCCGATCTCCCCCTCGCAGGCACGAGGAGCCCCCATGCAACTCGCCGCGATCATCGTGTCGCTGGTCCTGATCGTGGTCGGCGTGGCCCTGTTCGCGCGCGCCCTGCTACAGATCTACAACTTCATGCGGCTCGGCCAGAACGTGCCGGCCGGCACGCGCACGGACGAACCCGCGCAGCGCACCCTGACCGTCGTCAGGGAGTTCCTCGGCCACACGCGGATGAACCGCTGGGGCATCGTCGGCGTCGCGCACTGGTTCGTCGCCGTCGGCTTCTTCTCGCTGCTGCTGACGATCGTCAACGCCGTCGGCCAGCTCTTCAAGGCCGACTGGATCCTGCCGGTCATCGGCGACTGGGCGCCGTACAACGTCTTCGTCGAGTTCATCGGCACGATGACCGTCCTCGGGATCCTGGTCCTGATCGTCGTCCGCCAGCTGAGCAAGCCGGACAAGCCGGGCCGCAAGTCCCGCTTCGCCGGCTCCAACTTCGGCCAGGCGTACTTCGTCGAGACGGTCATCCTGATCGTCGGCGTCTGCATCTTCATGCTGCACGCGCTGGAGGGCGCCCAGCACCACGTGGACGGCTACGAGGCGTCGTTCTTCATCTCGTACCCCGTGGTGTCGTGGCTGGAGGGGATGGACGTCTCCACCCTCCAGAACCTCACCTACTTCTTCGCCGGCCTGAAGATCGCGACGTCCTTCATCTGGATGATCACGGTAGCTCTCAAGACCGACATGGGTGTCGCCTGGCACCGCTTCCTCGCGTTCCCGAACATCTGGTTCAAGCGCGACGCGAAGGGCGGCACCTCGCTCGGCGCGCTGCTGCCGATGAC
>DATCQX010000891.1:0-5187 GCA_036569285.1 Streptomyces sp.
GCTGTGGGGGTCGTCGGCGTGGGGGTCGTCCGCGTGGGGGGACGCGCCTCGGATGTCTCCGGTGCCGGTCGCGCGCGACGCGGTCGCGCAGGCCCCCGCGTCCTCGCGCGTCGCCGTCTCTTCGCAAGCCCCCGGCCCTGAAGGCCCCGCCACCCTGTGCGCCCCCGCCGGCACCCTGCGCGCCCCCGGCGGCCAGTTCGCCCGCGTCTCCCTGTGCGCGGGCAGCGGCACGCCGGTGACGGCGGTCTCCGCCCCCGCCACCTGCCGCCGCCCGAGCGTCCGCCCGGCCTGCCTCACCTCCGGCACCTGGACGGCGACCCGTGACGGTGTGACGGTCGCCTCCGGCGCCCTGCCCGGCTCGGCCCCGTACCCCGGCCCCGGCACCTACGTGGTGACGGCGGCCGTCCGGGTCCGTTCGGTGCCCGCCGGGGTGGACCTGGCGGGCACGGTCAGGGCGACGCTCACCTTCACCGCGCCCGCCGCGCGGCCGACGCACCGGATCGAGGTGGACCGGCGCACGCTGAGCCGGGATTCCGTGACGACGCTGACGTACACGGTGTCCCGGGACAGTGAACAGGGCGACGGCAGCGGGCGGTTCGGGCTGATCGGCGAGGAGGGCACGGAGCTGACGACCTCGGACGCCCGCTGTGTGAACCCCCTGGTCGGCCGGTACCCGGAGCGGACGCGGACGATGAACGCGCTGGACTGCGCGCTGACCGACCTCCAGCCGGGCAACCCGTCGACCGTCGTCGTCCGGGTCGTCCCGAAGGAGCGCTGCGGCACGGTCGTCTCGAAACTCGGCTACTGGATGCCGCGCGGGCAGGCCCTCTACACGGGCGGCATGCTGGAGGGGCCGTCCGTGGGGTGCGCCGTCAGCTCACGGTGATCGCCTGGACCGGGCAGGCGCGGGCCGCCTCGCGGACGAGAGGGTCGTCGAGGTGGTCCGTGGTGTCCGGGACGAGGGTCGAGAAGCCGTCGTCGTCCTGGGTGAAGACCTTGGGGGCGGTCAGAGCGCACTGTCCGGCGCCGATGCAGACGTCCGTGTCGATGTCGATGTGCATGTGCGGAGCCTCTTACCAGGTCACGGGGAGTTCCAGCATCCCCTGGATCGTGTCGCCGGGCTTGAACGGGATCGTCTCGGCGGGGGCGGCGAGGCGCAGTCCGGGCAGGCGCTCGAAGAGGGTGCCCAGGGCGATCTCCAGTTCGGCGCGGGCCAGGTTCTGGCCGAGGCACTGGTGGATGCCGAAGCCGAAGGCGACGTGGTGGCGGGTGGGGCGGTGGAAGTCGAGGGCGTCGGGGTCGTCGTAGGCGGTGGTGTCGCGGTTGAGGAGGGAGGTGGCGAAGATGACGCCCTCGCCGGCCTTGATCGTCGTCCCGTCGACGTCGATGTCCTCCAGGGCGAGGCGCAGCAGGCCGTCCACGATGGACAGCATCCGCATCAGCTCCTCCACCGCGGCCGGCATCAGGGCCGGGTCGGCGCGGAGTTCGGCGAGGCGCTCGGGGTGGTTCAGGAGGGTGAAGGTGCCCAGCGAGATCATGTTGGCGGTGGTCTCGTGACCGGCGACGAGCAGCACGAGGGCCATGTCGACGGCGCCGTCACGGTCGAGTTCGCCGTCCGCCATCTGGCGGACGAACATGTCGAGGACGCCGTCGCCGGGCGGGCCGGTGCGTTTGTGGTCGATCAGGCCGCCGAGGTACTCGCGCAACTGGCGGCGGGCCTCGCGGACCTTCTCCTCGACCGTGCCGCGCAGCAATTGCCGCGTCCGCTCCTCGAAGAAGTCGTGGTCGTCGTAGGGGACGCCGAGCAGGGCGCAGATCACCGTCGAGGGGACGGGCAGCGCGAAGGTCGGGACGAGATCGGCGGGCGGGCCCTGCGCGAGGAGGGCGTCGATGCGCTCGTCCACGATCTTCTGGATCGCCGGGCGTAGCGCTTCGGCCTTGCGGAGGGTGAAGTCCGGGATCAGCATGCGGCGTTGGACGCGGTGCAGGGGTTCGTCGGTGCCGACGACAGCCAGGACCCGGTCGCTCACCGCCCTGAAGCGGGCCGAGGTGCCGGGGAAGCCGGGGCGGGTGCGGTCGACGGAGAGCCGGGGGTCGGTGAGGAGGGTGCGGGCCAGGGTGTGGCTGGTGACGATCCAGGTGGGGGTGGAGTCGTAGAGGGTCGCGCGGGTGAGGGGGCCGTCGGCGCGCAGTGTGTCGTAGGAGGTGGGCGGCTGGTAGGGGCAGGTGCGGTTCTGGGGGAAGGCGAGGGGGGTCGGTCGCGTCATGGAAACCTCGCTGAAGGGGGCAGAAGTCGATTCCGGCGTACCGCCTCCCATTAGATGCCCCAAGCATCTATGCGGCGACGGTGACTTCGGCCAGATGAGCGGGGGCCGCGATCTGGCCGGAACTCTCCGCTCCGGACGCTGCGACGACCCGTCCGGCCTGTGAGGATGATTCCGAGGCACGTGCGCGTTCTGAACGGTGCGACACGTGTGCACGCCGTACGACTTGACGAAGAGGATGATTGCCATGCCGCTCGAAGGCGAGTACGAGCCCAGCCCGTCGCAGTGGGTGCGGGAGCAGGTGGAGCTGTACGAGAAGTCCGGCGGGACCGAGGGGACGACGCTGATGGACACCGGGCTGCCGGTGATCCTGCTGACGACCCGGGGCGCCAAGAGCGGCAAGCTCCGCAAGACGCCGCTGATGAGGGTGGAGCACGAGGGGCGCTACGCGGCGGTCGCCTCGCAGGGCGGGGCGCCGACGCACCCCGTCTGGTACCACAACGTCAAGGCCGACCCGCATGTCGAGCTGCAGGACGGTCCGGTCAAGCAGGACATGACGGCCCGTGAGGTCACCGGCGAGGAGAAGGCCGTCTGGTGGGAGCGGGCTGTGGCCGCGTTCCCGCCCTATGCGGAGTATCAGACGAAGACGGAGCGGTCGATTCCGGTGTTCGTGCTGGAGCCGGAGGCGTAGCAGCCCCACGGGGGCGTGACAGTTTCACGGAAAAACCGCGGTCCGGCAGGTGTGAACCCTCCCCTGCCGGGAACCCGTCCATCAGGCCCCGCCGCGCTCCCCCGTCGCGGCGGGGCTCCTTCATGCCCGGATTCGACTTCCTGGACAGGTGTCCAGCTATGATGGACACCTGTCCAGGAATTTCCTGCGTATGTGTGAGGGAGTCGAGAAGGTCATGGAGATCGTCGCGAACGTGCTGGTCGGGCTGATCGCAGCGCTGCACGTCTACATCCTGGTGCTGGAGATGTTCCTGTGGCAGAAGCCGCCGGGCAAGCGGTTCCACGGCTTCTCGCCGGACTTCGCCGCCGCCACCGCGAAGCTCGCCGCGAACCAGGGCCTCTACAACGGCTTCCTCGCGGCGGGCCTGATCTGGGGCCTGATCGCGGCCGACCCGACCGGCTTCCGGGCCCAGGTCTTCTTCCTGTCCTGCGTCATCGTCGCCGGTGTGTACGGCGCGGCGACGGCCAACCGGCGCATCCTGTTCGCCCAGGCGGTGCCCGGCGCGCTCGCCCTGGCCGCCGTGCTGATCGCGCAGTGACCCGCGCCGCGCCCGAGGACCCACGGGCCGCCCGCACCCGGGCGAGGCTGCGGGCGGCGCTGCTCGCGGAGTGCGCGGAGCGTCCGCTGGAGGAGGTGAGCGTGGCCGCGCTGGTGCGGCGGGCGGGGGCCGGGCGGGCCACGTTCTACGTCCACTACACCGACTTGGAGGACCTCGCGGTCGACGCCTGCGCGGACGTCGTCCGGGAGGCCGTCGAGGCGCTGCACGCGTGGCAGGGGCGGCCCGACCCGGTCCACGCGCCGGCCGCCCTGCCGGAGTTCTTCGCCTCCCTCACCCCCCATCTCGCCCTGTACCGGCGCCTGTTGGCGCCGGGCGGGGGCGGGCCGCTGGGGCTGGTGCTGCACCGGGATCTGCGGGCCTACAGCCTGCGGGAGAGGGAGCGTGCGGGGGCCGCGGACGCCCCCCTCGTCGCCTCGGCGGTGGCGGCGACCTTCGCCGGGGTGCTGGGCGACTGGCTGCACGGCCTGCTGGAGGGGACACCCCGTCAGATAGCCGACCAGATATGGCAGTTGCTCGTCGCCCTGCACGCCAGCCGCTGAACTCTCAGAACACCAGCACCGGTTTGACGGTCCTGCCCTCCGTCATGTCCTTCACCGCCTGCCCGATGTCGTCGAACGCGTACGTCCCGATCAGCTTCTCCAGCGGCATCCGCCCGGACTTGACGAGCCCCACCAGCGTCGGGACGAGGCTCTGCGTCTCGCTGTCCCCGAGGGTGAGTCCCACGACCCGCTTGCCGGTGAGCAACCCGTTGACGTCCAGGGCGACTTCGGTCCCGAAGGGCGGGGCCCCCACGACGACGAGGGTGCCGCGCGGGGCGAGCGCGTCGACACCGGCGCGCAGGACGGCCGTGCTGCCGGTCGTCTCCACGACCCCGTCGACGCCGGTGAGTTCACGGACGTCGCTCAGGGTGTGCGTCGCGCCCAGCTCACGGGCGAGTTCCAGCCGTTCCGGGACGCGGTCGACGGCGATGATCTCGGTGGCCGGGGAGAGCGTGGCGGCCATCACCGCGCTCAGGCCGACGGCGCCGGCGCCGAGGACGGCGACCGTGCTGCCCGCCTCCGGCTTGAGGACGTTCCACACAGCGCCCACGCCCGTCTGAACTCCGCAGCCCAGCGGGGCGATCGAGGCGAGCGGCACCTCCGGGTCGACCCTCACGAGACTCCGCTCGTCCACCAACGCCCGCTCCGCGAAAGAGGACTGGCCGAAGAAGTGCCCGCCCAGTTCCTCGCCGTCCCGGGTGACAGTCGCACTCCCGTCGGCCCGGCGCCCGCCGATCAGGTTCATCGGCAGCCAGTCCGCGCAGTAAGCAGGGTGCCCGCCACGGCAGTTGCGGCACTCCCCGCAGGACGTGAACGACAGCACGACATGATCCCCGGGCACCACGGACGTCACCGCCGCCCCGACCGCCTCGACGACCCCCGCGCCCTCGTGCCCGAGCACCCCGGGCAACGGAAACGGCAGCCCACCGCTGGCCACCCCCAGATCTGTGTGACAGAGGCCGGCCGCGACGATCCGCACGACGGCCTCGTGCGGGCGGGGGTCGTCGAGGGTGACGGCGGAGAAGGTGAAGGGGGCTCCGCCGGATTCGACTACGGCGGCTCGGGTGGGGAGGGGCATGGGGGTAACTCCTGGGG
>DATCQX010000892.1:0-3018 GCA_036569285.1 Streptomyces sp.
CGGTGACGCGGGGGCCATCGAGCTGTGGGTGAACGGTAAGAAACTGGACAACGACTTCAAGGCGGGAGCCGTGGAGCGGCTCACCTACACGAAGGGCGATCCGCAGGCCGGGTAAGGGGACGGCGGGGGTGGTGATCTTGGTCGACCCCGTCGGCGTCCGATGTCGGTGGGGCAAGGGAGTGTGTTGGCCGGTCTCGCCGGTTTGAGTGCTGGATAGCAGGTCAGAGGGCCCTTACCGGGGTTGGTAAGGGCCCTCTGACGTTGCTGCGTGACTAGCGCTCAGGAGTCGGGGTTCCGAAGATCTCGTCCATGGCGGTGGCGCCGGTCTGGATCACTGGGCGGATCTGCTTGCGGTAGACCGTTTCCGTCACGGAGGTGCTGGAGTGGCCTACCAGGCGGGAGATTTCTTCGAGGGGGATGCCACGGTCCGAGAGGATCGAGACGAAGGATGTGCGGGTCTCTCGGGTCGTCCAGTCCTCAGGCACGAGCGCGTGCGGGCTGTTCTCGGGCAGCAACTCCGCCGCGCGGGCGATGACCTTGCGGAATGCCCGGCGGACGTTGATCGCGAACAGCTCCGTGCCCACAGCCGATGTGAAGACCAGGCCCGTTTCCTTCCACCTGTCACCGGCCTTGATCCGTTGCTGCTTCTGCCGCTCACGCTGCACCTTGAGGGCGTCTATGGCCCGTCCGGGGAGGGCCAGGGTGCGGCGGGACTTCTTGTCTTGGTGTCACCGGAGCGGCGGACCGAGCGCCATACGGCGATGTGGGGCGGGATCGGGGGGGCCGCGTTCGGGTCGCCTTCCAGGTCGACGTGGTCCCAGCGGAGCGGGCGCATTTCCTCGGTGCGGGCACCGGTCAGAAGTGAGACGACGAAGTAGGCGTGGTGGGGGGAGTCCTCCGCCGCCTTCAGTACCGCTTCCGCCTGAATCAGGGTCAGGGACTTGGACGGTCTTCCGGGGCGGCCGGTGGGGACCGAGCAGAGTTCCACGACGTTGCGCTTCACCTTGTCGCGGGCCATGGCGCGTTTGACCGCGCGGTTCAGGCAGGAGTGGATCACTTCCAGGGAGCGGGTGCTCAGCGTCTTGGACTTGGCTGCCAGCCACTTGTCCTGATCGGTGCCGGTTGGCCGGCGCCCTCTTGATCCGTCGCCCCCTAGACGGCATGGGGGGTGAATCCCCTCAACTGTCTAGGGAGGTTGACGCCTACCGTGAATCGACGCCCTGACAACTGTCTAGGGGGTAAGCAGTGAGGGGAGGATTCCTAGGCCAGGACCCAGTGGACGGCGGTTGCGTCGTCCTGGGCTTTGCCGCGTGGCCAGCGTCGACCGTGCAGGTCAGCGGCTTCTGCGGCCCGCACGCGGCGGATCAGCTCATTGGGCCCGGAGGAGTCGAGGACGGTCAACGTCTCGTGCCAGGTGGTGAGTTGGAAGCGGTCGGCGAGGCGGGAGGCGCCGTCGCTCAGCAGCGAGACGGACGCCAGCGACTCCAGCGGCACCGTCCCCGTAAGCGCGTGTTCTGCCGCGCACGGGTCGGCCCCGGCGATCCAGAAGCCGTCGGGCCGGTTGCGGAACTTGGTCAGGGTGTCGCGGTACTCGGCCAGCGCGGCGGCGTGTTCGGGCGATCCGGTGGGCAACGCGTCGACCGGCCCGCGCAGGCGCTTGCCGACGTCGTCCAGGCGGCGGTCCGTGATGACCGTCGTCCGGCCGTGGGGGTCTGCGAGGAGGAGAGAGGAGTCACCGAGGACGAGGTGTTCCAGAGCTCCCGCGCGGGCCCGGACGGCGACGACCGTACTGGTCGGACTCGCCCGGTGGGCCAAGTCGCAGCCGTCCCCGTGCAGAGACCGGACCACGCGGATCGAGTCGGCCAGACAGACGGCCAACGGCTCGTCGGGGCGGGCCGTGATGGCGCCCAGGAGGACACCGCCCAGCGTCGCGGAGAACCAGGCGACGCCATGCGTGCACCCGGTGTCCGCCCCGGCCACGCCGGCGCCGTCGAGGAGAACGGCGGCTTCGGGGGTGACGGCCGCGAAGTCCTCGTTCTTCCGGCCCGGCGCGGCAGGCAGTGAGGCGAGAGCGACGCTCACGCCACCGATTCCTCGTCGTGCTGGTAGAGGGGAGTGAGGAGTTCGGCGGACTGCGGTTCGCTGGTCTCGGGGTCGTACTCAACCCCCACGAGGGTGGAGAAGTGCTGTTCGCCGACCTGTCCCCACAGGGCGTTGAGGTCGGAGGAGAGCAGGTGGACGACGCCGAGGGACCCTTGCGTGTGGATTCCCGCGATTGCCAGCACCGAGCCCTTGCCGTCGGGGCGCGGGAGCCTGCCGAGGTATCCGACGTCGTACGGACGGGCCGGATCACTGTCCTGACCGGACCGGTATACGTCGCCGGTCCGACGGTCGACGATTGTCCAGGGACCGTCGTCCGCCTTCTCCCAGCGCAGCACGGGGTCCTTGGCGTACGTGTCCCACATCTCCTGAGACATACGCGGACCGCAGACGACGACCAGGCCGTCACGGTTGAGATCGATGTGCCCGCTCACCGGCACGTGCTCGGAGGTGACCGCGAGATCGTACGAGCGCGCCAGGTCTTCGAGGCTCTTGCCGGAGCTGACGTCGTCGACCGCGACGACCGTGCGTCCGCGTTCGTCGTCCCGCCGCAAGGGGGTTGCGACCGTGACCGTGCCCCGGCCGAGGAAGGCACCTTCCGGTGCGGGGCCGGTGTGGCGGATCTGGTGGATACGGCCACGGCTCAGACCGGCTTCCGCCGCGATCTGCGCGTATGACATGCCTTGCGCGTGGAGGTCCTGGACGACGCGTCGGCGGAGGCGGGCGAGTTCGGTCACCTCTTGCTGAGCCTCGGACAGACGGACCGTGACTTCCCGCAGAAGCCGGTAGGGGTCGTCAATGGCCATGATGCGCTGCAAATCGTCCGACACGGCTTCACCTCCTAGCAGTAACCAGGAGTCTAGGGCCCTAGACGGAATGGGCGGGAGACGCCGCCCCGAATGAACGCCGACCACGTAG
>DATCQX010000893.1:0-3089 GCA_036569285.1 Streptomyces sp.
GGTGCAGCCTCGGCGGCGGCGGGCCCGGGATACCGACGAGGGAGGTCGCGGGCTGCAGCTGGTGGGTCTGCTGTCCGCGGCCTGGGGGTCTCGGCGGACGCCCCGGGGGAAGACGGTGTGGTTCGAACTGCCGCTGCCGGATGGGGAATCGACACCGGTTGATCCTGCCGAGGCGTTGTTGAGCCTTTTCTAGGGGGGGGCGGCGGGGGTTGAGGGGCGGCTGCGGGCACGTCGTGCTTGCTCGCGCAGTTCCCCGCGCCCCTAAAGCAGTTGGCCCCCTCCACGTCTCTCCAGAAGACTCCCGCGATGACCACTCCTCGGCTCCGAACGCATCCGCGGCGGCTCCAAGAAAGGCGTCTACCGGCTGCACTTGGACGACGGGTCCACCGCCGTCGCCTACGTCTGGTCGCCGGACGAGAACTACTGCCACCGGACTCGGCCTCCTCATCGCCGCCCACGACCGGCTCACGGCAGCCGGCGTGCGCAGTCCGCGGGTGCTGTACGTCGGGACGGACGCTGGAGGACGCGCTGCGAAGGGACCCGGCCCGTCCGGCACTTGGGCGTCTGTCGGAGGCGCTGAGGGGCATGCACGGCCATGAGGGGCCCCGCTACGGGAAGGTGGGGCTCGTGGATGGGGGAGTTGGCCAAGGGAGTGGAACTGGGGCTGCGTGTGGCGGCCCGAACTGGACGGTGACAGGGTTCGGTTCTACCGGTTGTGTATGCGTCTCGGGCTGGTGAGTGGGCCGTTGACGCTGAAACCGGTGGGCGGATCCTTCACCGGAATTTCATGTCGGCTTCACTGGCCGGGGTTCGCCTGTTTGTTGTGCGGCCCCTGCGCACGCCCTAGCGTCCACATCTCCTAACTCTGTGAGGATGCTCCCCTGATGCGATCGCTACTCACCAGCAAGGCCGTCCGTCGCGCGCTGCGCCCGGCCGCAGAACTCATTGATCAGCGTATCGAGCGGCAGGTCCGCAAGGCTGTGAAGAGCGCCGGGCCGGCGGCGGACATCCAGCGGGAGCTGAAGCAGCTGCGTGATCGGCAGCGCCCGATGGAACTGTTCTTCGACGGTACGGGGCGAGGGGTCTCGCGGATGCCCGGCGGGGAGCACCTCGACAAGGCGATCGGGGAGCTGACGGTCGTCACCGGGGACCGGGAGGGCGCCGAGAGGGCCGTCGCGCAGGCGTTCCGGCTGCTCATCGCCGTCGAGGCGCTCGGCGTCGGCAGGATCGCGGGCGGCACGATGAACATCGTCGGCAAGCTCTCGGCCGTCCCCCTCCTCGACCCGCCGAACGACGACGTCCTGGAGATCGGCACGCTGTACGGCATGTTCAGCGCGGCCCTCATCCGCATGCTGGAGCGCGCGGGCCGCGACCCGAAGCTGACGATCGTCGACCCGCTGGCCGGCACGCAGCTCCAGCCGGGCACGACGATGGGCGACGACGCGACGGGCACCCCGGTGCGCGGCGCGGCCGTCCGCACCAACCTGGCGCTCGCCGGCGCGGCCGGTACCGCCGCCCGGATCCAGCAGGGCTTCTCGGAGGACCCGGAGGTCCGCGCGCTGGTCTCCGACCGGAAGTACGGGGTCGTCATCGTGGACGGCGACCACTCCGCGAACGGTGTCGCGCAGGACCTGGAGTGGGTCGAGGAGATCATCGCGCCGGGCGGGATCGTCGTCCTCGACGACTTCGGGCACCCCAAGTGGCCTGGGATCAAAGAGGCGTTCGACCAGCACATGGCCGGGGAGACGCGGCTTGAGTTCCTCGGGTCCGTGGCGCACTCGGGGTACCTGCGGGCGAAGAAGGACTAACTCCTGCGGCGGATCTTGTTCCCCAGCCACACCAGCGGGTCGTACTTGCGGTCGACGGCCCGCTCCTTCAGCGGGATCAGCGCGTTGTCGGTGATGTGGATGCCCTCGGGGCACACCTCCGTACAGCACTTGGTGATGTTGCAGTAGCCGAGGCCGTGTTCGTCCTGGGCCGTGCGTTTGCGGTCCAGGCCGGTCTCCCGCGCCGCGTCCAGCGGATGCATGTCCAACTCCGCGACCCGCATGAGGAATCGGGGGCCCGCGAACGCCGTCTTGTTCTCCTCGTGGTCCCGGACGACGTGACAGGTGTCCTGGCACAGGAAGCACTCGATGCACTTGCGGAACTCCTGCGGACGGTCCACGTCCTCCTGCATCATCCGGTACTCGCCGGGCCCCAGCTCCGGCGGCGGCACGAACGCCGGAACCTCCCTGGCCTTCTGGTAGTTGAAGCCGACGTCCGTCACCAGGTCACGCACCACGGGGAAGGCCCGCAGCGGGGTGATCGTGATGGTCTCCGTCCGCTCGAACACCGACATGCGGGTCATGCACATCAGCCGGGGGCGGCCGTTGATCTCCGCCGAACACGAACCGCACTTGCCCGCCTTGCAGTTCCAGCGGACGGCCAAGTCGGGGGCCTGGGTGGCCTGGAGGCGGTGGACGATGTCCAACACCACCTCGCCCTCGTTGACTTCGACCGCGAAGTCCTCCAGGCCGCCGCCTCCCGCGTCCCCTCGCCACACCCGGAAACGGGCCTCGTAGCCGCTCATTCGTACAGCTCCTCCTCGGCGAGGTACTTGACCAGCTCCTCCTTCTCGAAGAGGGCGAGCAGGTCCGGGCGGATCGGGGGCGTCGTCTCACGGGACAGGGCGATCTGGTCGCCCTCCGTCAACTCGCCCGCTGTGTCGCGGAGTCGGCAGATCAGGTTGACGTTGCGCCAGGAGCGCTCCATCGTCGGGTGGTCCTCGCGGGTGTGGCCGCCCCGCGACTCCGTCCGTTCCAACGCCGCCCGCGCCACGCACTCACTGACCAGCAGCATGTTCCGCAGGTCCAGGGCGAGGTGCCAGCCGGGGTTGAACTGCCGGTGCCCTTCGACCCCGGCGCGGCGGGCCCGGCCCCTCAACTCGGCGAGTTTCTCCAGGGCTTGGGTCATCTCGCCCTCGCGGCGGATGATGCCGACGAGGTCGTTCATGGCCTGTTGGAGCTCTTGGTGGAGGGTGTAGGGGTTCTCGGGCGTCGAGCCCAGCGCTCCCGGCGCACCCCCGGCCTCTGCGGACACCCAGGCCC
>DATCQX010000894.1:0-4889 GCA_036569285.1 Streptomyces sp.
CCGCCAGTCCAGCAGGAGGACGGACCCCTGGTCCACCCCGTCGGGCAGCTCCAGTTCCCGCAGCTCGGCGGTGCGGACCGTCAGTCGGTGCATGGCGAGGACACCGGCGACGGAGGGCAGGACCCCCGGCTGGTCCGGCACGGCGATGAGCAGTTCCACGCCCAGCGGCTCGCCGGGGTCCATCTCCTCCTCCGGCGTCTGCGCGCGCAGCGCCAGCACGGGCCCGCCGGTGCGGTGGGCCTCGATGGAGAGGCGCTCCTGTTCGGCGGTGGGCGCGGAGGTGTCGGGCGCGGCGGGTTCCTCGCCCGCGAGGACCGCGCTGACCCGTTTCACCAGATCGGTGACCAGGGAGCCGCGCCAGGAGGACCACGCCGCCGGGCCGGTGGCGAGCGCGTCGGCCTCCGTCAGCGCGTGCAGCAGTTCCAGCGTGGCCTGCGTGCCGACCGCTTCCGCGACGGAGCGGACGGTGGCGGGGTCGTCGAGGTCGCGCCGGGTGGCGGTGTCGACGAGCAGCAGGTGGTGGCGGACGAGGGTCGCCAGCACCGCGACGTCCGTGCGGTCGAAGCCGATGCGCGCGGCAACGTCCTTGACGATGATCTCCCCGGCGACGGAGTGGTCGCCGGGCCAGCCCTTGCCGATGTCGTGGAGCAGCGCGGCGACCAGCAGCAGGTCGGGGCGGCTGACGCGGCGCGTGAACTCCGAGGCGCGGACGGCCGTCTCGATGAGGTGGCGGTCGACGGTCCAGATGTGGACGGCGTTGCGCTGGGGGCGGCAGCGGACGCGTTCCCAGTCGGGCAGGAGGCGGGTGATGAGGCCCTCGGCCTCCAGTGCCTCCCAGACGTCGATGGTGGGGCGTCCGGAGCCGAGGAGGGTCACCAGTTGTTCGCGGGCTTCGGCGGGCCAGGGGGTGGGCAGGGGCCGGACGGTCGCGGCGAGGCGGCGTACGGCGTGCAGGGAGAGGGGAAGGCCCGCCTGGGCGGCTGCGGCGGCTGCGCGCAGGGGCAGGACGGGGTCGCGTTCGGGGCGGGCGGCGCGGGCGAGGACGACTTCGCCGTCCTGTTCGACGACGCCTTCGGCGAGCGGTGAGCGTTCGACGGTCTGTTTCCCGCCGCCGAGCATGGCGCGCAGCCTGGGCCGGACGGCGCGTGCGCGCAGGACGCGGCCGACCTCGCGCCAGGTGACGTCGCTGGCGTAGGAGATGAGGCGGGCGGCCTCGTAGACCTGCCGCAGGAGGGTGTCGGCGTCGAGGAGGCCGAGTTCGGCGGCGACCTGGTCCTGTTCCTGGAGGGCGAGGCGGTCGGTGGCGCGGCCGGTGGTGAGGTGGAGGGCGTCGCGGACGTCGAGGAGCCGGCGGCGGGCGTCGGCGAGTCCTTCGCGGGGTGCGTCGGCGAGCCAGGAGGCGGCGACGGCGCGCAGGGCGGTGGCGTCGCGCAGGCCGCCGCGGGCTTCTTTGAGGTCGGGTTCGAGGAGGTACTGCAACTCGCCCTGGCGGTCTGCTCGTTCGGCGCAGAGTTCGCGGAGTTCGGGGAGGCGTTTGGGGGCCTGGTTGCGCCAGTCGGCGAGGAGGGTGGTGCGCAGGCCCGAGGTGAGACCGAGGTCGCCCGCGAGGTGGCGGGCGTCGAGGAGGCCGAGTTGGACCTTGAGGTCTTCGCCCGCGGTCTTGCGGGCTTCGGCGGGGGTGCGGACGGAGTGGTCGAGGTCGAGGCCGAGGTCCCAGACGGGGTACCAGAGGCGGTCGGCGACGGTGGCGACGGCTTTGGTGTCGCTGCCGTCGTGGAGCAGGAGGAGGTCGAGGTCGCTGCGGGGGGAGAGTTCGCCGCGTCCGTAGCCTCCGACGGCGACCAGGGAGAGGCCTTTCAGGTCTCCGACGGCTGAGGTGAACAGGCCGGCCAGCCAGTCGTCCGTCAGTTCGGAGAGGGCCGTACGGCGCGGCGGCCCGGCCGCTCTCCCCTCGGTGAGGAGGTGCAGCCGGGCCGCCGCGTAGCCGCTGGGTCCCGAGTCCTCTGTTCCGCTTCGCTCGTCCGTACTCGTCACCCAGCGACTCCTGTTCTGTTCTTCGGTCAGAGCGCGTCCGGGCCGCGCTCGCCGGTGCGGACCCGTACGGCCGTGTCGACCGGGAGGGACCAGACCTTCCCGTCACCGATCTTGCCGGTGCGGGCGGCCTTGACGATGACGTCGATGACCTGCTCGGCGTCGTCGTCCTCGGCCAGTACTTCGATGCGGATCTTGGGGACGAGGTCGACGGTGTACTCGGCACCGCGGTAGACCTCGGTGTGTCCCCTCTGTCGACCGTAGCCGCTCGCCTCGGTGACCGTCAGTCCGTGGACGCCGAAGGCCTGGAGGGCTTCCTTGATCTCGTCGAGGCGGTGGGGCTTGACGACGGCGGTGATGAGCTTCATGCGTCCACCTTCTTGGAGTCGGCACCGAGGCCCGCGGGGACGGCGGAGGACTTGACGATGCCGCCGCCGGCGCCACTGAAGTCGTAGGCGGTCTCGGCGTGCTCGGCCTGGTCGATGCCGGAGATCTCCTCGTCCTCGTCGACGCGCATGCCGAGGGTCTTGTCGATGAGGAAGGCGAGGACGGCGGAGGCGATCAGGGAGTAGGCGAGGACGCCGCCGACACCGGCGAGCTGCTTCCACAGCTGGTCGGCGCCGCCGCCGTAGAAGATGCCCTTGACGTCGGACTGGCCCTTGCCGCTGGCGAAGAAGCCGATGAGGACGGAGCCGAGGATGCCGCCGACCATGTGGACGCCGACGACGTCGAGGGAGTCGTCGTAGCCGAACTTGTACTTCAGGCCCACGGCCATGGCGCAGACGACGCCGGTGATGGCGCCGATGGCGATCGCGCCGATCGGGGTGATCGCACCGCCGGAGGGCGTGATGGCGACGAGGCCCGCGACCGCGCCGGAGGCGGCGCCGAGGGTGGTGAAGGCGCCGTGGCGGATCTTCTCGTAGGCGAGCCAGCCGAGCATGGCGGCGGCGGTGGCGATCTGGGTGTTGACGAACATCAGCGGGCCGACGCCGTCGTCGTTGCCGAGCCAGGAGCCCGCGTTGAAGCCGAACCAGCCGAACCACAGGAGGCCCGCGCCGAGCATGACGAGCGGGAGGCTGTGCGGGCGCATCGGGTCCTTCTTGAAGCCGACGCGCTTGCCGATGACGAGGATGACACCGAGGGCCGCAGCGCCCGCGTTGATGTGGACGGCCGTACCGCCGGCGAAGTCGATGACGCCGAGTTCGAAGGCCCAGCCGCCGGTGCCCCAGACCCAGTGGGCGATGGGGAAGTAGACGAGGGTGGCCCACAGGGCGACGAAGAGCGCCCAGGCGGAGAACTTGACGCGGTCGGCGATGGCACCGCTTATCAGGGCGGGGGTGATGATGGCGAACATCATCTGGAAGACGGCGAAGACGAAGACCGGGATCGTGTAGCCGGACCAGATGTCCATCTTGTCGATGCCGGACCAGCCGACGAAGTCCGACTCCCAGCCGATGAGGGAGCCGTGGTCCGTGCCGAACGCCATGGAGAAGCCGTAGACCACCCACAGGATGGTGACGATACCCATGCTGATGAAGCTCATCATCAGCATGTTGAGGGTGCTCTTGACCCGGACCATGCCTCCGTAGAAGAAGGCCAGGCCCGGGGTCATGATGAGCACCAGGGCGGAACAGATCAACATGAAACCTGTGTTGGCCACGGACAGCTTGTCCGCGGCGAGCGTGATGGCTGGTGCCATCGGCGTCTCCTCGTCGTTGGTACGGCCCCGTGCGGGCAGAGCCTGAGCGGTCTTTGAGGGGGTGGACCGGTTATGCGCCATGAGATTGGCGCAGCGCGGTTTCGGTGGAAGCCCCTCGTTGTTTCGCCGCCATGACGAAGGCGCCTGGTGTGTTACGCGTCGATGAACTGGCAGATTCGGGGCGCGTCGATCGTTATCGTGGCGCAACCTTCGTAGAAGGAAAGAAACCGGCCGCGGTCGGCCTTCCGATGACCTGGCATGGGGGAGCCGAGTCGGGCAGTTCGGGAGGGCCGGCCGCGGCCGGGGTTCCGGGGATCCGCGGGCCTCAGACGGCTTCCGCGGTCTCGGGCAGTTCGACGGCGAGCTTCTCGGTCAGGTCCACGACCTCGGCGAGCTCACCGAAATCGCGTACGGCGGTGTCGACCGTCTTTCGAATACGAGTGTTGACGCGCTCGGAGCGGACTTTCTTGGCGATGTGCATGGCCTGTTCCACCAGCCCGGCGCTCTGCTCGGGCTCACGCCGCAGCAGGTGCACGGTGGCCATGCCGACGAGATTGAGTGCGTACGACCGCTGGTGCTCGGTGTCGTCGGAGAAGAGCTCCACGGCCCGCTGCATGAGGGGTTCCGCCAGCGAGGCGTAGGTCGGGCTGCGACCGGCGACGTAGGCGAGGTCGCGGTAGGAGTGGGAGTTCTCGCCGTACAGCTCGGCCTCGGAGAAGAAGCGGATCCAGTCGGGGTCCGGCTCGTCCCAGTCGTCGGCGTCGGCGAAGGTGTCCTCGGCCATCCGGACCGCCCGCTTGCACTTGCCCGGCTGCCCCATGTTGGCGTAGGCGCGGGCCTCCATCGCATACAGCATGGACTGGGTGCGCGGGCTCGCGCAGTCCCGGCTGCCGTACTGCGCGAGGTGGATCAGCTCCAGGGCGTCCTCGGGCCGCCCCAGGTGGATCATCTGGCGGCTCATGCTGGACAGGACGTAGGAGCCGAGCGGCTTGTCGCCGGCCTCCTTGGCCGCGTGCAGGGCGAGCACGAAGTACTTCTGGGCGGTGGGCTGCAGCCCGACGTCGTACGACATCCAGCCGGCCAGCTCGGCCAGCTCGGCGGCGACCTTGAACAGCTTGCGGGTGGTGGTCTCGGGCTGGGGTTCCTGGAGGAGGTCGGT
>DATCQX010000895.1:0-8908 GCA_036569285.1 Streptomyces sp.
CACTCTAGGGCCTCCCGGTAGCGGAATGGCTACAGAGAGGAACGGTCCATGTCCGACGCGAGAGTCCGAGTCCCCCCGCCGCCGCCCGTTCCGGACGTCGGCACGGTTCTGGTCGACAGTCAGGGTCGGGTCGGTGAATTCCGTGCCGTGGCCTACGGGTTCTGGTGGTTGCGGCCCGTCGGAGGCGGGCGGGAGTGGACCGTGGAGCCCGGGTCCGCGGAGCCCGTCAGCGGGGAGGCGGAGTTGCGGACGAAAGTCGCTGCCACGAACGAACGTTCCCAGTGGCGGGGGAAGTTGGGGTGAGTCTTCGGATGGACTGGGAGTCGAAGGCGATCGCCCTTGCCGATCGGGTCACCGATCCGGACTCCCGGTGGTTGTCGCCGGTGGCCCGGACTCCTCGGCATCAACTCGTGCCGCGTTGGTGGGAGTTGGAGGGGGAGGAGTGGGTGGTGCGGGACACCGCCGGGTTCCCCGACGCCGCGTACGAGGATCGGTCGCTGGTCACCAGGGTGGGTGCGCTGCACGCCGATCACGCTGAACTCGGGGCGCGGGCGCGGGGGTTGCCGACATCGTCGGCCACCATGCCGAGCCTCGTCGTCCAGATGCTTCGGCATGGGCGGCTGGGGCAGGGGTTGTCGTTGCTCGACCTCGGGACCGGGGCGGGCGGGCTTGCCGCGTACGCCTGTCGGCGGCTCGGGGGACGGTGCGTGACCAGCCTCGACGTCGACCCCTATGTCGTCCGCGTCGCCGGGGAGCGGCTTGCCGAACTCGGGCATCATCCGGCGATGGTGACGGCCGACGCGACCGAGCATGTGCCGGGGGTGTACGACCGGATCATCTCGACCGTCGCCTTGACGCCGGGTCCTCAACTGCGGCCTGTGCTGCGGGCGTTGGAGCCGGGCGGGCGCCTGGTCACGACCCTCGCGCGGACGTCCCTCGTCCTCACCGGGTGGAAGAACGCCGCCGGTGACGTCGTCGGCCGAGTCGAACCCGGCATGGCCGGCTTCATGCCGACCCGCTCCACCGACAACTACCCCCCTCCCCCAGAGGAGTTGCTCACCCGGGCCCGCACGGAGGAGGGCGAGCATCGCAGCATCAGCCGCTACCCCGTCGTCAATATCGCTGATGCCTGGGAACTCCGCTCGATGCTGGAGGTGACAACTCCGGGCGTCGAACTGGCCTTTGAAACAACCGGCCTCACCCGCACCGCCTACCTCACCCACCCCGACGGCTCCTGGGCCCGCGCCACCGCCGAGGGCCTGGCCGCCCCCGAAGTCCACGAATCCGGCCCCCAACGCCTCTGGCACGCCGTCGACCGCATCCGAAACCGCCTCAACGCGGAGGGCCGTCTCCCGCTGCTCGGCGCGGCCCTCCGCATCACCCCCGACGGCACCTGCCACCTCTCCCACGGCCCCTGGCACACCTCCCTAGGCACCGATTAAGGAGCACCCCACCATGCCCGAAAACCCCGAAGTCCCTGACTACATCGTCGCGTTGTTCGGCCTCAAGCCCCCCGTCCCCGTCCCCGGCTGCTCGGTCTGCACCGAGTTCATCGAACAACGCAAGGCCGCCCGCGCGGAGCACGACGGCAGCCGGGAGACGGACGTCAAGGTTCTGATGCGGCGGCATCTTGAACAGGCGCATCCTGGGTGAGCCCGGGGAACACCAGGTGACGGACGACAAGGCTCACCGTCTTCGCCTCGCCGAAGAACTGTCCGCCAACGGGTACTTGCGCACCGCCCCGTGGCGAGCGGCGGTCGAGGCGGTGCCCCGGCACGAGTTCCTGCGCGGCGGGTTCTTCGACCGCGTCGACACCGGGGGTCCCACGCGGTGGCGGCCCGTCATGCCCGACGCCGACCAGTGGATGCGGCGCTGCTACTCCGACGAGTCGCTCGTCACCCAGATCGCGGGGACGATCGTCCCCCGTGACATCCACGGCGCGATCCTGCGCGCCCCCACGTCCTCCGGCACCATGCCCGGTCTGGTGGTGCGGATGCTGGAAGACCTCCAGGTCGAAGACGGGCACCGCCTGCTGGAGATCGGCACCGGAACCGGCTACTCGACCGCCCTCGCCTGCCACCGGCTCGGCGACGACGCCGTCACCTCGGTGGAAGCCGACCCGGACGTCTCCGTCGCCGCCTGCGGAGTCCTCGGCATCCCCTCCGCGTGGATCGAACAGACCCGCCCCGGTGGCATCGTCCTCGCCGCCCTGAGCGGCCGGCTGTACTCCTCCGAACTCGCCCGCCTCACCGTCACCGGGGACGGCACCGCACACGGGCGGTTCCTCGGAGGCGGCGTCTCGTTCATGCTCGCGCGAGGGCCACACCGAGCATCTGCTGATCGACGTGGCCCTCGGGGCATGGGCACTCCTCTACCAGGACGGCCCTGCGTGGCTCGTCCGGCAGGGCGGCTCCGAACGGCTCTGGGACGCCGTCGAATCGCATGTCACGCGGTGGAGAGCGGATGGTGCCCCGCCGCTGGAGCGCTTCGGCATCAGCGTTACGGACACGCGGCAGAGCATTACTTGGCCGTCTGCTTGAGGGGGCGGTGCTTCACGCGGGTGCGTCAGTCGGTGCCGATGTCCGGCGAGTCCCCTCGATGTGGATGTGCTGGGGCAGGTCGTCGCGGACTGGTGCGTCAGCGCGCCGTGGTGGCGGTAGCCGTCGAAGTTTCCGTCGATCACGTAACCGGTCGTCCCGTTGGAGCTGACGGTGCCGGTGAATCGGACGTCGTACATGGTCTCGCCGAACACGTCGTCCAGGTGGTACACGACCTCGATGGCGCGAGTGGCGGCCTGGAAAGGGCGTGCAGACGGCGGCCACCAGCTGGGCCACGAGTGCGCTGGGGCCTCGGTTCTGTTGTTCATGGGCTGGCGGACGACAGGGCGATCGGCCGGTAGCGGTGATGAAGCGTATGGGTTACCTGGGGTCGTGAGTTCGGGTCGGTGGTCGCAGGATCGCGAGGAGCGCGCGGACCACGTGGTGGAGTCGGGCCGCGGGGGTGATGGAGAGTGCCGCTGTTTCCTCCTCGCTGAAGAGGACCAGCAGGACGGCCTGGGCGTAGATCATGCGGTAGGCCGTGTCGGCGGCTTCCGGCGTGCAGTCGAAGCGTTCGGTGAGCCAGCGGGTGGCGAGACGGGCGGCCCGCTTGCTGGTTCGGGCGCCGCGGGCGTGCAGGTCGGGGTCGGCCCGTTCGGTGACCATGAAGGCGTGGAAGAGGGCGCGGTGGCGGGCGAACAGGGCCAGGAACGCCTCTGCCAGACGTGTCAGGAGTTCTTCCGGGTCGTCCAGGGTGGAGAGGGGTGCCGCGGTGGTGAGCCATTCGCGCTCCACCTGCTCCAGGAAACGGTCCTGCGCCGCGACCAGGAGGCCGTGGCGGTCGCCGAAGCGGTGGTAGAGCGCGCCGTTGGACACGCCTGACTCGCGGCTGACGGCGGCGATGCTCAGGCCCGCCGGCCCCTCGCGGTCGAGGAGGGTCAGGGCGGCGTCGAGCATGCGGGCGGTTGACTCCTGGCTGCGGGACTGCTGCGGCGGCTTCAGTGGTTTCGGCATCCCTCACTCCCCCATCGACTAGAGCACTCGCTCTATTATAGTGAAATAGAGCAGGCACTCTAGTTTCTGGAGGAGACCGACATGCGTGTCTACGAGCTGCGCACCTACACCCTGGCCAGCCGGGAAGACCTGGACTTCTACAAGGACGTCATCTACCCCCGCCACCTCGACAGCTTCCCCAAGCACGGCATCCGCCCGCACGGCTTCTGGACCAGCCCCGGCGACGACGAGCCCCGACTGTTCGTCCTGGCCTCGATGGACGAAGGCGCCGATCCGGCGGAAGTGGCCCAGCGCTACATGGCCAGCGCCGAGTTCAAGGAGGACCTGGAGGGGTTCGACGCCTCGAAGATCTCGCGGGTCGACTCGGTGATTCTGGATCCGTCGACGGGGTCCCCGCTCCAGTAATGCCTTTTCAGACGTTCTCGGAACGATGTGCCGGAACTATGCCTTCCGGCAGCCTTCGTCCCTAACGTCATGGCCGCACCAAGTTCAGCAAGTGACTCATCCACCGCGTCATGGGACGTCCGCGTTCCATCAGGAGGAAGAAGTGAAACGCTACTTGGTAGTGGCCGGCAGCGCGCTGCTGTTCGCCGCGGGGACCACGTCCGCCGTCGCCGCGCCCACCGGGAGCCCCTCGATCAAGCACGTGAACTACTGCAACAACTTCGTCAACTACGGCACGCGTTGGGCGGCGGACTGCAACGTCGACTACGGCCGCTCCGGTTCATACACCCAGTGTTCGGACTTCACCACCATCTACGGCCCACTGGTAGGCGTCGGCTACTGGCAGTTCGGCGGCAACTGCTCCGGCCACGGAACCGTACGGAACTGGGGCGTCTACGACGGCTGAGCCGTCCCGGGGGCCCTTTTCCGGGGCCCCCGGCAAGTTGCTCAGGCGCAGTCGGCGTCCGTGACCGGGCGGTCCTTCGCTCGGCTCGTGCCTGCGGGGAGGCCGTTCTTGTCCAACGCGTCGGCCGTCGCGGACATCGTGTAGCCGGACGACGTGATGCGGTTGCTGCCGTTGCCGCGCCAGCCGTTCTCGTCCTTGACCTCGTCGGGGGTGATGGTCGTGAACTTTTCGATGACGGCGACCGGGGTGGTGGTGACGGTACGGAGCCTCGGGACGCGCTCCAGGAACGCGGCGGTGCGCGGCGGGACGTCGATCTTCTCCGTCTTGCTCTTGCTGACCTCCGTCCCGAAAGACCACTCCGTGGTCACCGAGGCGTTGCCGCCGATCGAGAAGATCTCCTTGACGATGCTGAAGTCGAACGAACCGCCCACCGAGACGCTGTGCGTGACGCTGCTGCTGGTCGTCAGGCTGTGCGTGATCTCCTGGCCGGTCTGCACCGCGTTTCCGCAGTTCACGATCAGGTCGGAGGTGTCCGTCGGGGCGCCGAAGGAGTCCTTCACGTCCGTCGCGGGGTACTCGCAGTGCGCGGCGAGGTGGACGACCGGAGGTGAGCCCGCCGGGGTCTTCTCGAAGTCGCCGACACCGTTCGCCGGGTCCTTGCTCAGGACGCCCGTCGCCGGGTCCATGAAGAAGAAACCGACATCCCGGAACGGGGTGTTCGAGGTCGGCCCCGGACACAGCGTCGACATCAACTTGTCGGTGTCGAAAGTCTCAGCCCCCTTGAGCTGAAAGGGCGTCGACGCCGCCGGGGGCACGAGTGCCGCCATCGCCGCGGGGACAGCGATCACACCGCCCGCGATGGCGACGACCGAGCCGAGACCGATGGCGAGAGTCCGGGAACGCTTCTTGTTCCGGGCGTGTCCTTTGGCCACGAGTACGGCCTCCTTGGGGGGTGAGTGGCGATGCGGGGGGGCTTGCTCGGTTGCCACTCTGACAAGGAGTTCGAGTATCTCGGTAGGGTCAAATATCCCTGTCCAAGAATTTACCAGCACCCAATTTGACCTGCGGGTTTTGCCGTTTAAATACATACGTACGTCAGCGTGGATTCGTTCAAAGAGGGGCCTCCCTTTTGCTGGAATCCGAGAGATGCGTACAGGCGCGCGGCCACCGTGTTGTCCGCATGGCACGACAGGCGGATCTCCCGACAGTCCTCGCGTTGTGCCAGCCAGTTCATGAGGGTCCGCAGGGCGGCTCGTCCGATTCCCTTGCCCTGCTCGGGGCCGTCGATCACCATCCCGCCGAGCCAGTACGAGCCGTCGTCCTCGTCCCGGCCCCACATGATGTGACCGACCACCGTCTCATCGGCACAGATCGCCAACGAGTTCCAGACGCCCTCCCTCGCCGACAGCAGCAGGTACCTGGCCGCCAACGCGGCGACGTACTTTCGCTGTTCGTCCAGTGGGGCGACGTCCGCGACGGCCCGCCAGTTGTCGTCGGTGACCTCGCGCAGGGTTACGCGGCGGGACGCTCGGTCGGAAAGTTCGAGGGTGATCATGGGCAGGCAGCGTAACTACCCCCGGGTGGTGAGGATCTCGTCCACGATGGCCAACAGCGCCGCACTCATGGGAAGTCGGGCCATCCGCCGGCGTTCGAGGTAACGGTCGACGAGGTGGGCGTAGGAGAGGGAGATACGGGAGTAGCGGTCGTAGACGAAGGTGGGAAGGTCGGTCGCGTCACGGAAGCGGGCGGTCAGGGCGAGGAAGGTGTGGTGGATGGCGGTGCGGCGGCGCACCGTCTCGGGGGCCGAATCGGCGGCGCGGACACCGAAGTTGGTGACCTCCTTCACGCCGACGCCGTACTGATCCTTGGAGATGTCCATCCCGAGCGTCTGGGCGACGGCCGCCGCGAGGAAGGCCGCGCGATCGTGGTCGTCATAGGGAAAGCGGTAGTAGTAGGCGATCAGATGCAGCACCGGCAGCGTCTCGGCGGCGTACGTGCGCAGAATGCTCGCGCGCAGGGCGTCCGGCTCACGGACATACGCCTGGATCGCGTCGAGCCCCTCCGGCGGCGCCAACTCCGGTGCGGCGGCGGCCCACTTCTCGTGGAACTGGACGCGCGCACTGAACAACGTCTCCCGCTGGGCCTCGGCCAGCCAGCGCGGATCACGGTCGTCACCCAGCGACTTCACCCGGTCCAGCACCTCGGCCAGGCTCTCGCCCCCGAGCCGGAAAGCGCCGTCCGCAACGTCCTGGGGCGGGACGACGATGTCGTCCAGAACCGCCATCAGCGCCACCGCCTTCGCCAGCGCGTGCCACAGCGGGTCGGGGCGGTAGCCGGCCAGCCACAGGGTGAGCCACTGCACGGCGTCGCGGACGATACGGCGGTGCACCTCTTCGAGGGAGTGGTCGCCCTTGCGCGTGCAGATCAGCTCGGCCGGGCCCGCCTCGGACAGCCAGGACGCGTACGCCCGGCCCGGCGCGCTCTCGCGGTACGCCCGGTCGGTGGCGTCGAGCAGGGCCAGGCGGTCGCGGCGGCATTCGGCCTCGACCGCCAGCAGGTGCGGCGGGGCGATGGGGCCGGGGGTAGTCGCGGTCGCGGTCGCGGTCGTCGGGAGGAAGCGGGCGAGCCCCTCCAGGTGGGGGTCCAATGTCCGCGCGGCGGCGAACAGTTCCATCTCGGACAGGTGGAACTCCAGCACCGGGTGGTCCTTTTGGTCGGGCGCGGGATCAGCGCGGGGGGCGGACACGGGGGTGGATCGGGACGTCCGCTTCAGCGCGGGGACGGACCTGGGTACAACTCCGTTACCGGGTGCCTCTTCTGATGCGGCGTCAACTTCATCGCGGGGTCACGGACATGGGCAGCGCGTCAGGGTGGATCTGTGCGTCCGCGACGGCCCGGACGCGGTGCCCGGGTGCCGGGTGCAGGTGCCAGCGCGTGGTGACGGCGGCGAGGACCGCCAGCATCTCGGCCCACGCGAAGCCGTCCCCGACGCATTTGCGGTTCCCGGCACCGAAAGGCACGAAGGCGCCGCGCGGCAGGCTCTTCTCGGGGCGGGCCAGCCACCGGTCGGGGTCGAAGCGCAACGGATCCGGGAAGAGGGCGGGGTCCCGGTGCAGGGTCGCGGCGCTGTACACCACCTCGGCTCCACGCGGGAGTTCGTGCCGTCCGATGCGGACGGGTTCCAGCGCGCGCCGCCCCATGAACCACAGCGGCTGGTGGAGACGGAGCACCTCCTGGACGAACCGCGCGGTGTACGGCAGAGCGGCCGGGGTCGCGGCGTCCGGCCCGGCTGCGACGGCCTCTTCGTGGATCCGCTGCGCGATCTCCGGGTCACGGGCGAGCACGTGCAGCGCCCAGGAGAGGGTGGTGGCCGTGGTCTCGATCCCGGCGACCAGGAGGGTGAGGATCTCGTCGCGTGCGGCCTCGTCGGACATGGTGGGGGTGCCGTCGCGGTCCGTCTCGTCCGGCGCGGTGCGGGTGCCGTCGCGGTCCGCCTCGTCCGACACGGTGCGACTTCCGCCCCGTTCCGCCTCGCCCGAGGGGGTGGGGGTGCCGGCGCGGTCCGTCTCGCCCGACGCGGTGCGGCTTCCACCGCGGTCCGTCTCGTCCGAGGGGGTGCGACTTCCGCCCCGTTCCGCCTCGCCCGACGCGGTGCGGGTGCCGGCGCGTTCCGCCTCGTCCGACGCGGTGCGACTTCCGCCGCGTTCCGCCTCGTCCGGCATACCTCCCTGGGCCGCGAGCAGCAGTGTGAGGACGCCGTCGCCGGACGGGTTGTGGCGGGCCTCGCGGACCGCGGATTCGGCAAGTTGGCGCAGTGAGTCGGCCGAGGCCAGAAATCGGCGTCGTCCCGGGGTCGGCAGTTCGGCGAGGGCCGGGGGGAGGATGGTGGCGCGGAGCACGCCGTGCACCAGGACGCCGAGGTCGTCGGCGACGCGCGCGCCCAAGTCGTCGATGGCCCGCCCGGTTCCGGGTTCCCCGGTGGACGGGAACAGGGTGGGCAGCAGCATCGCGACGGCCAGTTCGTGCATCTCCCGGTCCATCGCGATCGTCCGGCCCGGCCGCCAGCCTCCCACCCGCTCCCCCGCGACCGCCGTGAACGTCGCGGTGTACCGGGTGATCTGTTCGCGGTGGAACGCGGGTTGCAGTGCGCGGCGTTGGCTCAGGTGGAAGGGGCCGTCGGAGGTGGCGAGCCCGTTGCCCAGGTAGGGGCGGACGCGGTCGAACAGCATGCCTTTGCTGAACTTGCCGCTCTGCGCGACCAGCACCTCGTGCACCGCCTCGGGCGCGTTGAGCAGGTAGAACGACCGGCGCCCGAGCCTCATTTCGACGATGTCGCCGCCGGCGCGCAGCCGTTGGAGGAAGACGGCGCGTCCGCGCGCCATCCCGAGCAGGTGCCCGAGGCCCGGCAGACCACCGGGCGCGAGCGGGACTGCGACCGTACTCGTGTCCACGCCGCCCCCAGATTTGACCGAGTCCAGACAAGTACGAGCCACGTTAGCGAGGGCGG
>DATCQX010000896.1:0-25795 GCA_036569285.1 Streptomyces sp.
CGTGGGCGGTGCCGGCCCGCAGGGCGATCTGGGGTTCGCCGGTGGCGACGGCGGTGGACAGCGCGGCGTACGACTCCGGGCGGCCGTCGATGTCGACGAGGACGAAGCGGTCGGGGTGTTCGGACTGGGCCGTGCGCACCAGCCCCCACGCGGCGGCGGTGTCGGGGTCCACGGCGTCGCCCTCGGCGGCGGCGACGCCGTGGCGGGTGACGAGGGCGAGGCGTGCGGTGGGGGCGCTCTCGTCGGCGAGCCAGTCGTGGACGAGGGTGAGCGCGGCCTCGGCCGGTGAGGTGCCGGTGGCGGGCAGGGTGCGGAAGGTCACCTCGGCCGGTGAGGTGCCCGGGGCGGGCAGTGCCTCGGCGAGTGCGGTGTCCGCGGGGTCGGGTACGGCGACGGAGGTCAGGGGGCCGCCGGTCAGGGGGAGTTCCTGCCAGTCGAGCCGGAACAGGGAGTCGTGCGCGGCCGTGCGGAGCTGCGCCTGGGTGACGGGCCGCAGGACGATGTCGTCGACGGTGACGAGGGTGCGGTCGCCGTCGGTGACGGTGAGCGCGTAGCCGTGCGGGCCGGTGCGGCGCAGGTGGACGCGGACCGTGCCGGGCAGCGGGCCGTGCCGGGTGACGCCGGTGAAGGAGAACGGCAGCACCGCTCCCCCGGTCTCGTCCGCGAGGTGGGCGGCGGCCGTGTGGAGGGCGGCGTCGAGGAGCACCGGGTGCAGGGCGAAGGCGCCCGAGGGTGCCTCGTCGGGCAGTCGTACCTCGGCGTGGAGGTCGTCGCCGGTGTGCCAGGCCGCGGCGACGCCCCGGAAGGCGGGGCCGTAGCCGTAGCCGAGGTCGGCGAGGCGTTCGTAGAGCCGGTCGACGGGGATGTCCTGCGCTGCGGCGGGCGGCCACGTGCCGGCCGGGAGGGTGCCTGGGGTGAGCGGGGTCGCGGTCTCCAGTTCGCCGGTGGCGTTGCGGGTCCAGGGCACGTCGTCGCGCAGGCGGGACGACAGGGTGAAGGGGCGGCGGCCGTCGCGTTCCGCGGCCACGGCGAGCTGGACGGCGACCGCGCCGCGCTCGGGCAGGGTCAGGGGGCTGTGCAGGGTGAGTTCGGCGACCTGGGGGTGGCCGAGCTGTTCGCCCGCGTACTGGGCGAGGTCGAGCATCGCGGTGCCGGGCAGGACGGCGGAGCCGTGCACGGCGTGGTCGCCGAGCCAGGCGGTGGCCTGCCGGGACAGGCGTGCGGTGAACAGGGTCTCTCCGGAGGCGGCCGACTCCACGGCGGCTTTGAGCAGCGGGTGGTCCTGGGCCGTGAGGCCGAGTCCGGTGGCGTCGTCGGCGGGGGGTGCCTGGGTGAGCCAGTACCTCTCCCGGAGCATCGCCGACGTGGGCAGGTCCACGCGCCGGGCCCCGGTGAGGCGGGCGGCCCAGTCCACGGCGGCCCCCCGGGTGTGGGCGAGGCCCAGCGCGTCGGCGAGCGCCTCGGGTTCGGGCCGGTCGGCGCGGACGGCGGCGATGAAGGCGGCGTCGTCGTGGTCGGGGAGGCAGGCGTCGCCGAGGGCGGTGAGGACACCGGCGGGGCCGACCTCCAGGAAGGTGCGGGCGCCCTCGTCGTACAGGCCCCGCACGGCGTCGTGGAAGCGGACACAGGCGCGGACCTGGCCGACCCAGTACGCGGCGTCGAACTCGGTCTCGGGCCGTCCGGTGACGGTGGAGACGAGGGGTGTACGCGGTTCGCGGTAGGTGAGGGTCTCGGCGACCTTGCGGAAGTCGTCGAGCATGGCGTCCATGTGCGGCGAGTGGAAGGCGTGGCTGACGCGCAGCCGCTTGGTGCGGCGGCCCTGTTCGCGCAGGGTGGCGGCGATGTCCATGACGGCGGACTCGGTGCCGGACAGGACGGTGGCGGTGGGTCCGTTGAGTCCGGCGATCGCCGCGTCGGCCTCCCGGCCCGCCAGCAGGGGCAGTACCTCCGCCTCGGTGGCCTCGACGGCGACCATCGCGCCGCCCTCGGGGAGGGCCTGCATCAGCCGGCCGCGGGCGGCGGTCAGCGCGCAGGCGTCGGCGAGGGTGAGGACTCCGGCCACGTGGGCGGCGGCGATCTCGCCGACGGAGTGTCCGGCCAGCAGGCCCGGCCGTACGCCCCAGTGCGCGAGGAGCCGGGACAGGGCGACTTCGAAGGCGAACAGGGCGGTCTGGGTGTAGACGGTGCGGTCCAGCAGCGGCAGGCCGTCGGAGCCGGTCGTGCCGTCGAACACGATCTCGCGCAGGGGCAGTTCGCCGTGGCGGCCGAGTTCCGCCCACACCTCGTCGAGGGCGCGGGCGAACTCCGGGTGTGTGTCGTACAGTTCGCGTCCCATGCCGGTCCGCTGGGCGCCCTGTCCGGTGAACAGGAACGCGGTCGTGCCGCCCTGCCGGGCCACTCCCTTCAGCAGGCCCGAGGCGACTTCGCCGTCGGCGACGGCCCGCAGCCGGTGCAGGGCCTCGGGGTCGAGTGTGTCGCCTGCCGCGTGGGTGAGGGCGAGGCGGTGGTCGTGGTGGGTGCGGGTGGTGGCGAGGGAGAACGCGACGTCGGCGGGGTGCAGGGCGGGGCGGGCCTTCAGGTGGGTGTGCAGCCGGTCCGCCTGGGCGCGCAGGGCCTCGGGGCTCTTGGCGGACAGGAGCCAGGTGACGGGTCCGTGCGGCGGCTCGGCCGGGGTGTCCTCGGCCGGGCCTGGGGCCTGTTCCAGGATGAGGTGGGCGTTGGTGCCGCTGATGCCGAAGGACGACACGGCGGCCCTGCGGGGGTGGTCGGTGTCCGGCCAGGGCTGCGCTTCGGTGAGCAGCCGGACGGCGCCGGTCGACCAGTCGACGTGGGGGCTGGGCTCGTCCACGTGCAGGGTGCGGGGCAGGCGTCCGTGGTGGAGGGCCAGCACCATCTTGATGACTCCGCCGACGCCCGCGGCGGCCTGGCTGTGTCCGATGTTCGACTTCAGGGAGCCGAGCAGCAGCGGCCGGTCGGCGGGCCTGCGCTGTCCGTAGGTGGCGAGCAGGGCCCCGGCCTCGATGGGGTCGCCGAGGGTGGTGCCGGTGCCGTGCGCCTCGACGGCGTCGACCTGGTCGGGCGTCAGCCGGGCCGAGGCGAGCGCCTGCCGGATGACGCGTTCCTGCGCGGGGCCGTTCGGGGCGCTCAGGCCGTTGCTGGCGCCGTCCTGGTTGACGGCGCTGCCACGGATCACGGCGAGCACCGGGTGCCCGTTGCGGTGGGCGTCCGACAGCCGCTCCAGCAGGAGCATGCCGACGCCCTCGGCCCAGGCGGTGCCGTTCGCGGCGGCGGCGAACGCCTTGCAGCGGCCGTCCGGGGCCAGGCCGCGCTGGCGGGAGAACTCGACGAACATGCCGGGCGTGGCCATCACCGTCGCGCCGCCCGCCAGCGCCAGTTCGCACTCGCCCTGCCGCAGGGCCTGGGCGGCCAGGTGCAGGGAGACCAGGGACGAGGAGCAGGCGGTGTCCACGGTGACGGCGGCGCCCCGCAGGCCGAGGGTGTAGGCCACGCGGCCCGAGGCGACGCTGGCCGAGTTGCCGGTGAGGAGGTAGCCGTCGGCGCCGTCGGCGGGTTCGTGCAGGCGGGGTCCGTAGTCCTGGGCCATCACGCCGGCGAACACGCCGGTGCGGGTGCCGCGCAGGGAGACCGGGTCGAGGCCGGCGCGTTCCACGGCCTCCCAGGAGGTCTCCAGCAGGAGGCGCTGCTGGGGGTCCATGGCGAGAGCCTCGCGGGGTGAGATCCCGAAGAAGGCGGGGTCGAACCGGTCGGCGTGGTCCAGGAATCCGCCCTGGGTGAGGTAGGTGCGGCCGGGCCGGTCGGAGTCGGGGTCGTACAGGGTCTGGAGGTCCCAGCCGCGGTCGGTGGGGAAGTCGGAGACGGCGTCGACGCCGTCCGACACGAGCCGCCACAGGTCCTCGGGGGATTCGACGCCGCCGGGGTAGCGGCAGCTCATGGCCACGATGGCGATCGGCTCGTCGTAGGCGGGCCCGGACGAGGCGGTCTGTGCTCCGGCGTCGGGCGCGGGGTGCGCGTCGCGCAGGTGGGCGACGAGTTCCGCCGGGGAGGGGTGGTCGTAGACCAGGGTGGTGGGCAGGTCCAGGCCGGTGGAGCGGCGCAGCAGGTTGCGGAACTCGACGCCGGCGCGTGAGTCGAAGCCGAGGTCCTTGAACGTGCTGTCGAGGTCGATCCCGTCGGCCGACTTCAGGCCGAGCACCTGGGCCAGGGCGCGGGGCACGAGGTCGGCGGCGTCGGCGACCTGTTCGGTGTCCGGCAGGGCGGTGTCGAGCGGGGTGTCGTGCCAGTAGCGCTGCCGCTGGAAGGGGTAGGCCGGGAGGTCGACGCCGTCGCTGTGCGCGCCGTCGGGCAGGAAGGTCGTCCAGTCGACGTGGACTCCGGCGCTCCACGCGCCCGCCAGGGAACGCGCGAAGCGCTCCGGTCCGCCGTCGTCGCGGCGCAGGGTCTCCAGGGCGTGGCCGGGGGCGCCGGCGCTGTCGAGGATCTGCTCGACGCCGAGGGTGAGGACGGGGTGCGGGCTGCACTCGACGAAGGTGGTCAGGCCGCTCTCGACGAGGGCGCGGACGGCCGGCTCGAACAGGACGGTCCGGCGCAGGTTGCGCACCCAGTAGGCGGCGTCCAGTTCACGGGTGTCGATGAGTTCGCCGGTGACGGTGGAGTGGAAGGGGACACGGCCGGGGCGCGGCCGGACGGGAGCCAGCAGCTCCGTCAGTTCCTCGCTCAGCTCGTCCATGTGGGCGGTGTGGGAGGCGTAGTCGACCGGTACGAGCCGGGCGCGGATGTCGCGTTCGCCGCAGCGGGCGAGCAGGTCGTGGAGGGCGTCGATGTCACCGGCCACGATCGAGGAGGCGGGTCCGTTGACGGCTGCCAGGGAGAGCGCCCCCGCCCAGGGTTCGATGAGTTCCCTGGTCTCGGCGGCGGGCAGCAGCACCGACATCATGCCGCCGCGTCCGGTGACGCGCCGGACGACCTGTGCGCGGGTGGCGACGATGCGGGCGCCGTCCCGCAGGCTCAGGGCACCGGCCGCGCACGCGGCGGCGATCTCCCCCTGCGAGTGGCCGACCACCGCTTCGGGGACGACGCCCCGGGACTCCCAGAGGGCGGCCAGGGAGACCATGACGGCCCACAGGACGGGCTGGACGACGTCGACGCGCCCCAGGTATGCCTCGGCGTCGGCTCCGGTGGCGCGGATGACGTCGGTGACGGACCAGTCGACGAACTCGGCCAGGGCCTCTTCGCAGGCGGCGACGGAGCGTGCGAACTCCGGTTCGGTGTCGAGGAGTTCGGCTCCCATGCCGATCCACTGGGAGCCCTGGCCGGGGAAGACGAAGACCGCGCCGCCGGGCTGTGCGGCGGTGGCCTGGCCCTCGGCGATCTCGGTGAGCGCGGCGTGGAGTGCGTCGGTGTCGCGGCCCAGGGCGACGGCACGGTACTCGAACGCGGAGCGGGTGGTGAGCAGGGCGTGCGCCACGTCGGCGGGCGCGGCCTGCGTGCTGTGGAGGCGGCGGGCCTGTTCGCGCAGGGCGCCGGGGCTGCGGGCGGAGAGGACCCACGGCACCAGCCGGCCGTCGGCGGGCCGGGGCGTGGGGGGTGTCTCGGCGGGGGGTGCCTCGGCCAGGACGACGTGGCAGTTGGTGCCGCCCATGCCGAAGGAGCTGACCCCGGCGAGCAGCGGGCGCTGCGGCAGCGGCCAGTCGGAGAGGCCGGTCTGCACCCGCAGCTTCCACTCGTCCAGCGGGATCGCCGGGTTGGCCCGGGTGAAGTTGAGGCTGGCGGGCAGGGCGCGGTGGTGCAGCGCGAGGGCCGTCTTGATGAACCCGACGACCCCGGCGCCGCCTTCCAGGTGTCCGACGTTCGTCTTCACCGAGCCGACCCGCAGCGGCTGTGCGGCGTCCCTGCTCCTGCCGAAGACCTCGCCGAGAGCACGTGCCTCGACGGGGTCGCCCACCCGGGTTCCGGTGCCGTGCAGTTCGACGTACTGCACGTCGGCGGGGTCGACGCCCGCGCGGACGCAGGCCGCGCGCAGCACCTGGCGCTGCCCGTCGACGCTGGGCACGGCGAGCGCTTCCGAGTGCCCGTCGTTGTTGACGGCGCTGCCGCGCACCACGCAGTAGATCCGGTCGCGGTCGGCGAGGGCCCGCGCGAGGCTCTTGAGGACGACGAAGCCGCCGCCCTCTCCTCGGACGTAGCCGTTGGCGCGCTCGTCGAAGGTGTGGCAGCGGCCGTCGGGCGAGAGGGCGCCGAAGTCGTCGATGCGGGTGGTGGTCTCCTCGCTGAGCATGAGGTTGACGCCGCCGGCGAGCGCGAGGTCGCAGTCCCCGTCGAGCAGGGCGCGCACGGCCAGGTGGACGGCGACGAGGGACGAGGACTGGGCGGTGTCGACCACCATGCTGGGGCCGCGCAGTCCGAGCAGGTGGGAGAGGCGGCCCGCGATCAGGCTGCGGTGGCCGCCGGGATAGGTGTACTGGGTCGTGCGCTGCCGCAGACGCGCCCAGTCGTCGGAGATGGCGCCGACGAACACCCCCGACGAGGTGCCGCTGAGCCGGGCGGGCACGCTGCGGGCGTCTTCCAGGGCTTCCCAGCCCAGTTCCAGCATGAGCCGCTGCTGGGGGTCCATCGCGGCGGCTTCCTGCGGTGTGATGTCGAAGAAGGCCGGGTCGAAGCCGTCGACCTGGTCGAGGAATCCGCCGCGCCAGTCCTTCTTCCCCGCCGTGCGGTCGCCTTCGGGCAGGCGGCCGGCCGGGACGCCCGTGATGGCTTCCCGGCCCTCGGTCAGCAGCCGCCAGAAACCACCGACGTCTGCCGCCTGTGGCAGTCGGCAGGACAGACCGACGACCGCGACCGCGTCTTCGGGCATCTTGTCATCGGTGTTCAATGTGATCTCCGCTGATGCGTGGTCAGCCTGCATCAAAACCTCCGGTAGAGGCCGAGTGGGCGTCCGTCGGGGAAGAGGGAGGGCGCTCGGGGCGCGCCCTGGTGCGGTGCGGTCGGCGGCCTCAGGCGCCGAGGGGGCCGGTGCGCGAGAAGGCGCCGTCGAAGAACGTCAACGCCTCTTGGCCGGCTCCGACTCTCGCTTCGAGTACCTCGCCGATGAAGATCGAGTGGTCACCGGATTCGACGGTCTCGGTGAGCCGGCACTCCAGCCAGGCGATCGCCCCGGCCAGCAGCGGGGCGCCGGTGTGCGGGCCCGGGGTCCAGTCCGTGTGCGCGAACTGGTCGGGGCCCAGCACCCGTTTCTTGTCCGCGAAGTACCGGGCCGTTCCTTCCTGGGCGGCGTCCAGGACCGACACTCCGAAGTGTCCGGCCTCGCCGATCGCCTGCCGCATGACCGCGTCACGGGCGACGCAGCACAGCACGGTGGGCGGATCGAGCGAGACCGAGGTGAACGCGTTGGCGGTCATGCCGTGGATGTGGGAGCCGCCCGTGGACAGCACCGTGACACCGGTGACGAACCGCGACATCGCCTCACGCAGTGATGCGGGCGCGCTCCGGTCGGGGGGGCTGCTGATGCCGGACGACACGCCGCTCATGCCGTGTCCCTTGTGCAAACCATGAGGGGAAATCTAGAGAGGCGGCTGCTATCAGCGGCTCATCACCGGATCATCATCCGTTCTCCGGCTCAGCGCACGGCCGCGCAGACCGACCTCCGGGGAGCCAGTGACACACCGCTCCAGTTGATGTGCCCGGTGTCGCTCACGTGGCCGGGATAGCGCGTGAGCAGTCCCGGGCTCGCCGCCACGACAACGAGCAGGGGGACGGGTCCCTCGACCCTGTCCTCCGTCAGAGCCTTCAGAAGACCGAACTCGGTCTCGTCCAGGTCGTCGGCGTCGTCCACCATGATGACCAGCGGTGCGACCCGGGACGCGGCCACCAGGAACTCCCGCAGTGCGGGCAGCACGTCCCGCTGTGTGGCGCGGGCGCGGGCGGGGTCCCCCGCCCGGGGCACGAGCAGGGGCAGAAGGCTCTCGTACAGTTCCTTCCACCTGCTGTGCGAGTACCGCAGCGTCCGGCAGGCCGCGGCGAGTGCGGAACGCGCCTGGTCCGGCCCCTCCTCGGGGCCGACGCCGCAGTACTCCGCGAGGATCCGTTCCGGCAGGCCCGCCCCGGCCCACCAGGCCGAGGAAGGCCCGTCGGCGACGTTGACGAAACGGGCGGCGGGCTTGGTTCCCCTGGCCTTCACCTGCTTCTCGAACTCCGTCAGGAGCCTCGTCTTGCCCACTTTGGCCTGGCCCACCACCGTCACCAGATGGGGCAGGCCCCGGCCGTGCGCGCGCTCCAGCGCCTGGGACAGCAGGCCGAGTTCGTGATCGCGGTCGACGAACGGGCCGGGTTCGTCCTGGGCGGCCAGGTCGGCGCACACGGCGAGGTAGTCGCCGTAGGTCCCGTTCACGTCCCAGGCGCCGGGGAGGCCGTCGGCGCTCAGGAACCGGAACAGTCCCATGGCGGCCCTGCGGGTCTCGCCGCACACCCGTAACCCCGGACCGTTCATCCCGGTGAGCAGTGCGTGCGCCTGGTCCACCAGGACGCCTGTGCCGTTGGGCAGGGTGCAGTGCGTCTCGGGAGAGGGCTCCGTGTGGATCTGTCCCCGGGTCACCGCCAGTTTGACGACGAGGTCCTCCCGTTCCCCCAGCCTGTCCTGGACGGCCAGGGCGGCGAGCACGGCCCGGGTGGCGTCGCGGTCCGTGGAGCGCTGGAGGCCGAACAGCACGGTCGAGCACATGCCTCCGCGCATGATGTACCGGCCGCCGTAGTAGTCGATCACTTCCTGGATCTGCGCGTCGACGGCGTCGGCGCGGACGTCGGCTTCCCCGTACGCGCGGTTGTCCTCATGGACGGGGTGGACGCAGATCAGAAGGTGGCTCACCGATCGGGAGACCGCGGCGGCCGGGCGCGGCTGGAACGCCGGCGCGGGGGAGGGTCCCGCCGTATGCGTGACCATGAGCGGCGCGTAGGGAGCGGGGACCGTCTCGGGACGGCGGATGATCACAGGGCCGGGCGCGGCGGTGGTCGCGGCCAGGGACGGGTCGTGGTTGAGGATCGCCCGCTGGAGGTCACGGAGCTTCAGGCCGGGGTCGACACCCAGGTTCTCGACGAGGTCGCAGCGCACCTGCTCATAGAGGTTCAGCGCGTCCACCTGCCTGCCGCTGCGGTACAGCGCCAGCATCAGTTGGGCGCAGGTGGCTTCCCGCAGCGGGTGGCTCTCCAGCAGCTTCTCCAGTTCCCCGACGATGGCGTGATGGCGCCCGCACGCGAGTTCCGCCTGGAAGTAGTCGTCAAGGGCGTCCAGCCGCGAGTTCTGCGTGGCGACCAGATCGGGCCAGGCGATTCCCGCCTCGGCGAGGTCGGCCAGCACCGGCCCTCGCCACAGGTCCAGCGCCTCGCGCAGGATGACGCTGGCAGCCACGGCATCGCCCTTGGCTAAAGCTTCACGGCCCGACGCGGCGCGGTTTCGGAACCTGTACAGGTCGACGTCACCGAGATCGACTTCGAGGATGTATCCGGGTTCCCTGGTGAGCAGCTTCGGCCACGACGGCGCACCGGCCGACCGTAAGTCCGCCGAATCCCCTTGCTGCGACCCTTCGGGGAGAATCCCGCGCAGCCTCCACACCGCGTTCTGCAGAATCCGACGGGCCGTCCTCGGCTCCGTGCCGCCGCCCCAGAGCGCCTCTAACAGCTCGCTCACCGCGACAACGCGATTCGCCTGGAGTAAGAGGTACCCGAGAACCGCGCGCTGCTTGATTCCTCCGAGGGGAACTTTACCGCCGTCAACGGAGGCTTCCAGAGGCCCGAGCAACCTGAAATCCACCATAAATCCTCATTTCGCTTGCATGAAAAACGGCCGAAAGTCCACCCACCGGAATGGGACGCCCCCACCTCCCCCTGCCCGGTCGGCCACCGGCCGAACCACCACCGCTCCAGAACTGTACAAAACCCTAGAGGCACGGATTTCACGTCGCTGAAACATTTCCGTTCACCTCTCGGATACATTCCCTTAACGCGCGACGGATGAATCAACGGCGAATGGTCTGGACTGCATGCCCGAATACGTTGAATGAATAGCGAAAGCACGTCCGAATGAAGCCGGGAGTGTTCACCAGGCTTTTAGAGGGGCCATATCCCCAGCATGAAATCGGCCAGGCAGGCCGAATCGGAGCCCTGCACTCCGCAGCTCTCATACAATTTTCAAGCACTTTACCGAGCAAGTCAAGTACTCCCCAAGGAACGGACACAGGAGCGTCAAGCCGCTGCACAGAGGTGCGACGCTGGCGGAAAAGATCCGTACGCAAGACTGCATCCGGCGCGCGACCCGGACGGTCACGCGGCGGAGCGGGCGGCCGGCCGGGGACGCAGCACCCTTGACGCCCGCCAAGTCCGATCATTAACGTCATGGCGGTACTTGCACGACAAATCCCCCACAGACCTGCGGCAGAGGTGCAGATGAAGCTGAATATATCGGCCACCCTGGTCGAGATATCAGACACATGCACGGCTCACCTCGACGGAAAGTTCCTCGTCGTGAAGGCCCCCTCGGGCCCCGAATCGAATTCCCCGGATCCAGCGAACCCCGACGCCGGGCATATGACCGGGGAACTTCTCGAATCCCCACCCACCGAGAAGCGCGACGACGTTGTGACGTTCGTCATACTGCTGAAATCAGCAGAACCCGTCGATAAAAATACGCCGGACCAGCCCGAGACGATCAGCAGGATCGAAGCGAGCATTATCGAGGGCATCGCAGCCGGATCCTCCTCTGCCCAAATGGCCGCCCGCCTCTACATGAGCCGTCAAGGAATTGAATATCACGTGTCTGGAATGTTACGAAAATTCCAGGCCGCCAATCGCTCCGCCCTGGTGTCCCGGGCCTACTGCTGCGGAGTGCTGTCGCCCGCCGACTGGCCACCGCGCGTCCCACTCGACCGCATCAAGTAATTACGGCCGGACGCCCAGGGCGTGCACGGGATCGCACGACGCCCCGGCTCGGACACCCCTTCTTCCGACCGCCGGGCCATGCGACCGCACTGTCCGGAAACCGCCCAGGGGAACCATGGGCCACTCTTCACTCCCGGTCATTTCGACGAGTTGACCAAATATCCCCCCCTTCGAGCCCGCCGAGACCGCTGCCGTCCTGGTGGGGCGTATATTTCCTGCTCGCGCTCGGCCTGTTCCCACATCTGGGCCACGCGAAAGTCTGGGACGAGTTCGTCGCCGGTCCGGCCGGACCGCCAGTCGCGGTCCGCGTGACCTGCGGCGTCGTCCGGGACCGGTTCCGCCTGTCCGAAAGGCCGCAGCCTCACCCCGCCGAGGTCAGCAACTGAGTCGCCGCCGGACGGCCGTACAACGCGTCGGCGGCGAGGAGTTCCTCGTGTGTGCCCGCCGCCCGGACGCCTCCCTACTCCATGACGAGGACGCTCGTGTGGCGGGCGGGTTCACCCACCGCGTCGACCTGGGAGGTCAGCTCGTCGAGGAGGAGCAGGCGGGGCCGGCACAGCAGGGCGCGGGCGACGGCGACGCGTTGGCGTTCGCCGCCGGAGAAGGTGGAGCCGCGGTGCCCGACGAGGGGCGGCGAGGCGAGGTCGTCATCCGACGTACCCGATGGCGGCCCGCAGGTGCGCCAGGGGCCAGTCCCGGACGTCGGTGCCGTCCACGAGGACGCGCCCGCCGACTGCCTCATGAACACGGGGATCGCCCCGGACGACACGCGCATCCCAGCGGCGCCGAGCACCGCGAGGAACGACAGTTGCACGGCGAGCCCGACGCACGCCTCCGCCGCGGACGTCCACTTCGCGGTCCGCACCCCGTGCCGCCACACCACATCGACGATGGCCTCCGCGCTGGCGACGCTTTCGTTGTCGGCCACCGTCCCCTACTTCTGGTCCGACCAGTACGGCCTCAAGCTCCAGTCCCCCGGCGAAGCCGGCACCGACGACGAATTCGCCCTCGTGGAGGGCGCGTTCGGGGACAACCGCTTCATCGGGATCGCCCGGCGGAAGACAGGTAGGGGATCAGGTATCCCTACCCGTAGCCCCCGCAACATGGTGCACCCAGGGTTGGCACATGCACGAAACACACGTCGATGTAGCCATCGTCGGTGGGGGCTTCTCCGGTCTCTACGCCACCCACCGCCTCAAGCGGTGCCCCGGAGCGGATCGCCGTGGGTGGCGAGAGAACGGGCGTGAACCTGGCCGCGGGGGCCGTGTTCCGCGCCCGGGGCGAGGGCGGACCGCGCCTCGCCGTCCAGGCCTCGTCGCTCCGCCCACCGATTTCACCGCCGAGACGCAGTCCCGCGAGGCCCGGTCGTCTCCACCGAGTTGGGCGGGCGCATGGCGGCCTGGTGTCTCGGCGTCCCTGCCGACGTGACGTCGCCCTGGGCCGCACCGGCAGATCCACACCGCGTCCGCCCTCGTCCGAGCCGGCCCGGCGGGGTCACGGCACACCCCCGCACGATCACCACGATCCAGAGCAGAGAGGAAATGAGCATGACCGGAATCCTGGAGGGCAAGCGGGCGCTGCTGACGGGCGCGCACCGGGGCATCGGACGGGCGGTGGCGGAAGCCTTCGTCGCCGCCGGCGCTCGTGTCGTGATCGCCGACATCGAGGGGGCCGACAAGGCGGCTCTCGAGATCGGCCACGACACCGTCGGCGTCACCTGCGACGTCCGCTCCGGCGACAGCGTGGCCGCGGCCGTCGCCGAGGGCACGCGTGCCCTGGGCGGTCTCGACGTGCTCGTCAACAACGCCGGTGCCGAGACCTTCGGCCTCCTCCACGACATGACCGAGGAGCAGTTCGACCAGATGTACTCGGTCAACCTCCGCGGAACCTGGCTCGTCTACAAGCACGCGGTCCCCGCCCTGACGGACGGCGGCGCGATCGTCAACATCGCCTCGCTCGCCGGCGTCGTCGGGTTCCCGCTCATCGGCGGCTACGCCGCGGCCAAGGCCGGCGTCGTGCGGATGACCGAGGTCATGGCACTGGAACTCCGCGATCATGGCGTGCGCGCCAATGCCGTCTGCCCCGGCTTCATCGACACCCCCATGGTCGAACGGACCTTCACGGATCTGCCGGTCATCGCCGGTACGCCGTTGAAGGACATGATCCTCCGAGGGCAGGGGCGGCTCGGTACACCCGGGGAGGTGGCTTCGCTGGTCACCTATCTGGCGTCGGAGGGCGCCTCGTTCGTCAACGGAACCGCCATCACCATCGACGGCGGAATGAACGTGCACCGGGTGTAGGGGCGATCGGCCCGCGCGGTGCGAGGGCTGGAGATCGCGCGAGGTGACCGGGATACTGTCCGGCATGAACAGTGCCCCGGTCTCTCGACGAGGAGGGAACCGGGTCGGTCCGCCGCTGAGCCGCCTGATCGCCCGCAGGCACGATCTGGACGTCGCGGAGCGGACGATGTCGCGGTCCAGGCTGGTCACCTTCGTCGGCGTCGGCGGGGTGGGCAAGACCCGGTTGGCCCTGGAACTGGCCTATCGTGCCCGCGGTGGCTTCCCCGACGGGAGCTGGCTGGTCCGGCTGGCCGACCTGGGCGTCGGCGCCGGGGTCGCGGAGATCGAGTCGGCGGTGGTCCGCGCACTCGGGATCAACGACCAGTCCGCGTCCCCGCCCCGCGAGAAGCTGCTGTCGTTCCTCGGGGACCGCGAGCTGCTGCTCGTCATGGACAACTGCGAGCATGTGCTGGAGTCCGTGCGGGCGGTGGTCCCGCTCATGCTCCGCGAGGCTCCGCGGCTGCGTGTGGTGGTCACGAGCCGGGAACCGCTCGCCGTCGAGGGAGAGGTGCTGCGGCCCGTGGCCCCGCTGAGCGTGCCCGGCCCGGCCACCCCGGCCGCGCAGTTACCCGCGGACGGTTCGGTGAGCCTCCTGCTGGAGCGGGCGCGCGCGGCGGATCCCGATTTCACCGTCACCGACGACAACGCCGCCGCGGTGGCCGACCTGTGCCGCCTCATGGAAGGTGTGCCCCTGGCCATCGAGTTGGCGGCAGCCAAGCTGAGGGCGCTCACCGTCGAACAGGTGGTGGAGCGGTTCGGCAGGCGTGTCGCCTCGCTCGTCGCTCCTGATGCCGCGCCGGGCTCCCGGCACCGGTCCCTGCGGGCCATGGTGGACTGGAGCCATCAGCTGTGCCCGCGGACCGCGCAGATCCTCTGGCGCCGGCTGTCGGTGTTCCCCGCCACCTTCGACCTCGACCTCGCGGAAGCCGTCTGCGCCTTCGGGGAGCTGCGGCCCGACGACGTCGTCGACTCCGTCGAGCGGCTGGTGGGGCAGTCGATCCTGCTGGCCGAGCGCGAGGGCGGCACCATGCGGTATCGCATGCTGGCTCCCGTCCGTGAGATCGCGGCCGAACACGTCGAACAGGCCGCGGAAGCCGACGAGTTGCGGCGCAGGCATCGCGACGTGATGCTGGGCCGGGCCCAGTGGATCCTCGACAGGTGGTCCGGTCCGCAGCAGGATGTCCTGCACGAGCGGATGCGCCTGGAGCACGAGGACCATGTCGCCGCGGTGCGGTGGAGCCTCTCCGCTCCAGGCGAGGAACGAACCGCTCTGCGCCTGCTGGCACGGCTGCGCTACCACTGGCTGTCCGGAGAGTTCCTCGCCGACGGCCGCAGGCGGATGGAGGCGGCACTCACCGCGGTCACCGCACCGTCGCCGGAGCGGGCCGAAGGCGTGTGGGTGCTGATCTGGATCGCGTTGATCCAGGGGGATCGCCGCTGTGGTGCACGGTGGCTCACCGAACTCGCGGACCTCGCCGAGGAACTGGGCGACCCCGGGACGAAAGTGCACGTCGTCCACTGGGGGGCGCTGCTGGCGCTCTTCAACGGTGACACCGAGACCGCCGTGGACGGCTTCCGGACCGCCGTCGAGGGACACCGCGCACAGGGTCACCGCGACCTGGAGTTCACGGCCCGCTACATGCTCGCCGCCGCGCTCGCCTGCGCCGGCCGGGCATCCGAAGCCTTGGAGGTCAGCCGAGGCACGGTGGCGTTGTGCGAGACGAACGGGGAAAGGTCCGCCCACGCCTTCTCCCTGTGGGCGGCGGGTCTGGCGCAGTGGACATCGGGCGACCTGGAAGAGGCGGAGCGATCGGCCCGCGCGGCGCTGCGGGTGCAGCTCTCCTTCGAAGGGGCCGGTGTCGCGCTCAACACCGAGTTGCTGGCATGGGTGGCTCACGACCGTGGTGAGGTGGACCACGCCGCCGCGCTGTGCGAGGCGGCACGCCGGGTCTGGCGTTCGCTCGGCACCTCGATCGCCGCGTTCGGGCCGCATCTGGCGGAGTTCGCCCAGCGTCACTCCGCCCACCGGCCCGATCCGCCGAGTCCCGTGGACGACGCGCTCCGCGTCGCTCCGGGGTGCCTTCAGGACGTGATCGATCTGGCCCTGGGCGCCGAGAAGCGCGGTGGCGGGACCCGGCGTCCGGAGACCGTCGAGCCTCTCACCAAGCGGGAGTTCGAGGTTGCCGCCCTGATCGAGTCCGGCCTGTCCAACCGGGAGATCGCCCACCGTCTGGTGATCGCCAAGCGCACCGCCGACGGCCATGTCGAACGGATCCTCGCGAAGCTCGGCTTCGCCTCACGGGCCCAGGTCGCCGCCTGGATGGCCCGGCGCGCCCAGCTCACCGGGCACGCGGGCGAGACCGGGTGACGCTTCCCCCGGTTCCACCATTGCCGCTCAGAGCCCGGGCGCGGTGATCTGCCGGTGGGACCCTGACGGCCACACGTGACGCGGGTCCTTGTACGCGGCCACCCGCTCCCTGACGACGAACGGAGGCCCGCCACGGCCGTTCCCTGGACATCGGCTTCCAACGAACCCGTTCCTCTGTCGTCCCTCTCGCCGCCTTCCGGCGGAGGCCGTGCCGTCGACGGCCGACGAGGTCTTCGCGCGACCGCACCCAGGCGGGCCGGGCCCTCCTCACCGCGTTGCGCAGGCACACCGGCCGCATCGCCCCCTTCTGTTCCCATCCGCTCAACGGCAACCGGTCGCCGGCACCGCACGGTCGCACTCGTCGCCATGGCAGGCACCACCGTCGAGGGGTACGACGTTTTCGTCTACACCCTGAGCACCGCCCTCGTCTTCCTGAGCATCCTCCAGGGCCTGTCGGCAGGCGGTGAGTGGGGCGGGGTCGCCCTGCCCGGTCCACCGGGAGCTGGGGAAGACCGGAAACGACGCGAAGATCCCGCTCGCCCTGGGCTTGCTCCTGTACAGCGTCGGGCCGGGCCTGACCCACGGTCCGCGGTCCGCCCTGTTCTCCGAGATGTATCCGACCGCCGTGGGCCTCGGTCGCATGGGGGCCCAGTCACCGTCCGGGGCGGCAATGGAAAAAATTTTCCGTTGAAGAGTCTGTTACACGGCGGGCATCCGGACGCAACGCACAGGCCGTTCTCTGACACCTCACAACCATGCGGTACGACGCCGGATGGGGTAGTCGAGGCCCAGCACCAAGGAGCACCACATGACGGCGACGGACAGCGCGGACACGGACAGATCCGCCACACCGCAGGGGTATTCCCCCCGCCTGTACAACGAGGACCTCGCCCCCGCCACGGAGCGCAAGTGGGGCGCCTTCAGCATCTTCAACGTCTGGACCTCGGACGTACACAGTCTGTACGGCTACTTCCTGGCCGCCAGCCTGTTCCTCGTCGCGGGCGACACCCTCAAGTTCCTCATCGGAATCGGTGTCGGCTCGTTCGTCATCTACTGGCTGATGACCCTCATGGGCAACGCGGGCGTCAAGACCGGCGTCCCCTACCCCGTCCTGGCGCGTGCCTCGTTCGGCACCTTCGGCGCCAACGTCCCGGCGCTCGCCCGGGCGGTGGTCGCCACGTTCTGGTACGGCGCGCAGACCAGCGCGGCGGCCGGCGCCATCGTCGCCTTCCTCGTCCGTTACGACGGCCCCAGGCACCTGCACGAGACCACTCACCTCTTCGACCACAGCGGCCTCGAGGTGCTGTGCTACCTCGGTGTCTGGGCCGCCCAGCTGCTCATCATCAGCAAGGGCATGGAGACGGTGCGCCGTTTCCAGGACTTCGCCGGACCCGCGGTCTGGCTGATGATGCTCGTCCTGGCGATCGCGCTGTCGGTGAAGGCGGGCGCGCTGTCCTTCACGGTCGACATGCCGGCCAAGGACCTGGCCGCGCTCGCCAAGAACGCCACGGGACTCGACGTCAGCCCCGGCTCGTTCGCCGCGATAGCCGCGATAGCCGCCACCTGGATCACCTACTTCGCGGCCCTGTTCCTCAACTTCGGCGACTTCGCCCGCTTCACCCCCGACAAGAAGACCCTGAAGAAGGGCAACGTCTGGGGCCTGCCCGTGAACCTGATCCTCTTCTCCCTCGTCGCGGCGATCACCACGGCCGCCGCCAGCAAGGTGTACGGGGAGGTCATCCTCGAACCGGCCCAGATCTCCGCCAAGTTCGACAGCCCGGTCCTCGTCCTGCTCGCCGCCCTCACCTTCGCCGTCGCCACACTCGGCATCAACGTCGTCGCCAACTTCGTCAGCCCCGCCTTCGACTTCGCCAACGTGGCACCGAAGTACGTCACCTTCCGGCGGGGCGGCCTCATCGCCGCCGTCATCGCCCTGCTGCTCTACCCGCTGCACCCCTGGGACAACGCCCCCAGCTTCGTCAACGCCATCGGCTCGACGATGGGCCCGCTCTTCGGCGTACTCGTCGTCGACTACTACCTCATCAGGAAGACCCAGCTGAACGTGCCCGACCTTTACCGGGAGGACGGCGAGTTCCGCTTCCAGGGCGGCTGGAACATCCGGGCTCTCGTGGCCGCCGCGGTGGGGTCCGTCTTCTCCAGCATCCTGCCCGTCTACGGCCCGGCCGGATACGGAGCCGAGCTGGGCCCGTACTCCTGGTTCATCGGTGTCGCCGTCGCCGGGGTGATCTACTTCGCCCTCACCCGGGGCAGGAGCCCGCTCGTCCCACCGGTCGCCGACGCTCCGGCCGTGCCTGGGCCCACGGACGCCGCCACGGGATCGTAGACAGCGGGGACCGGAACACGGTCTGCGGCGCGGGCGAGGCCGGTGGGACACACCGGCCTCGCCCGCACCACGTCGCGCCTCACCACCCGTCAGCGGCCGAGGTGGCGGACTCATGGTCCAGTCTGTGAGCCCGTCACCGGTGCCAGGTGACTGTTCTCGGGGATGTCGGATGCGGTGCTGCGTGCGGACGGGACCGGTCACCTCGCCGGTGAGGGGCTCGATGCGCGTGGCCGGGTTCGACGACAACGACTGCCGCCCGGTCGCCTCTGCTGGAAAGTGCTTGACGTCGTCGAGCGGTTCGGTCTGTAGGCGTGCGGGGCCGGCCGACGACGGCCATGAGGAGGCCGGCGGCCAGTGTGGCCTCGTCCGTCCCGACTGTACGGCCGGCTCACCCGTGCGGAACCGGCCCTGGAACGACTCCGCGAACGATCCCTGCCCCCGCCCGGCGAGGCGCGCGAAAAAGTCGGAGCCACCGAGCGCATGGCCGCTCGCGCGCAGCGGCGCGGGCCCCGTACGACCGGGAGGCCGGCCGCTGGTACCACCAGAACGCGGGACCCTCCGTCGCTGGAGCGGCCCGCGCACCGCGACCCGTCCGGCGTGCGCCGATGCGCGGGAACTCCTTCGTGTCGTAGAAGCTTCCCGCCAGGCCGGAAGCCCCGGACCCGCTGCCAGGCGCTCGGCTTCCCTCTGCCCCGCCAAGCCCGTCGCCGAGTGCTAAACGGTGGCAGGATTCCGCCCTAGTCACGGAAGTCGGCGGAACCTAGCTTTGCCTCGACCGCGCAGGGGGACACGGTCCGGACACCCGCCCTGTCCACGGTCGTTCAGTCCGTCCGACAGGAGTCGAGATGAACATCAGCACTCTGGTACCGGGCCGCGTGGTTCGAGCCGCGGCAGCCGTGATCACCTCGATGACGGTGGCGTTCACCGGCGCCGGCATCGCCGCTGCGGGGCCCGCCACGCCCGCGGCGCAGGGAGCCGTCACGGTCACCGCGCCGCGCGGCGACCTCACGACAGCCCTCAAGGGCCTGAGGCCCGTCGCCCCCGCGGAGCTCCAGCGCATTCTCTCGTCGGGAGGAAACAGCCTTCCGACGGGAACGGCGGCGCCGAGCATCGGCTTCAACGGGGCCTATGACCACATCATCAACGACAACAGCAACAAGTGCCTCGCCGTGCCCGGGGGAAGCACTGCGCAGGGTACGGGCCTGATCCAGTGGCCCTGCGGCAGCTGGAACGATCACTACTGGTCGGCGTACTACCAGTTCACGGCCTCCGGCTTCTACTGGTACCACGTCGTCAACTACAACAGCGGCCAGTGCCTGGGCGTCCCGGGCGCGAGCACCACCGCGGGCACGCAGGTCATCCAGTGGCCCTGCGGCACCTGGGCGGACCACTACTGGGCGTTCGCCATCGACACCAGCAACAACAAGCTGCACATCATCAACTACAACAGCGGCCAGTGCCTGGCGGTCCCGGGCGCGAGCACCAGCGACGGTGCCCAGGTCATCCAGTGGCCGTGCGGCACCTGGGCGGACCACTACTGGCACTGACCCCGGTGACGTGGGTGGGTGCCCCCACAGGGCGCCCACCCGGCGGCGGTGGCGGGCCGAGGGCGCTCCGGCAGGAGCCCGGATCGCCCGCCAGGCTGCCGGGATCGCCGGAGTCGTCGAGCCGCGGGCGCCCTCGGCTCCGTCGCGCCCCTCGTCCGCACGAGAGCCGGTACCGGCCGGTCGGGCGCACCGGCGCACGCCTACACGATCGGGTCATTGTGCGCATACCTCAACTTCCCTGTGGAAGAACCCGGTTGAGCCCGATCGGGAGGTGAGGACGTGGGGTACAGGACGCGATTGCGGCGGGATCCCCTCGGCTACGTCGAGGAGCTGAGCCGGGGGAGTTCGGCGGGGGTGGTGCGGCTTCCTTGGGGTGGGTGGTGTGTCCGTGACACCGGGCTGGCGCAGACGCTGCTGCGGGACCCGGAGTACCACACGGGCGGGTCGGTGTTCTTCGGTGAGTTGCTGCCCGCCCGCCCGGCGCAGGTGGAGCTGGGCCGGGCGGTGCGGGGGCTGCTGCGTGCCGATGTGCCGCGTTACCGCGCCGCGCTGCCCGGGGCGGTGGCCGGGCTGACGGCGGCCGGCCGGTGGCCGGACGCCGGTGCGCGGCTGGTCCACCGGTGTCTGGAGGACGTGCTGCTGCGTCCCGGGACGCCGGGTCGCGGGCGTGAGTTGATGCGGCGAGCCGTCCGGGAAGGGGTGGCGGTGCGGTCGCCGTACGTGTGGCGGCGGGCCCGGGCGGAGGTGGTGCGGGCCGAACTGCTCAGGGCGCTGGCCGAGGAGGCGCGCCGGCGCCGCGGGCGGCCCGCCGGGGAACCACGGGACATGCTGGACGCGGTGTTGGCGGTGTGTCCGCAGGCCGAGGTGCCCGAGCGGACCGTGGCCGGACTGCACCTCATGATGTTCCGGGCGATCATGGCCCCCGTCAGCGCCGCGCTGGCCTGGTCGGTGTTGCTGGCGTGCCTGCGCCACACCGAGGCCGCGCCCTGGCCCTGGCCGGCCGACGACGTCGTACGCGAGGCGCTGCGGCACCGTCCCGTGCCCTGGATGCTCGGGCGTACCCTTCCCCGCGCCACGGAGTTGGGCGGCACCGTCTTTCCGGCCGGTGAGCTGGTGTCCGTCTGCCCCTATCTGCTGCACCACGACGAGCGCCACTGGGATTCCCCCTACTCCTTCCGGCCCGAACGGTGGGCGGACGACAACGGGCACGGCCCCTACGTCCCCTTCGGCACCGGACCCTTCAGCTGCGCCGGAGCGGCGGTGGCGCACACACTGCTCACGGAGTCGTTGACCGCTCTGACCGATGGTGCCCGCCTGGCCGTCGACGGCGGTGAGGCGCGGGCCGCGATGTCGGAGGGGAACGTGCCTCGGCCTTTCGTCCTCCACCGCATCCCGGACCACCCGTCCGCAGACGACACAGGAGGGAGGTGATCGGTCATGGGCGCGACGATGCGACGCATCTTCACCAACAAGCCTGCCCGCCGCTGGTACTGGTACTGACAGCCAGGGCGGCACCGGCCCGGACGCCGTAAGTCGTCCGGGCCTTCCCGCCGTCGGCACGGGGACGACAGGAAGGGGCCGGAGGCGCATTGCGCCCTCTCGTCCGATAAAAACCAGATTGCGGTCTCGGCCGACGCGTTACGCTCGGCTTGGCTCTGGCAGATGGACGGCGGCGGCGGGGAGGACCGGATCATGGGTCGGCGTTCACGGCTTCGGCCGGTTGGGGACCCGGCGCCGGCCGGGTGGGTCGTCGAGGGAGTCGGGGCGTTCGGATCCGGTGCAGGGGGCCTCGTACCGCATGGGTTCGAGGCGTACGCGCGGATTCTGCATCCGGCGGCGGGAGCCGACGACACTCCGGTGACGTGGGCCGAAGTGGCCGCGTGGGCCGGGCGGACGGTACATCCCCGGGCGCAGTTCCAGGCAATCTCCGCTCCTGCGCGAGACAAAGACATCGTTTCCCCCCGGGACGACCGGCCCTGGGCGGACGAACCCGAACCCGGCACCCTCGCCCTGCGCCCCCCTCGCCTGAGCCACGCCTCTGGAAAGCCGCTTCGACGGGATCATCACGGTCACGGCGGACCTCATCACCCACGCCACCGGACGGACCGGCCGACCGCTCACCCGGCCCGCCGAGACGAACGTGCGGTTCTTCCTCGTCATCTTCGACGGCCTCAGCACTCAGCGTCGGTCCGCCCTGGACGAGGATGCCGAACCGGCCTTGATCAGGGCAGTACTGAACCATGGCCTGAAAAGGGCCACCACACGCTCCCCTCAAGGGAGTTCGTCCACCTCTCTTGACGGTTGCAGCGCGATTCCTATCATCCACAGTGGCCGACTCTCCGACAGGCATTCGACATGCCGAACAAGGTTGGCGAGTGAGCCCACTGCGCAGCACCACTCCGCACCGCTCGTCATCGCGTCACCCACGGATCTGCGGTGATCCACTCCCGCCGTTGATCCCAAGACCCCGTGAACGCCGAGGAAGCACAGCCGTGCCTCCTTCTGTTCACGGCCCGGTCCCCGATCCCCCACTTTCGCTCAGGAGTGCACCATGACCATCCGCCAGAGGTCACACCGAATACCGCGCACCCTGTCGACGGCCGGAGCGTCGATCGCCCTCGGCGTCGGCCTGCTCACCGCCACCGCCCCGGCATCCCACGCCGCCGGCAGCGGCCCGTGCGACCTCTACGCCGCCGGCGGCACCCCCTGCGTCGCCGCCCACAGCACCACCCGGGCCCTGTACGGCTCCTACAACGGCCCCCTCTACCAGGTGCGTCGTGCCTCCGACAACGCCACCCGTGACATCGGCGTCCTCAGCCAGGGCGGAACCGCGAACGCCGCCGCGCAGGACTCGTTCTGCGCGGGCACCACCTGTCTGATCACCGTCGTCTACGACCAGTCCGGGCGAGGCAACCGGCTCACCCAGGCGCCTCCCGGCGGCTTCTCCGGCCCGGCCCCCGGCGGCTACGACAACCTCGCGAACGCCACCGCCGCCCCGACCACCCTCGCCGGCCGCAAGGCGTACGGCGTCTTCGTCGCCCCCGGCACCGGGTACCGCAACAACGCCACGAACGGCGTCGCGCGGGGCGATCAGCCGGAGGGCATGTACGCGGTCCTCGACGGCACGCACTACAACGGCGGCTGCTGCTTCGACTACGGCAACGCCGAAACCAACAGCCGCGACAACGGCAACGGCACCATGGAGGCCATCTATTTCGGCAACATCAAGGTCTGGGGCTACGGCTCCGGGAACGGCCCCTGGATCATGGCGGATCTGGAGAACGGCCTCTTCTCCGGCGTCAACCAGCACTACAACGCGGGCGACCCGAGCATCAGCCACCGCTACCTCACCTCGGTCGTCAAAGGCGAGCCGAACCACTGGTCGATCCGAGGCGGCAACGCCCAGTCCGGCGGGCTGTCCACCTTCTACAACGGCCCCCGGCCCAACGTCTCGGGCTACAACCCCATGAAGAAGGAGGGCGCCATCATCCTCGGCATCGGCGGCGACAACAGCCACGGCGCCGCCGGGACGTTCTACGAGGGCGTCATGACCTCCGGCTATCCGTCGGACGCCACCGAGAACGCGGTCCAGGCGAACATCTCCGCGGCGGGATACGGCAAGTGACCCGGTAAAGGCGGCAGACGCACGAGCGGCGGGCACCCCAGGCCGCCGCCTCGACCGACGTCCGGACGGTGCCCCCCGGTTGCGGACGGCGGCTCAGAAGGCAGGCGATGACGGCCTGGGACAGCTTGAACCTCTGCGGGAGGGGGTCGGGGCGTCAACCGCCGCAGGGGCCTTCTGCCGGTCGCCGCCGCGTCGCTGACGGAGGTCTGCTTCCCCCTGAGCCGCGCGGCCTGCTGCCAACCCGCTGACCAGCCAGTCGCGGCCGGAGCCGTCTTCGTTCTGGGGCGGAACCGTCACTGATGCGGACGCCGGTCTCGTGGACGGCGGTGTCGAGTACGGCGCGAACTGCCCGTCCCGTGCGGGTGATGCTCGCCGCGATGCCGTTCACGACGACCTCATGGCTGGTCAGCGGCCCGCCCCGCCGGTTCATCGCGATGTGGGAGAACAGCCGGTGCTCAACTCCGTTCCACCTGGATGCGCCCGGAGACCCAGGTGCGGTCGCCGTTGGAACCGCCCGCGTCCGCAGTGATCAGCGGTCGGTGCGAGCGCGGGTAGGCATCGGCATGCCGGCGGACAGCCCCTGGGCCGACGGCCGGATACCGGAGCACCACTGCGCCACCGCCCAGTACCGGCTCAAGGACGACCTCGGCTGCAACAGACTGCTCAGCACCCCTCTGCAGCAGGCGGCGACCGGGGCCGCTCACCGCGCGACCCGGAGGGGCCCTTGGCCGAGCCGGCGTTCAACGTGATCTGGTTCTTCCGGACGAGCCCCGAAGCCGGCCGGCCCGACGCCCAGTTCCTCCTCACCGCCCCGGGGCACCTCTCGCCATCACCTCCTCGTACGGCCGGACCGTGACGGCGGCCCTGTTCCGCGGGACGCGGGCGAGTCTGCCGTCCGGAGCGCACATCGGTCACCACCACGGGACACCTCCTTGCCCTCGCTAACCTGACAGTCGTAACCTTACGACCATCTTTTCAAGTGCCAAGCATCCAATCATCCCAACAGGAAAGGAAGTTGAATGAAGATCACCATCGAGGAGGAGAAGTGCTGCGGAGCCGGTCAGTGTGTCCTCGTCGCCCCCGAGGTCTTCGACCAGCGCGACGAGGACGGCATCGTCGTCCTCCTGGACCCCGCGCCGCCCGTGGACCAGGAGGCCGCCGTCCGTGAGGCCGCCCAGGTCTGCCCGGCCGCCGCCATCCACCTCCACGAGGAGGCCTGACATGACGGCGCCACGACACGTCGTCGTGGTCGGCGCGTCGGCCGCGGGCCTTGCCGTGGTGGAGGAGGTGCGGCGCCAGGGGTTCACCGGCGAGGTGACCCTGATCGGCGACGAACCCGGGCTGCCCTACGACCGTCCGCCGCTGTCGAAGCAACTGCTGGCCGGCGCGTGGGAGCCCGGCCGGCTGCTGCTGCGCACGCCCGAGCGGTTCGCGGAGCTGCGGGTCACGCACCGGCCCGGCTGTGCGGCGACCGGGCTGGACACCGGCACGCGCACGGTACGGCTGGCGGACGGCACCACGGTCGGCTACGACGCGCTGGTGATCGCGACCGGCGCGGACGCCGTCCATCCGCCCTCCCTCGGCGCCGGGCTGAAGGGCGCGCAGGTGCTCCGCACCCTCACGGACGCGCTGAAACTGCGCGACTCGCTCGCCCTCGGCGGCCGTCTGGTCGTGGTGGGCGCCGGGTTCGTGGGTGCGGAGGCCGCCGCGGTGGCCCGTGGCATGGGCGTGCCGGTGACCATGGTCGACCCGCTGCCGCTGCCCATGGTGGGCGTGCTCGGCGACGAGGCCGCGCGGATGCTGGCCGGCCGGCACACGGCCGCCGGGGTCGACCTGCGCTGCGGTGTCGGCGTCGAGGAGGTGATCGCCGACGCGGGCCGCGCCAGGGGCGTCGTCCTGACGGACGGCACGGTCGTCGAGGCCGGGACCGTCCTGGTCGCCGTCGGCGCCCGCCCGGCCGTGCGCTGGCTGGAGGGCTCGGGCGTACCGCTCGGGGAGCGTGGCCGGGACGGCGTCGAGGGCGTGCTCTGCGACCCGCGCGGCCGGGCCGTCGACGGGGTGTGGGCGGCGGGCGACGTGGCCGCCCGGTTCGATCCGGCGGACGGCCGCCACCGGCGCGGCGAGCACCGGCTCGGGGCGGCGGAACAGGGGCGCGCGGTCGGTGCCGCGCTGCTCGGCGCCGAGCCCCCGGCGCCGTCGCCGCCGTACTTCTGGTCCGACCAGTACGACCTGAAGCTCCAGTCCTACGGGACCACCGGCCGGGACATGGCCTTCGCCGTCGTCGAGGGCTCGCTCGCGGAGGGCCGGTTCATCGCCGTCTACGGCCATCGCGGCGCGGACGGCCTGCCGCGCACCGTGGACGGCGTGCTGGGCAACGGCATGGCGAGGTCCCTGCGCACGTGGCGGCAGGCCGTGCTCGACCGGGCGGGCTGGCCCGTGTCCGGCAGGCCGGACGGCGACGCGGTCCGCACCGGCGCCGCGCCCGTCGGCACCCCGTGACCGGGCGGGACACCCGCCCCACCGGGCCCCACCCCGGCATGTCCCCCACGCACCACCAGCGAAGGACCCCCACATGACCCCCACCACGGACCCCGCCACCACCCCGGCGGACGACGCGCCCTTCTTCCC
>DATCQX010000897.1:0-3006 GCA_036569285.1 Streptomyces sp.
CCGGTGTTCGCCACCGTGTCGATGGAGCGTCCGGTGTCGGCGCCCTGCTTTCCGGTGATGAGGGTGCGGATGTAGACGATCCGCTCGCCCTTCTTTCCGGAGATGCGGGCCCAGTCGTCCGGGTTGGTGGTGTTGGGGAGGTCTTCGTTCTCCTTGAACTCGTCCACGCATGCCTGGAGGAGGTGGGAGACGCGCAGGCCCTTCTGTTCTTTCTCCAGGAAGTCCTTGATCGCCATTTTCTTCGCGCGCCCGACGATGTTCTCGATCATGGCGCCGGAGTTGAAGTCCTTGAAGTAGAGGACTTCCTTGTCTCCGTTGGCGTAGGTGACTTCGAGGAAGCGGTTTTCCTCGGATTCGGCGTACATGTGCTCGACGGCGGTCTGGATCATGCTGTCGACGGTGACCGTCTTGTCGCCGCCGTGTTCGCCTAGGTCGTCGGCGTGCAGGGGGAGGCGTTCGGTCAGGTACTTGCCGAAGATGTCCTTGGCCGCCTCGGCGTCGGGACGCTCGATCTTGATCTTCACGTCGAGCCGGCCGGGGCGCAGGATGGCGGGGTCGATCATGTCCTCGCGGTTGGAGGCGCCGATGACGACCACGTTCTGCAGGCCCTCGACGCCGTCGATCTCGGCGAGGAGCTGGGGGACGATGGTGTTCTCCACGTCCGAGCTGACGCCGGAACCACGGGTGCGGAAGAGGGACTCCATCTCGTCGAAGAAGACGATGACGGGGGTGCCTTCGCTGGCCTTCTCACGCGCCCGCTGGAAGACGAGGCGGATCTGGCGTTCGGTCTCACCGACGTACTTGTTGAGGAGCTCCGGGCCCTTGATGTTGAGGAAGAAGCTCTTGCCCTGGGCCTGTCCGGTGACCTCGGCGACCTTCTTGGCCAGCGAGTTGGCGACGGCTTTGGCGATGAGCGTCTTGCCGCATCCGGGGGGTCCGTAGAGCAGGACGCCCTTGGGGGGCCGCAGTTCGTGTTCCTTGAACAAGTCGGGGTAGAGGTAGGGGAGTTCGACGGCGTCGCGGATGGCTTCGATCTGCCCGCCGAGGCCGCCGATCTGTTCGTAGCCGATGTCGGGGACTTCTTCGAGGACGAGTTCCTCGACCTCGCTCTTGGGCACGATCTCGTAGACGTAGCCGGAGCGGGGTTCGAGGAGGAGGGCGTCGCCGGGGCGGATGGTGACGTCGAGGAGGGGTTCGGCGAGCCGGACGACCCTCTCTTCGTCGGTGTGCCCCTGGACGAGGGCGCGTTCGCCGTCCTCCAGGATCTCTTTGAGGGTGACGATGTCGCCGACGCTCTCGTACTCCATGGCCTCGACCACGTTGAGTGCTTCGTTGAGCATCACTTCCTGGCCGCGCCTGAGGTCGTCGAGGTCGACGCTCGGGCTGACGTTCACGCGGAGTTTGCGGCCTCCGGTGAAGATGTCGGCGGTGCCGTCCTCGGTGGCCTGCAGGAAGACTCCGAAGCCGGCCGGCGGCTGGGCGAGCCGGTCGACTTCCTCCTTGAGGGCGACGATCTGGTCGCGGGCCTCGCGGAGTGTGTTGGCGAGTCGTTCGTTCTGGGCGGACACGCCGGCCAGGTTGGTCTGAAGCTCGACGATCCGCTCTTCGAGAATCCTCGTGTGCCGCGGAGAGTCGGCGAGCTTGCGGCGCAGGACGGCGATCTCCTGCTCAAGGTAGGCAATCTGCCCGGACGGGTCGTCGGACCCTCGTCCCGGGCGGATGCCGCGGTTCATGTCGTCGTCGTGGGCTGCCACGGTCCTCACCTCCTCCATGGGGAGCTGGACGCTTCCAGACCCTACCTGGGTGGGTGTCGGTTGAAACCCCTAGATCAGAAAGACGGTCGGGGTGTGTCCGATCTTCACCCTTGCGCTCTCCCTCACGCCAGGGGAATACCCACGGAACATGATTGGGAAGCAGGCCCGGGTAGGGTCGAAGTGTTCAACGGCGGTCAGAGCCTGCATGGTTCCCGTGAGGCTCGGTGTTAAACGGCGGGAGTCCGGGGAGTGGTGGACGTGGTCGCGGATGCGGGTGCGCTGGAGGTCTGGATCGACCAGGATCTCTGCACGGGGGACGGGATCTGTGTGCAGTACGCGCCGGAGGTGTTCGAGTTGGACATCGACGGTCTGGCGTATGTGCGGGGCCCGGGTGAGGAGCTGTTGCAGGCGCCGGGTGCGGTGGCGCCGGTTCCGCTGCCGTTGCTGGCGGATGTGGTGGATTCGGCGCGGGAGTGTCCGGGCGAGTGCATCCATGTACGTCGGGTTTCGGACAGTGTGGAGGTCTACGGCCCGGACGCGGAGTGACCACACGGTCACTCCGAGTTTTTTCGCTGCGCCAGGATGGCTGGTTTCAGACGCTGCGGGCGCCCGCGGGTGTCGTGCGGACGAACTTGTCGTCCTTCCACCGCCACTGGGCGTCGTTCTTGAGGTCGGGGCAGCAACGGGGCACGTCCGGCGTGGAGTAGCCGAGAAGCGTGGCGCGGACGACGCCGTCGGTGACGGCGATCGCGGTGACCGTGTTGCGGTCCTTCGGCGTGACGAGGGTGGCGACCACGCGCGGGCCGCTCTTCTTCGGGCCCTGGGTGATGACGTACACGGCGTCGGGCGGGGTGCCCATGGGGGCGTCGCAGTGGACGACGGCGACGGTCTCGGGGCGGCCGTCCCCGTCGAGGTCTCCGGCGGCCTGTTTCACGACGAGTGCCTTCACGGGGCCGCAGTCCAGCGGGAACGTCACTCCGGCGACCGAGGGGGCGACGGCGGCGGGCCTGTCGTCCCCCTTCGCCGGCGTGGACCCCGCCGCGGTCGCGGGGCCGGGCTGGAGCACCGAGGAGAGGGCGACGACGCCGGCGAGCGCGGTGGCGGTCGCGACCCAGTGGATGGGCCGGGTGTGGGTGTGGGCCAGTTCCGGGACGACGGGGTGCTGCACGAGTGCGCGTCTCCTGTGGGGCTGTGCCGAAAAGGGGTGGGCGTGAAGGGGGGTGGGAGTGCCAGCATCGTGCCACAGGGGGCG
>DATCQX010000898.1:0-2978 GCA_036569285.1 Streptomyces sp.
CGTCTCTCGGAGGCGGGCGACGATCCCCGGCCGCCATTCGGCCTGTTTCTCCCGAAGCCGAGCGCACAGCGCGGGCGTCTCGTGGACGAGGCCGAGGATCGTCAGGAGTTCCTGGACGTCGCGTACGAGGAACGCCATGGCCGACTCCAGGGCATCGCGCAGCCTGCCCCAGTGATCCGGTCCGGCCCCATCGGAGGCGAGCGCGTCGGCGATGACGTCACCGACCGGGTCGAAGACGAACAGGACGACGTCTTCCTTGGTGTCGAAGTAGCGCAGGAAGGTGCTCCGCGAGACCCCGGCGGCTTCCGCGAGGTCCGCGAAGGTGACCTGGTCGAAGCCGGTGAGGTGGAACCGGTCGACCGCGACGCGGGCCAGCTCCGCTCGCACCGCGTGGCGGCTGACGCTTGGATTCGCGATGCCGCCCCTTACCGCGACAGGGAGCCCCCACATGAGCTACGACGACCTTCCCGCCCTCACGATCGACGTCTCGGACGGCGTCGCGACGGTGGCGATCGACAACCCGCCGCTCCAACTGATGGACGCGGCCCTCATGTCGTCGCTCTGGGCGTTCGTCGCGCGTGTGCGGGACGACGCCGACGTCCGCGTCATCGTCTTCGAGAGCGCCGACCCGGAGTTCTTCATCACGCACGCCGACATGGCCTACTTCACCGACCCCGACGCGCTGCCCGCGGCCGTTCGCGGCGCGCTCGACGCCGCGCCCGGCTCGGCCGTCCCGGAAGGCATGAACATCCTCCAGGCGATGAGCGAGGAGATCCGCTCGCTGCCGCAGGTCACCATCGGCAAGCTCGCGGGCTTCGCGCGGGGCGCGGGCAACGAGTTCTTCATGTACCTGGACATGCGATTCGCGGCGATCGGCAAGTCCGGGCAGGGGCAGACGGAGTCCTTGCTGGGGATCCTCCCCGGAGGCGGCGGCACGGTGAACATGACGCGCCTGGCGGGACGGGCCCGCACGCTGGAGCTCATCCTCGGCGCCGAACTCGTGGGCGCGGAGCTGGCGGAACGGTACGGACTGATCAACCGAGCGGTGCCCGCGGAAGAACTCGACGCGTTCGTCGACACCCTCGCCCGACGGATCGCCGGCCTCCGGCCGGAGGTCATCGCCCTCACGAAGGCCGCCGTCGACGCGGTCGTGCGGCCGATCCCCCACGAGGCGTACGTCGTCGAGAACGAGGCCCTGTACGAGGCGATCGGGGACGACGTCATGGAACGCGCCCACAAGCTGCTCGCCGCCGGTCTCCAGACCCGCGAGGGCGAACGTGACCACGAGCGCATCGCGGGCAGCGTCTGAACGGCGGACACAGGAGAGGGGACTACGGGTATGCCCCGTAGTCCCCTTAGCTCTGAGGTATGTCGCGCTGAGGTATGTCGTACCCCTCAGCCCTCCAGGAATGCGACCAGAGAGTTAGCCAGCAAGTACGGGTCGTCGGCGCCGCACATCTCACGTGCGCTGTGCATGGAGAGGATCGCCGCGCCGATGTCGACGGTCCGGATCCCGTGCCGTGCGGCGGTGATCGGGCCGATCGTCGTCCCGCAGGGCATCGAGTTGTTGGAGACGAACGACTGGAACGGCACGCCGGCCTTCTCGCAGGCGGCGGCGAACACCGCGCGGCCCGAACCGTCCGTGGCGTAGCGGTTGTTGACGTTCACCTTGAGGATCGGGCCGCCGTTGACGCGGGGGTGGTGCGTCGGGTCGTGGCGCTCCGCGTAGTTGGGGTGGACGGCGTGCCCCGTGTCGGAGGAGAGGCAGACGGTCCCGGCGAACGCCCGCGCGCGGTCCTCGTACGACCCGCCGCGCGCGAACACCGAGCGCTCCAGGACGCCGCCGAGCAGGGGGCCGTCCGCGCCGGTGTCGGACTGGGAGCCGTTCTCCTCGTGGTCGAACGCCACGAAGACGGGGATGTACGGGAGTTCGTCTCCGACGTGGGTCGCGACGGCGGCGAGGGCGGCGGTCGCCGCGTGCACCGAGAGGAGGTTGTCCATCCGGGGCCCGGCGAGGAACTCCTCGTCCCGGCCGAGGTAGGCGGGCGGTTCGACGGAGTGCGTCATCAGGTCCCACCCGGTGACCTCACCTGCCGCGAGCCCCGTCTCTTCCTCCAGGAACGAGATCAAGTCCCCTTCCCGGACGTCCCCGAGCCCCCACACCGGCTGCAAGTGCCGCTGCTTGTCCAGCTTCAGGCCCTCGGAAGTGACCGACCTGTCGAGGTGGATGGCAAGTTGGGGCACCCGCAGCAGCGGACGGCTCACATTCACGAGCCGCGTCGACCCGTCCCGCAGCGTCAGCCGTCCGGCGATCCCCAGGTCCCGGTCCAGCCACGAGTTGAGCAGCGGCCCCCCGTAGATCTCGACGGCCACCTGCCGCCACCCGTGCGCACCCGCGTCCGGCAACGGCTTCACCCGCAGGTTGGGCGAGTCGGTGTGCGCCCCCACGATCCGGAACGGCGTATGCGCACTGGCCCCCTCCGGCACGTACCAGGCGACGATCGCCCCGCCCCGCAGCACATACACCCCACCCCGCGCGTCGTCCCACGCATCCGTCTCGGAGAGCTGCCGGAACCCGGCCTTCTCCAACCGGTCCGCCGCGGTGGCCACGGCGTGATACGGCGTGGGGCTCGCGGTCAGGAACGACTTGAGATCATCGGTGTGGCCGCGGTCGAAGCGGGGGGCTTGGGTCATGGAGTCACTCTAACCAGGGCCGGGAGGGAGAGTCGGCGCCAGTATTACGGGTACATACCGCTCACGTACTACGGGGCTGACATGGGCCCCCTGGAAGGCGGCTGCGCCGCCATGCGTCCGCAGTGGTATCGCCCTGGCTGTGGCCGGCCGGGTCGCGCCCGCCAACTCGGGTGGTTTCGGTGCGTGGGCGGCTGCGGGTGCGTTGTGGCTGTTCGCCCCCACACGGCGGAGCCGCATATCAACACAGCTCCGCGCCCCTGGAAGGCGGCTGCGCCGCCATACCC
>DATCQX010000899.1:0-6001 GCA_036569285.1 Streptomyces sp.
CGTGAGCGGCCAGGTACTCCATCAGGGCATCCGGGTCGTCGGCCACCGACACCGGCACGGTCACAACGGCGTCGAACTCGTACAGCAGCTCTTCGACCATCTTCAGAGCGGCCGTGATCTCGATCATCTTCTCTGCGGTCACGTCGTCCTCCTTGCTCTTCCGGCTCGGGGAAAGAGCCGGGGGCGCCGTCGTGCCGTACGACGGCGCCCCCGGCGGACCTCGCCCCTCCCCATGGCGGGGGAAGCTGAGAAGGGACGAGGGGCTCGGGAACATCAACTGCACTCGTTCGCAGGGACATTGAGCGTGTCCGCGCGGGCATCGCCGCTACGCGGCTTCGCTGTGGGAGAGGAGTGTCACCCGGTCCACCGAGCGTTCGTTCACGTAGAGGATGACCTCATCGCCGCCGGTGACCGGAAGGTCGTCGATCCACAAGCCGTCGTTCTCGGCAAGGTGTTGGGCCAGCGCTTCCGGGTCGTCTGCCGCATCAGCGGGGACCTCCACGGTGACCGGGAACTCGTAGGTGACTTCCTCGGTCACGGTCAACTCGACCCGGACACTCACCGTGTCCTGCGTGTCCACGGCTTTGTGCTCCCTTCTCCCCCTCTTGTTCGCAGGGACAGACCGGGGGCGCCGTCACCCGAGCATGGCTACAGGTGACCGGCGGCGCCCCCGGCGGACCCGTACCCCCTCCGTGGGGGGGGAGTTGAGGGGGTACGGGCGTACAGGGACGGCGAACGCGTGTCGGCGCGTCCGCCGTCGTTCTCGAAGGGAGGTTCAGTCGTCGTCCAGCGCGTGGAAGACGTCCGCGCGCTGTTGCGGGGACCAGTCGCCGGTCAACCGGACGAGGGTCTCGGTGACCCTGCCGTCGTCCTCGTAGGGGTCGTTGTAGCGGCCGCTCAGCCATGCCCACTCCGGGACGGCCTCGCCGACGGGGTACACACACGGCTGGGTGGCGCCGGTCGGGCCGATCACATCGACCGCCCACGCGACGACGCCCAGCCCCGATTCCCAGGCGTCGCCGTCCTCGTACTCGAAACGTCGGGTGCGGGGGTGTTCCAGGGTGCGGTAGTCGCCGTCCAGCCACTCGCCGCCGTAGTGGCGCCCGCTGCGGGTCACCGTGACCGGAGAGCGGTAGCTCACCACGACGCGGGTGATCTCGATCGCGTACGCCATGATCACGCCGCCTGTTCCACGCCGGACGCGGGGCCGACGTCGTACGACGTCGCCCAGCCCTGCCGGACGCTGTAACTCTCGCTGTACTCCATGCGCACCGGCGCGAAGTCCGTCCGGGCAGGCTGGCGCCGTTTACGTGCGCCGGGGCCGACTGGCCAGTTCCAGCTTCCCGGCGCCTGCGTCGGCGCGTACGGCCGTTCGTCCGGGCTGTCCTGGGGGAAGCTGTCAGGTTCCATGTCCAGTGCGTACAGCAGCCCCTGATGACCGCTGGTGGTGGCCGAGTAGCGCACCTGCGGTACGACGACGGTGCCGTCGTTCAGTACCCATGCGATCGGGGTGCTGTAGCTGTACACCTGATAGACGATGCGCCCGGCGTCGGCGTCCGACCGGTACCGGTCGGCCCAGCACTCCGGTAACCAGCCGACGCTGTAGCTCTGGTGGTCCGTGGGGCGCAGGGCGCCGTACGTGGCGAAGGGCTGACGGGATGCCAGCGCCCTTCGCACCGCCCATGACTGCGTGGCAAGCTTGGGCATAGTCCGGTTCCTCTCCGAAAAGAACGGGACGGTGAGGGCCCTCAAGGCGCCGTGCCCCCGAAAGTTGCGGGGCGGCGGGGCGGCATCCCCGCTGGCGCCCTTCCAGGGCCCTCATTCAAAGTGATGGGGTACACGTCGTCACCGACGGCCCCTCCTGCGGACCCGGCGTGCAAGCCTTAGAGACTGTCGCCCGTGCCGCTTCTACAGGGTGATCTCCGTACCGGTTACCAAATCGAAGATCGCCAGCTGGCGCCGCCGTAATTCGGCGTCAGTCGCGGTCTGCCGGTCAGAGATGATCTCGACAGGGTCGATGTAGATCACGCCGTCGGACTTCCATCCGCCCAGCCCGTTCACGTCCCCGTACTCGTCCGTGACCTCGCGGACAAGGTCAGCAAACACGCCGAACGGCGCGTCGGCGGGCATCGTGCGCTGGCTCGGCGTGACGCTCACCGCGTACCCCTTGGCCGGGGTGCAGGCGGTGCCGTCCGGGCGGGTCATGATCGTGAACCCGCCGTTCAGGAACAGTGCGTCGTACAGGTCGGCCACTGCGGCCGTCGTCAGCGTTGACATGGCCCGTTCCTCTCCGAGAAAGGGAGGTGTCCCGCCCGGCATGGCGGAGGCCGTGCAGGGGCTGCACGGCCAGAAGGGCGCGCGTCCCGGTGTGGACGCGCGCCCCTCGTGGCCGGACAGTCACTCTCCGGCGTGCACTCCCAAGACGGTCAGCACCGGCCCCCATTCGGCGTTGCCGTACTCGTGAACCATCCATGCGACGACCGCCGCTGTGAACGCGCTCGCCCACGTCGCACCGGTACGGCACACGAGGTGCAGGAGCCGCTGACGGTCGGCGTACCAGGGGAGGCCGGTCTTGACCGAGCAGCCGAACAGCCGGGGGTGGAACTCCCGGTGGACGCGGCCGATCCTGGGGTGGGAGCGGCTCACGTGGACCCGGTGACCGTCCGTGGGGTGTGCGCTGAGCTTCTCGAACCGCCACGCCTGACCCTCGTTCGGGCCGGACGCCAGGTGGATGATGGCGCCCGGTTCGACGACAGAGGCGGTGACGTCATGAATGAGCTGCATGACCTTCTCCTCGATCATGTGCCTGTTGCGGACGGGCGACGGCACCCCCGCTCACGGGGGTGCCGCACCCATGCCACGCGGCAGACTCGCTCACCGGGATGCGTAGAACCCGATGAGGTCTCCGAGCGAGAAGAACAGCGCGCACCAGCCGATCAGGTGCCACGTCCGGCGGGACATCACGCCAGTCCGAACTGGAGATCGGCGCTCAGGTCTCGGCCCGTACGCGCCGCCCAGCGGCGCATCCCTTCCGCCCGGTGAGGGTGGAAGGGAGCCCATCGGGTCGGCTCCACGCGCAGGAACTCCCGCGCTTCGTGCTCCTCGATCGACATGATCATCCGCAGGAGTTCCGCGTACAGGTCCTCGTCGGTGCAGTCCTTGACCACCAACGGGAACTCCGCGTACGTGTTGATCTCCTCCGGGTAGCCCGACAGGGCTTGGTCCCGGTTGCTGTTCCGCGCCGGATACTCGATCCGAATCGTGATCGCGTCCTCGAAACGGTTCGTGTGATCGCTGGCGATGAACGCCCAGCCAGGCTTGTAGATCACATCATTGACCAGCTTGATCGCACTTGCGGCTTCCATGATCCCTCTCCAATGGTTCGGGGCATGGGGCTCGGGTATGAGCACCCCATTCAACGCGCGCAGCGCACACGCTGAAGTGGCGTTCAGACAGGCGAACCAAGCCGTTAAGCGCTCTCACCTAAATACGGGGGCCGAAACCGCCCGATTACCGATCAAGCGAAAAAATCTCGCGCTTTCTTTCTTTACTGAAAACCTGACAGCGGGCGCCGCACCGTTTTATTCAGTGCCGCATTGCGCTCTCACCTAAATACGGCTGACGGATGCCACCGACTCCCGATCACGAAAAGAATTTCCGAAGATTCTTTCCGTCCGCACAAGGGCGGCCCCCGACCGTTGCCGGTCGAGGGCCGCCGGAGTCCTGTCGGCGCCTAGTCCTCTTTCTGCTGCTGAGTGCTGCGGTAGATCATCTCATCCCGCACTGCATCAAGGGCAGCGGACAAGGACCGCCACTCCTTACGCCCCGCGTCCCGCGTGCGCTGCATCTTGGACGATGAATTCCGAGGACCGCCGTGCAGCTCCTGTGCAACTTTCCCCAAGATCCCGGCACGTCCGAGATCTTTCGCCTTTTCCGCATGCGGAAGTGTCGCGCTCAGGACCGGATACCCGCTCCCGTCGCCCCACGCCGCACGGAAGATAGCTTCGCTGTTGCCCGAGAGTGAGGGTGTCACTGCGAGCGTGAAGAGCTTGTCGGCGTGCGGGACGCCACGCATCACCTGTTCGCCGGGGACAGTGTCGATCTTCTCCGGTCCGAGGTCCAGCCGGTACCCGTTCTGAGCGGCGGCATCCCGCACCGCCCAGTACTGGATCCGCTGACGCGTGACGACGATCGTTTCGCCGTCCCGGCGGACGTACTTCCAGGCGGACGGCTCGCGGGTCGCCACCCACAACGCCGCCACCTCGCACGTGCTCGTGATCTTGTTCAGCCGCTTCGCGAAGATCAGGACGGCGTCCTGCGTCACGTCGTCGCTCACGTCGTCCGTGCCGTACAGCGCCCGCCCGCTCCGCGCGACGGTCGCGCTCCCGTCCATGCGCTTGCGGGAACGGGTGGCGTCGACGGCGCGGCAGTAACTGCGCGCGATCCGCTGTAAGTCAGCGAAGTCATCCACCGACACGCATTTCATGTCTTCCGCCGTGACATTTCCAGTCACTGCAGTCTCCAATCATTGCGGGCACGTACCCTGATGTACTGCGCCTCACAATTCGATTGTCCCGCAATTCCAAGTCGAAGCAAGAGAAATTCGACAGCATCAATGAAATGTACAGAGGAATTTCAATAGGTCGAACCAGGTTGATCAATTCACCAAAAAACCTCAAGAGAAGGGGGGAGCAAGGATCCGGAACTCGCACACAGAAAAGAAAAGGAGAGCCGTCAGCAAGGAGCTGATTCAAATACACGAAGAATTCCGAAAGATAAAACATCCGCACTGAAACAGCCCAGCCAACCGACACCGCACCCCTCCATGCGTCTCATGAGGTACCCGCCGGGTACTCAGTTGCGTACACCGCTGGCAGAGCCTGAGCAGTCTCCATCTGCAACAAGGTCGGCGCTGGAACTTCCTCTCTAGCCGGAAGCGGGAGGGGAGGCCGGGCAGGAAGCGAGGCCGGCGCCCGGAAAGGGGATCGGGAAAGTGTCGGATCCCGAGGTTTTTGGTTCCCTCACCTCGGTCATCGGGACGTTCTGCCGCCGGTAGAACGCCCACTTGATCGAGAACGCTGGAGAGCTCTGCACATGTCTACGGTTTCCGTGCTCGGTTCGTCGCCGAGTTCGGCGAGGGCTGTGGTGAGGAGGGCGAGGGTGCGGGAGATGGCGTCGTGGTGGCCGAGGTGGTGCTGGAAGCGCATGATGTCGCGGTAGACGGCTTCGTTGTAGGGGTCGAGGGTGCGGGTGTGTTCCAGGAGGACCAGGGCCTGTTCGGGGTCGTCGGTGCGCAGGAGGCGGACCAGGGTGCTGACCGTGTCCAGGACGTCGCGGCGGAGGGCTTCGCGTGGGGATTCGGTCCATTCGGCGGTGAGGTCGGCGGCGAAGTTGCCGGTGTAGAGCGCGATGCCGCGTTGCAGGGCGGCGCGGTGGGTTTGTTCGTCGTCGGTGTGGTGGGTGGTTTGCAGAGTGTCCTGGAGGTGCCACAGGTCGACGGTGATCTGGGTGTGGTCGAGGCTGTAGCGGCCGTCGGTGAGGGTGGTGAGGTCGGTGAGGGTGTCGTGGGTGGCGGTTCGCAGGGCGCGGCGTAGTTGGCTGTGGGTGGCGTGGAAGGCGTTGTAGGGGTGGTCGGGGGGTGCGTCGGGCCAGAGTGCTGTGGCGAGGGTTTCGCATCGGACGCCGTGGCGGTGGAGGGTGAGGTAGGTGAGGAGTTCGCGGTGTTTGGGGGCGACGGCGGGGGTGAGGTCGGTGGGGTCAGCGCTGTCGTGCTGGTGGTGGGTCAGTCGTATCGGGCCCAGGACGGTCAGGTGGGCGGGTGGGTGGGGCTCGGGCTGCCTTTCGGGGAGGGGGAGTTCGTTCTCGGTGGGTGGTCGTGGGGCGGGTGGTTTGTCGGGGTCGGGGTTGCGGGGGTCGGGGGGCTGGTCCGTGCGGGGACCGTTGACGAGCGGGCGGGGGCGCCGTGCGGTTGTCTGCGCGGGGGCGGAGTTTCCAGAGGCGG
>DATCQX010000900.1:0-3187 GCA_036569285.1 Streptomyces sp.
GAACCTGACCGCGCCCCGGTAGAGGTCGATCTGCGCGTAGCAGCCGGAGTTCGGGACGGCGATGTCGAGCGTGTCCTTCTGCCCCTTCTTCACCGTGACGGTGTCGAAGTCGACGAAGACCTGCTCGCCGGAGGTGTCGAAGGTCGGGCCGTGCGCCAGGTAGGAGGCGAGGGAGACGGTGCAGGTGCCGCCCGTGCCGAGGACCGTGAGGTGGACCTTGCCGTCGGCGGAGGGCTTCAGGTTCTGGTCGTCGACCCGGACGGAGTCGAAGAAGGAGGTGCCGTCGAGCGAGAACTGGCAGCGGTCGGCCTCGGTCTTCTCGCCCGCGCCGGTCTCGGCGAGGTTTCCGCCACCGCCGTTGGGGGTGGGGGCGGCCGGGGGCGTGCTCTCGGAGGCGGACGTGGACGGGGTGGGTGTCGGGGACTCGGAGCTGTCGTCACCCGGAGGGGTGGACTCCGGGGTGGAGGGGGAGGGCGACGGGGAGGCCGGCGGCTGCTCGCCCTGCGACGGCGGGGTGGTGACCGGCGGTGTGGCGGCCGGGGGAGTGGTCGGCGGCGTGGACGGCGGCTGCTCGGTGACCGTGCAGTCCTTCGTGCCGCCGTTCCAGGCCGCGATCAACTTGTCCTTGATGACCGGACGGTCCGGACCCTTGGGCAACTCGCCGTGCTCGAAGCCGTCTTGGGCGCCCTTCTTGCCGTCGAACTTGACCGCGCCCCGGTAGAGGTCGATCTGCGCGTAGCAGCCCGCGTTCGGGACGGCGATGTCGAGCGTGTCCTTCTGCCCCCGCTTCACCGCGACGGTGTCGAAGTCGACGAAGACCTGCTCGCCGGAGGTGTTGAAGGTCGGGCCGTGCGCCAGGTACGAGGCGAGGGAGACGGTGCAGGTGCCGCCCGCGCCGAGGACCGTGACGTGGACCTTGCCGTCGCCGGACGGCTTCAGGTTCTGGTCGTCCACCCGGACGGAGTCGAAGAAGGATGTCCCGTCGAGCGAGAACTGGCAGCGGTCGGCCTCGGTCTTCTCGCCCGCGCCGGTGCCGGGCCGGTACTGCCCGCCGCCCTGCCAGCCGTGACCGCCCCCGGTCGCCCAGGCGCCGGACGCGGCGGCCACGGAGGCGGCGGTGAGGGCGAGTGACGCGAGGCCCGTCCCCAGCAGGCGGCGCGCGGTGACACTTCTCGCTCTGGACATGCGTATCCCATCTTGGGGCACCGGGCGTGACGGCACGTCACATCCGGTGCTGCCAGGGGTGACTTGGTCGGATCACGTGGCTGGTCGCACCAACTGCCATGCGTGGGCAGCCGGTTGGACCAGGAAGGGACACCCGGCGCGCGGGTCGTGCGCGCCAGGGGTGTGAGCGCCCATGGTGATCTTCGGTCGGGAAGCCTGTCAACTCGCCTTGTTGTATTGGCAGTTATGGACGGATCAACCGCCGTTGTTGTTCCCGCCGTTGTTGTTTCCGAGGTTTCCGCCACCGTTGTTGTTGGCGCCCGGGGCCGCGGTGACGCCCGCGCTGGCACCGGCGATCCGGTCGATGTCGACCGGCGTGGAGGTGGCGGTCGGCGGCGGGGTCAGGACGAGCACCTGGCCACCGGGGACACCGGGCGGCGGGGTCAGGTCCGACTTGGGCAGCTTGGGCGGGGTGGTCTGCTGGAACAGGGACTGGTCGATGTCGACGAGACCCGTCTGCTCCATCACCGTGATGTGGTCGAGGACCGTGTCGTTGGCCTGGTCGGCGAGCGCGCGGACCAGCGTGTTCTTGGTGGTGGAGCGGATCTTCGCGACGGTGTTGAAGATCGAACCGTGCGTGATGCGCAGGATGTTGGCGAAGTCCCGGTCGAACTGGTCACCCTTGGTGTCGGACGTCAACTGGCTGACGAAGCCGACCTGTTGAGGGCTCGCCACGTTCGGCAGGGTGATGTTGAGCATCGGTGCGATCTTGCGGCACGTGGTGTCGAGGGCGGCGTGGCCGTCGACGAGGTGCTGGCTCGCGACGATGACGCCCTGGTTGGTGCCCTTCTGTAGGCCCAACTGGCCGACCGGGTACTCCCACAGACCGGCCGCACGCACCTTCACCACGAAGTCCCGGTCGAGTTCGGTGAGGGGACCCCACTGCGTGGTGGCGATGATCCTGTCGTTGGAGGCGGAGGCCGTGTCCACACCCAGCATCGATGGGTAGACGAGTGCGGCGAGCGTCATGCTCAGGGCGCCGCCCACGAAGAGAGTGCCCATCGCGTTGCGTGAAAAGCGCACCGTGCCTCCTGCCCGGTCGGGGAGCCCGCGGCGCGAGGGCGGCGGGATCGGACGTACAGGAATACGGGCGGGATGCGTCGGTGACTCACCGGGGCGCGGAAAAATTTCCGGGCCGATGCCCTCTGCCCCTCCGGACCGGCGTCCTCATGCCCCTCCGGACCGGCGTCCTCTGCTCCTCCGGAGCGGATGCCCTGATGCTCCTTGGCCGGCGCCTTGGCGATCCGTTGACCAAGGCTACCAACCGTTGACCTGGTCCCGGGGTATTACTGGTCCAACCCTTAGGGAAGCGCGGGCGAGCGGCTGCTTACCGGCGCCTTACATTCGCCGCATGCCCCCACAACCACGCGCGTTGCCGCAACTGCCCGTGCTGCCGTACCGGAAGCCGACCAAGGGCCGGGACTACTGGGTGCTGGACGACGTCCTCCCCGGGGTGGACGCCGTGAGGGAGAGGTGCCTCGCCAAGGACGACTGGGTCAGGGGACACCCGTACACCTCCGAGACGTGGCCGGGACTACGGGCCATGCCCGGCCTCGAACCGGCTGAACTCGCCTGCGTGGAGCGGCTGGTGAAGCGGGCGACCGGTGCGAAGGAGCTGTGGGTGCAGGAGGCGCCCGGCGGCGGCACCCTCAACCACAACTGCGTCCAGGTGGTCGGAGAGGGGGAGAGCGAGCCCCGGCCGCACACCGACTCCCGGTCCCTGTGCCGGTACGCCGCCGTTCTGTACCTGAACCCCGTAGCTCCGAAGGACTGCGGCACCGCCTTCTACCGGCAGTCCCTCCCCGGCGGCCGGCTCGGCGGGAACGTCGTCCAGGCACCGCACAACAACCTCGTCGACGCCCTCGGCACCCGGTTCGTCGCCCCCGACGCCTTCGAGGAGGACGTCCGCGTCCCCCACAAGTACAACCGCCTCCTCCTCTACAAGGCCAACCTCCTGCACAGC
>DATCQX010000901.1:0-6774 GCA_036569285.1 Streptomyces sp.
CGCGGCTCCGCCATCGAGAAGCTCTCGATGGAGGCCCGGATGACCATCTGCAACATGTCCATCGAGGCCGGCGCCCGCGCGGGCATGATCGCCCCGGACGAGACGACGTTCGCCTACCTCAAGGGCCGCGCCCACGCCCCCCAGGGCGAGGACTGGGACGCCGCCGTCGCGTACTGGAAGACCCTGAGGACCGACGACGACGCCGAGTTCGACGCCGAGGTCGTCATCAAGGCCGAGGAACTCTCCCCGTTCGTCACCTGGGGCACCAACCCCGGCCAGGGCGCGCCCCTTTCGGCGAACGTCCCCGACCCCGCTTCGTACGAAGACGCCTCGGAGCGCCTCGCCGCCGAAAAGGCCCTGGAATACATGGGGTTGGAGGCCGGCCAGCCGCTGCGTTCCATCAAGGTGGACACCGTCTTCGTAGGGTCGTGCACCAACGGCCGCATCGAGGACCTGCGCGCCGCCGCCGAACTCGTCAAGGGCCGCAAAGTCGCCGACGGCGTACGGATGCTGGTCGTCCCCGGCTCCGCGCGGGTGGGCCTCCAGGCTGTCTCCGAGGGCCTGGACGTCGTGTTCAAGGAGGCCGGCGCCGAATGGCGGCACGCGGGCTGCTCGATGTGTCTGGGCATGAACCCCGACCAACTGGCCCCCGGTGAGCGCTCCGCGTCCACCTCCAACCGCAACTTCGAGGGCAGGCAGGGCAAGGGCGGCCGTACCCACCTGGTCTCCCCGCAGGTCGCCGCCGCCACCGCCGTCCTGGGCCATCTGGCCTCGCCCGCCGACCTGACCGACGCCCCCGTCGCCGCTGGAGTCTGAGAGCAATGGAAGCATTCACCACCCACACCGGCCGGGCCGTCCCGCTGCGCCGTTCCAACGTCGACACCGACCAGATCATCCCTGCTCACTGGCTCAAGAAGGTGACCAGGGACGGCTTCGAGGACGGTCTCTTCGAGGCGTGGCGGGGGGACCCGGAGTTCGTCCTCAACCGTCCCGAGCGCGCGGGCGCGAGCGTCCTGGTGGCCGGCCCCGACTTCGGCACCGGCTCCTCGCGTGAACACGCCGTGTGGGCGCTCCAGAACTACGGCTTCAAGGCGGTCGTCTCGTCGCGGTTCGCCGACATCTTCCGGGGCAACTCCCTGAAGAACGGCCTGCTCACGGTCATCCTCGACCAGCCGGTCGTGGACGCGCTCTGGGACCTCGTCGAGCGCGACCCGCAGGCCGAGATCACCGTCGACCTCGAAGCGCTGGAAGTCCGTGCCGAGGGCGTCACCGCCTCGTTCGAGCTGGACGACAACGCCCGCTGGCGGCTGCTGAACGGGCTGGACGACATCTCCATCACCCTCCAGAACGAGGCGGACATCGCCGCGTACGAGGCGAAGCGTCCCTCGTACAAGCCGCGCACCCTCCAGGTCTGAGCGGACGAGGCTGGTTTCGGCCACCGAACCACCGGAACGCCACGCCGTACCCCCGATCGGTCCGATCGGGGGTACGGCGTTTTTCCGCGCCCGCCCACGCCTGTCCGGCTTCTGCGGATCTCCTCGAAATCTTCCCAACTGCCAACGTTATAGCGGTGGTTGACTGGGTACGCGACCGCTGTGGACGCGGTGTCCAACAGTGCCCGGACGGCTGTTTGAGGCGGCAGTTGCACCCCTGGCGGGCGACAACTCGCCCTAGATGGCACAATCTGTGCATGGAACACGACGGCCAACTCAAGCTCTACGCGGCGGTCGCGGACCAACTGAAGGAAGCGCACAGAAGGGTGCGCGCACTGCAAGTCCCGGAGGGCGTACGGATGGCGCTGACCCGGAAGCTGCTGGTCATTACGGCCGCGGCCAAGCACGATCTCGCCGATGCGACAAGGCGGCTGGAGCGGTTCACCGCTGACCTCGACGCGGGGCGAATCCCGGACGAGGAACGCTGAACAGCCCAATGCGGTCGAGTCCGTTGCGGCACAAGGGTGATAGGCCCGTTTCGTGTTTGATTTGCGGTATATATCTGCCTAACGTGCGAAAAAGCCTGGACACTTTCGTTCCAGCAATGTCTCCGAAGGGGAAGACGTGAACAAGGCGCAGCTCGTAGAAGCGATTGCGGACAAGGTCGGCGGCCGTCAGAACGCCGCCGAGGCGGTCGACGCGGTTCTGGACGCCATCGTCCGCGCGGTCGTCGCGGGCGACCGGGTCTCGGTCACCGGTTTCGGCTCGTTCGAGAAGGTCGACCGCCCGGCGCGGTACGCCCGCAACCCCCAGACGGGCGAGCGGGTCCGGGTCAAGAAGACGTCCGTCCCGCGCTTCCGCGCGGGCCAGGGTTTCAAGGACCTGGTGAGCGGCTCGAAGAAGCTCCCGAAGAACGACGTCGCGGTCAAGAAGGCGCCCAAGGGCAGCCTGAGCGGCACCGCTTCGGCGACGGTCAAGAAGGCCGCGGCGAAGAAGGCCACCACGACCAAGACCGCCGCCGCGAAGAAGGCCGCCCCGGCGAAGAAGGCGACCGCCAAGACGGCCGCGGCCAAGAAGACGACCGCCAAGAAGGCGGCCACCGCGAAGAAGGCCGTCGCCAAGAAGGCCCCGGCGAAGAAGGCGCCGGCCAAGAAGTCGACTGCTCGCAAGACCACCGCGAAGAAGGTCGCCGCCACCAAGGCGTAAGGCTGTCGCCGGGACTCACGCGTCGGGCCGGACTTCCACACCCTGTGGAGTCCGGCCCGCGGTGTGTTCCGGGGAGGGTTCAGAACGTCTGGAGCGTCACCAGGGTGATCCTCGGGCCGTCCGCCGGGCCTTCCGTCTCGATGCGGACCCGCTGCCCCACCCGCAGCAGCCGCAGGCCCCCCGCGTCGAACGCCGCCGCGTCGAAGGGGAGCGGGGTGCCGTCGTCCAGGAGGACCTGGCCCGTGCGGGTGTCGGGGTCGTAGGTGTAAGCCGTCGCCTGCATGGGCGCAGCCTACTGGCCGGGGATGAGGAGGCGGGCGGTGGCGAGCGTGGTGCGGGGGCCGACGCCGAGGGTGAGGGCGGCGCGCAGATCGTCGCCGGTGTCCACGTCCTGGCGGACGGACTCGACGTCGGGGAGGGCGAGTTCGGCCGCGCCCGAAGCGCGGTGGCGGCGGCGGGAATCCGTGCCGAACGCGGGCAGCAGGGGATTGCCCGCGGACGCGGCGAGCAAAGTCGTGCCGAGTCCCGCGGCATCCGGCAGAAATGCGCGCGGGAATTCCGCCGCCGCATCGAGGACCCGGGTCAATTCACGGGGACGCAACGCCGGGAGATCGGCGTTCAGGGCCGCGAGAGCCGTTTCCGGGAACATCGCGCGGACGGCGCCCTCGCCGTGCCGCAGCGCGGCGTTCAGGCCCGCCCCCGGCGCGTCCGGGACGATCCGGGCGTCCAGCGCCCCGAGTTCCCGCCCCGCCAGCGGGTCGTCCGTGACGACCACCACACCGCGGACGGCCGTCGCGGCCAGCGCCGCGGCCACCGTGTCCTGCGCGAAGGCCAGCGCCAGACCCGGCCGCACCCCGTCCCCGGCCGTGTCCGACAGCCTGCTCTTGGCCCGCGAGAGGGGTTTGAGGGGGATGACCAACGTCCACTGCACCGGCTTACCGTCCCTTGCTCGTCGCGGTCATTGTCACCCGGCTGCAACCTTTCCCATCTGGCGGTTCTTCCTTCGGGGCGTACGGTGTTCTCGACAGACCCGCCGACCGGGGCCACACTTGTGCGGCTCCCGGCCGCCGGAACGACCCTGGAACAGGCCGTGGGAAGTCCTGTGGTCCTGAAGGAAGAGGTAGGTGTCCGCGTGCCCCGCCGCAGAATCGGCTTCTGGTACCGCTTTGCAGCGGTGATCGCCAAACCGCCGCTCGTGGTTCTGATCAAGCGGGACTGGCAGGGAATGGAGCACATCCCGGCCGACGGCGGATTTATCACCGCGGTCAACCACAATTCGCACATCGACCCCTTCACGTACGCCCATTTCCAGTACAACACCGGCCGTGTTCCCCGATTCCTCGCGAAGAGCGGCCTTTTCAAGAAGGGATTCGTCGGCGCCTTCATGCGGGGCAGCGGACAGATCCCGGTCTACCGCGAGTCGACGGACGCGCTCAGCGCCTTCCGGGCCGCGATCGACGCCGTGGAGCGCGGCGAGTGCGTCGCCTTCTATCCCGAGGGCACCATCACCCGGGACCCCGAACTGTGGCCCATGACGGCCAAGTCCGGTGCGGCGAGGGTCGCTCTGCGCACCAAGTGCCCGGTCATCCCCGTCGCGCAGTGGGGCGCCAACGAGGTGCTCGCGCCGTACACGATGAAGCTGAACCTCTTCCCCCGCAAGACGCACCACGTGCTGGCCGGGCCGCCGGTCGACCTCACGCGCTTCTACGACCGGGAGATGACCCCCGAACTCCTCAAGGAGGCCACGGAGGTCATCATGGCCGACGTCACCCGGCTGCTGGAGGAGATCCGCGGCGAGAAGGCGCCCGACACGCCCTACGATCCGCGCCGGGAGCGGATCGAGCAGCGGCGCCGCACCGAGGCGGAGCACAGCCACGAAGGAGAGATCGGCAAGTGAGCGAGTCCGTCAAGGCGGCAGTCCTCAGCGCGGGTTCATGGGGGACGGCCTTCGCCGTCGTCCTCGCGGACGCGGGCTGCGAGGTGACGGTGTGGGCGCGGCGGCCCGAGGTCGCCGAGGCGATCAACTCGGCGCGGCAGAACCCCGATTACTTCCCCGGGCTCGAACTCCCCGAGGGCATCCGGGCGACCACCGACCCCGCCGAGGCGATGGCCGGCGCCGACTTCACGGTCCTGTCGGTGCCTTCGCAGACGCTGCGCGCCAACTTGGCCGACTGGACGCCCCTGTTGGCGCCGGACACCGTGCTCGTCTCGCTCATGAAGGGGGTCGAACTCGGCACCACCATGCGGATGAGCGAGGTCATCCAGGACGTCACCAAGGTCGGTGCCGAGCGCATCGCCGTCGTCACCGGGCCCAACCTCGCACGGGAGATCGCCTCCCGGATGCCGGCCGCGGCCGTCGTCGCCGCCACGGACGAGGCCGTCGCCCAACGCCTCCAACTGGCCTGCCACACCCCGTACTTCCGGCCCTACACCAACACGGACGTCGTCGGCTGCGAGCTGGGCGGCGCCGTCAAGAACGTCATCGGCCTCGCCGTCGGCATCGCGGACGGCATGGGCCTCGGTGACAACGCCAAGGGGTCGTTGATCACACGGGGGTTGGCCGAGACGACGCGTCTGGGCCTCGCCATGGGCGCCGACCCCCTGACCTTCGCCGGTCTCGCGGGCCTCGGCGACCTCGTCGCCACCTGCTCCTCCCCGCTCTCCCGCAACCACACCTTCGGCACCAACCTCGGCAAGGGCATGACCCTCAGCGAGACGATCGCGGTCACCAAACAGACCGCCGAGGGCGTCAAGTCCTGCCAGTCCGTACTGGACTTGGCCCGCCACCACGCCGTCGACATGCCCATCACCGAAACGGTCGTCGACATCGTCCACAACGCGAAGCCCCCCGTGGTGGCGCTGAAGGAACTGATGTCCCGCAGCGCGAAGCCGGAACGCCGGTAGGGCGGACACCCCGCACGTCACGACGCACCGCAAACCCCTCGCGACGCTCAGCGACAACGGACCGGCGGACGCTGACTCGGGGACTACCAGCGGGTACTCTCGTCGCGATATGAGCACCGAGAACCTTCCCCAGAGCCCTGAGTCGAAGTCCGCGCGGAAGCCGCGCGTGGCCGTTGTGTTCGGTGGGCGCAGTTCCGAGCACGGGATCTCCGTGGTGACCGCCGGCGCCGTACTGAGGGCTGTGGACCGGGAGAAGTACGACGTGCTGCCGATCGGCATCACCCGCGAGGGCCGCTGGATGCTCACGGCGGACGAGCCGGAGCGGATGGCGATCGCGGACCGGCGCACTCCCGAGGTCGCCGATCTCGCGGAGGGCGGCGACGGGGGAGTGGTGCTCCCGCTGGACCCGGCGAACCGCGAAGTCGTCTACAGCGAGCCGGGATCGGTGCCGAAGGCGCTCGGTGAGGTCGACGTCGTCTTCCCGGTCCTGCACGGCCCGTACGGCGAGGACGGCACCCTCCAGGGGATGCTGGAGCTGTCCGGCGTCCCGTACGTCGGCTCGGGCGTGCTCGCCTCCGCCGTCGGCCAGGACAAGGAGTACATGAAGCGCGTCTTCACCTCCTTCGGCCTCAAGGTCGGCCCCTACCTGGTGATCCGCCCCCGCGAGTGGGCGCAGGACGAACCCGGCGCCCGTAAACGCATCGCCGGTTTCGCCGCCGACCACGGCTGGCCCTTGTTCGTGAAGCCCGCCCGCGCGGGCTCGTCCATCGGCATCACGAAGGTCGACGACCCCTCCGGCCTGGACGAGGCGATCGCGCAGGCCCAGCGCCACGACCCGAAGATCCTGGTCGAGGCGGCCGTCCGGGGCCGTGAGATCGAGTGCGGCGTCCTGGAGTTCGAGGACGGCCCCCGCGCCTCCGTCCCCGCGGAGATCCCCTCCGCCCACGCCTACTACGACTTCGAGTCCAAGTACATCGACTCGGTCCCCGGCATCGTCCCCGCGCCCCTCACCCCCGAACAGACCGCCGAAGTCCGCCGGTTGGCGATCGACGCCTTCGACGCCGCCTCCTGCGAAGGCCTCGTCCGCGCCGACTTCTTCCTCACCGAGGACGGCGAGTTCGTCATCAACGAGATCAACACCATGCCCGGCTTCACGCCGATCTCCATGTACCCGAAGATGTGGGAGGAGACGGGCGTCGCGTACGGCGAGCTGGTGGACCGGCTGATCCAG
>DATCQX010000902.1:0-3762 GCA_036569285.1 Streptomyces sp.
GAACCTGGCGTCATGCTCCTACGAGCGCAGTGACTACGCCCCTCCACCCTCGGCATTACAGGCGTCGTACGACGGTGAGGTGAGCGGTGGGGGAGTGGTGGCCGTGGCGTATAACGTGAGGCCGGTGGCGGAGCCGAAGCCAGGTGAGCCGGGTGCCTGGTACGTGTACCGCTGCGCGGCGGGCGGAGTCCGGGACGCACTCTACCGGCCACCGGTCTGGATTCCGGACGGCCAGCGGCAGGCCGGTGGGGTGCCGCTGCCGTCACCTCTGGAACTGGCTCAACTCGCCCGCGATCAGCTGAGATTGCCGTCGCCGCGGATCGAGGCGAGTCCGGCGGCGGAGCAGTTGGTGGGTCTGCCGACCTGGCTGTGGCTGGACCGAGAGATGTGGGGTGCGGTGTCGGCGACGGCCTCGGTGCCGGGGGTGTCGGTGACAGCCGTTGCCCGGCCGGTGTCGGTGGAGTGGGCGATGGGGGACGGCTCCACGGTGACGTGCGCTGGTCCCGGTACGCCCTACGGCATCGGCGGAAACCCTCAGTCTCCTTCTCCGGACTGCGGTTACACCTATCGCATCTCCTCCGCCGGGCGGCCGGGCGGCACGTTCGCCGTCTCGGCGACGGTGGACTGGACGGTGACCTGGTCCGGCGCCGGCCAGAGCGGCGTCTTCCCCGGTCTGACGACCACCTCGGGCGCTGGCTTCGCGGTCGCGGAGAGCCAGGCGCTCAACAGCGACGGCTGAAGCCGTCCCGTGCTCCTGCCGTCCAGCAGACGGTCGGAGAGCGACGACAACCCATTCTTTGGTCTCGTCCACCGCGTTTTCGGTGTGGCGGGGTGACGTCCGTGCCGGGAGGCATCCGTTGGCCGATACCCGTTCGTTCACGCCGTCCGGTCGTCCCGGACCGGACAGGCCGCCGTCAGCGGGGCGGAAACAGCCCGCGCGGATGACCGGTGTACCCGTCCGCCGGCAGCTTCCGTATCTGCTGATGGGGGTGCTGTTGGTGCTCGGCTGCACGGTGGGCGGGGCTGTGGTGGCGGCTCAGGTCGGTGATCAGGAGGCTGTGTTGGTGCTGGCGCGGCCGGTGACGGTCGGGCAGGTGCTGTCGGAACGTGATCTGCGGGAGGTGAGCGTCTCGTCCGACCGGGCGCTGACGTTCGTCCCCGTGCGGGCGCGTAGCGCGGTGCTGGGGCGTCCGGTCGCCTACAGCCTTCCCGCCGGGATTCTGCTGACGCGGGACGTGCTGGGGCCGTCGCGGATTCCGCCGGAGGGTGAGGCGGTGGCGGCGGTGGGGCTGAAGGCGGGCCAGTTCCCGCCGGAGGTCCAGGCCGGCAACCGCGTCACGGTGGTCGCTGCACCCGGTGAAGACGGGACGTCTCAGACCGAGGCGTCGGCATGGGAGGCCACGGTGACTGACGTCCACGCGAACGCCGACCAGGGCGTGGTCCTGTCTCTGCTGATGACGGAGGCGGACGCCCGTCAGGTCGCCGCTCTGCCGGACGGCCGGATCAGTGTGGTGACGGTGCGCGGGGACGGCCGGTGACGCTCGTGGCGCTGGCGAGTCTGAAGGGTTCCCCTGGGGTGACCACGGCGGCTGTGGGGCTGGCGTCGGGATGGCCGTCGGGACAGCAGCCGGTGGTCGTGGAGTGCGATCCGGCCGGGGGAGATCTGTGGGCGCGGTTCCGGCTGGAGACGGCGCCGGGGCTGATGAGCCTGGCCGCCGCCGTGCGGCACCGCGCGGGGCCGGGTCTGGCGTGGGAGCACACGCAGCGGCTGCCCGGCGGACTGCCGGTGATCGTGGGCCCGGCAGGGACGGAGCAGGCTCGGGCCTCGCTCGCGCAGGTCACCCGGCGCGGGACGGAGGTCCTCAAGTGGGCGGCGGGCCGCGCCGGGACGATCGTGATCGCCGACTGCGGACGCCTCGACGCCGACTCACCGGCGCTGAAGGTGGCCCGGGACGCCGACGTCCTCCTGCTGCTCGCCCGCGCCTGTGACGACGCGCTCGCGCACGTGGCCGCCCAGTGGCCCGCGGTCGTGTGCTGGACGAGACGCCCGTCCCTCGTCCTGGTCGGTGACGGTTACCCCGACGAGGAGATCGCCCGCGCCCTGGACGCCCCGGTGACGGCCCGTCTCCCGCATGACCCCAAGGGAGCTGCCGGTCTGGGCGGGCGTCCCGGCCGGCGTACGGCACCGGCCCGTTCCCCGCTCGGCCGCGCTCTCGCCCGCCTCGCCGAGGACACGGCCGCCCGAGCCGCCGCGGTTCCGCCGGACGAGCCGACCACCTTGCTCAGCATCAGCCCCAAGGCCGGGGTAGACGATCCGAGAACGGCATGGAGATGACTGAACCGAAGAAGATCACGAAGTTGCCGTATGGAGGCGTCTTCCCTCCCGCAGGCGGCCCCGGAGCAGCCCAACCCCACGCTCCGGCAGCAGGGTTGTCGGCGCGCCGGATGCAGGCCGCGGCGCCGCAGGAGCGGCTGCGGCTGCATCTGCGCAAGCGCCTCGCGGAACGGATGACCGACCAGCTGCGCGCGGACGAGGCCGCCGGCCGTCCGCCGATGCCGGACGCGGAACGGATGGCGCTGGCAGGACGGATCCTCAACGACGCTGCCGAGGAGTTTACCCACCAGCTCCTCGCCGACGGGACGCCGGTGCTGCCGCCGGAGACCGAGCAGGCGGTCATCACGGCGGTGGTGCGGGAGGTGTTCGGGCTGGCCGGGCTGGAACCGTTGCTGCGGGACACGCGGATCGAGAACATCAACGTCACCGGCGATCGGACCTTCGTCCGCTACGCCGACGGCCGCCGCGAGCGTCTGCCCGCGGTGGTCGGCTCGGATGCGGAACTGGTGGATCTGATCCGGGAGTTGGCGGCCCGCAGCGGGGTGGAGGAACGCCGCTTCGACCGCGCCAGCCCCGGCGTGAGCTTCCAACTCCCGGGTGGGGAGCGGGCGTTCGCGGTGATGGCGGTCACCAGACGGCCCTCCCTGTCGATCCGCCGGCACCGCTTCGAGCGCGTTACCCTGGCCCAGCTGCGCGCGAACGGAACCCTGGACGCGGCTTTGGAGTCACTGCTGGCCGCGATGGTCCGCGCCCGCAAGAACATCCTCGTCACCGGCGGCACGGCGATCGGGAAGACCACTCTGCTGCGCGCGCTGGCGGCGGAGATCCCGCCGTGGGAGCGGCTGGTGACGGTCGAGGACACCTACGAACTCGGTCTCGACGCCGACGAGCGGGCGCACCCGGACGTGGTGGCGATGCAGGCCCGCGAAGCCAACATCGAGGGCCAGGGGGAGGTGTCGCAGGCGGAGTTGGTGCGGTGGGCGCTGCGGATGTCGCCGGACCGGGTGATCGTCGGTGAAGTCCGCGGGCCCGAGGTGATCCCGATGTGCAATGCCATGTCGCAGGGCAACGACGGCTCGATGGGCACTCTCCACGCCTCCTCCAGCCGCGGCGCCTTCACCCGCCTCGCCGCCTACGCCGTCCAGGGCCCGGAACGCCTGCCGCTGGAGGCCACCAACCTCCTGGTCGCCGGGGCGCTGGACTTCGTCGTCCACCTCGACCGTCCCCGGGGCCACGAGGGGCGCCGGGTGGTCTCCTCGATCAGGGAGGTCGTGGATGCCGACGACCGGCAGATCGTCTCCAACGAGGTCTTCCGCCCCGGCCCCGACCTGCGCGCGGTACCGGGAGTGCCGTTGCGCAGCGAGACGCTGGAGGAACTGGTCGCGGCCGGCTACCGGCACGAGGGCACCGGACGCATCTGGGGGCAG
>DATCQX010000903.1:0-18466 GCA_036569285.1 Streptomyces sp.
GGTGTCCTCGATGGTGTGGTGCGAGTCGATGTGCAGGTCGCCCTCGGTCTTCACGGTCAGGTCGAACAGACCGTGCCGGCCGAGCTGGTCGAGCATGTGGTCGTAGAAGCCGACGCCCGTGGAGATCTCGGTTCTGCCCGTGCCGTCGAGGTCGATCTCGACCAGGACGGACGTCTCCTTGGTGGTGCGCTCTATACGGCCGACGCGGTTCATGCGCGCTGCTCCTTCTTGAGTTCACGGACCGCGTCCAGGAACGCGTCGTTCTCCGCGGGGGTGCCGGCGGACACCCGGAGGAATCCGGGTACCCCGTTGTCCCTGATCAGGACGCCGCGGTCCAGAATGAATCGCCACGCGGCGTGCGGGTCGTCGAAACGGCCGAACTGCACGAAGTTGGCGTCGGATTCGGTCACCTCGTAGCCGATGGCCCGCAGCTCGCCGACCAGCCGGTCGCGTTCCGCCTTGAGCTGTTCGACGTACTTCAGGAGCGTGCCGGTGTGCTCCAGGGCGGCCAAGGCGGTCGCCTGGGTGACCGCCGAGAGGTGGTAGGGAAGTCGTACGAGCTGCACGGCGTCCACGACCGCGGGGTGGGCGGCGAGGTAGCCGAGGCGCAGCCCTGCGGCGCCGAACGCCTTGGACATCGTCCGGGAGATCACCAGGTTCGGCCGGCCCTCCAGGAGGGGCAGGAGCGAGTCGCCGTGGCTGAACTCGATGTACGCCTCGTCGACGACGACCATGGACGGCTTCGCGGCCTGCGCGGCCTCGTACAGCGCGAGGACGGTGTCGCTCGGGACGGCGTTGCCGGTGGGGTTGTTGGGGGTCGTCACGAAGACGACGTCCGGGCGGTGCTCGGAGATCGCGCGGGTGGCGTCGTCCACGTCGATCGTGAAGTCGTCGCCCCGGGGGCCCGGGATCCAGCCGGTGCCCGTCCCGCGCGCGATGAGGCCGTGCATCGAGTACGACGGCTCGAAGCCGATCGCGGTGCGGCCGGGCCCGCCGAACGTCTGGAGCAGCTGCTGAATGACTTCGTTGGAGCCGTTCGCCGCCCACACGTTGGCGCGCGCGACCTCGTACCCGGTGGTGTCCGTGAGGTACTTCGCGAGCTGGGTGCGCAGCTCGACGGCGTCCCGGTCCGGGTAGCGGTTGAGGTCGCGGGCGGCTTCGCGCACGCGCTCGGCGATCCGCTCGACCAGCTCTTCGGGGAGCTGGTAGGGGTTCTCGTTCGTGTTCAGCCGTACGGGGACGTCCAGTTGGGGCGCTCCGTAGGGGGACTTGCCGCGCAGCTCGTCCCGTACGGGGAGATCGTCGATGCCTGTCACTTGCTCTCCGGGACCTTCCAGTCGAACCTCGCCTTGATCGCCGCGCCGTGTGCCGGGAGGTCTTCGGCCTCCGCGAGCGTGACGACGTGGTGGGCGACCTCGGCGAGTGCCTCGCGCGTGTAGTCGACGATGTGGATGCCGCGCAGGAACGACTGCACGGACAGTCCGGAGGAGTGGCAGGCGCACCCTCCGGTGGGCAGGACGTGGTTGGAGCCGGCCGCGTAGTCGCCGAGGGAGACGGGCGCCCAGGGGCCGACGAAGACGGCGCCCGCGTTGCGCACGCGCTCCGCGACGGCCGCGGCGTCGGTGGTCTGGATCTCCAGGTGCTCGGCGCCGTACGCGTTCACGACGCGCAGGCCCTCCTCGATGCCGTCGACGAGGACGATCGCGGACTGCCGGCCGGCGAGCGCGGGGGCGATCCGGTCGTCGATGTGCTTGCTGGCGGCGACCTGCGGGACCAGTTCCTTCTCGACGGCGTCCGCGAGTTCGGCGGAGTCGGTGACGAGGACGGCGGCGGCGAGCGGGTCGTGCTCGGCCTGGCTGATCAGGTCGGACGCGATGTGCACGGGGTCGGCGCTCGCGTCCGCGAGGACCGCGATCTCGGTCGGTCCGGCCTCGGCGTCGATGCCGATCCTGCCGGTGAAGAACCGTTTGGCGGCGGCGACCCAGATGTTGCCGGGGCCGGTGACCATGTTCGCGGGCGGGCAGGACTCGGTGCCGTAGGCGAACATCGCGACGGCCGTGGCGCCGCCGGCGGCGTAGACCTCGTCGACTCCGAGGAGCGCGCACGCGGCGAGGATCGTGGGGTGCGGGAGGCCGTCGAACTCGGCCTGCGCCGGGGAGGCCAGGGCGATCGACGGGACGCCCGCCTCCTGCGCCGGCACGACGTTCATGATCACGGAGGACGGGTAGACCGACCGGCCGCCCGGCGCGTAGAGCCCGACCCGGTCGACGGGCACCCACTTCTCGGTGACGCTGCCGCCCGGCACGACCTGCGTCGTGCGGGTCGTACGGCGCTGCGCGCGGTGCACGAGGCGCGCGCGCCGGATGGACTCCTCCAGGGCGGCGCGGACGGCGGGGTCGAGGTCGGCCAGCGCGGTGGTGAGCGCCTCGGCGGGGACGCGGACGGAGGTGAGGCGGACGCCGTCGAACCGCTCGGCGAAGTCGATCAGCGCCGCGTCTCCCCGATGATGCACGGCCTCGCAGATCGGACGCACCTTCTCCAGGGCGGCCGAGACGTCGAAGTCGGCTCGGGGCAGCAGGTCGCGCAGGGCGGGTCCCTCGGGGAGGGCGTCGCCGCGCAGATCGATTCGGGAGATCACGCGGTCAATTCTCGCAGAACCGGGCCGGGCGCCGTTCGCGCGTATCAATGGCTGATACAGAGCGGGTTCATCACGCAAAGTAGCCAAACCTGGGAACTTTCCCTGATCGATGTCACGTTCAGTGTTCAAAGCGTGACTCAGCGGGCAGAACAGGGGGCAGAACAGATGTACGAGGAAGGAGGGAAAGTGGTGATCGAGGGGGCCGGACCGCATGTCAGGGACCTTCCGGGAGACCTGACGGCGGTCGAGGCGGGGCTGTGGCAGGCGTTCCGGGACGGCGGTCTGTACGACCTGACCTGCGGCAACCCCGAGGTGGACGACCCTCACGGCGGCCACCCCTGGGGCGAGGGGCGGACGGTGAGGGCGAGGGTGGTGGCCTGGCTCCTGCTGGACGGCCCGCCGGCGCTGACGGGCCGGGTGTCCTCGCTGAAGCTCGCCGGGGTCCGGATCAGCGGCGCGCTCGACCTCTCCGGCGGCCGGGTCCTGCCCTACGTCGAACTGCGCGGCTGCCGGTTCGACCAGGAGGTACTGCTCCCGGAGGCCCGGTTCACGACGCTGCGGCTGGTGGACTGCGCGGTCCCCCGCCTGGAGGCGGCCCGGGTGCACACGGAGGGGGACCTGCACCTCCCGCGCAGCCGCTTCCCCGAGGGCGTCCGGCTGACCGACGCCCACATAGGGACGGACCTGATGCTCAACCAGGCGGTGGTGCACGGCGACCGCAGCGGGCGCTCCCTCGTCGCGGACGGCATGACGGTCGGCCAGGACGTCCAGGCGGAACTGCTGGAGTCGTACGGCGAACTGAGCCTGCGCGGCGCGAAGGTCGGGGTGTCCCTGAGCCTGCGCGGGGCGCGCCTGTCCGACCCGGGAGGCCGGTTCGCGCTCAACGCCCCGCAGCTCACCGTCGAGCGCTCGCTGTACCTGACCCCGGCGGCGGCCGGCGGGCAGGGCCGGGCGGCGGGGGTGACGCCCGCGCGGGGCATCAGGGTCCAGCGGTTCGAGTGCCGGGGCGGCCTCAGGCTGGACGACGGGCGGTTCGGTGACGCCGTCGACCTCCAGTCCGCGCGGTTCGTCCTCACGGACGACCAGGAGGTGTCGCTGCGCCGGGTGCACGCCTCGGAGCTGCGCTTCCTCGGAGAGCGTCCCGCGCGCGGGACGGTCGTCCTATCGGGGGCCCGGGTGGTCAACCTGATCGACCGCGCCACGGCCTGGCCGGGCCCCGGCCGGCTGCACATGGCCGGGTTCACGTACGACAGCCTCGTACCGGTCGGCCCCTTCCCGCTGGCCGCGCGCCTCGCGTGGGTCGCGGCGGCGACCGCCGAGTACGCGCCGGAGCCGTACGAGCGGCTGGCGGCGGTCCTGCGCGCGGGCGGCGAGGACGAGTACGCGCGGGAGACCCTGCTCGCCAAACAGCGCCGCCGCCGCGAGACGCTCCCGCCGGGGGCGAAGCTGTGGGGCTACGCGCAGGACTGGACGGTCGCCTACGGGTACCGGCCGGGGCGGGCGGCGGTGTGGATGGGGGTGCTGTGGGCGGCGGGCTCGGTCGCCTTCGACCACGCCCCGCACCAGCCCACGGGCGGGGGCGGCCCCTCCTGGGACCCGGTCCTGTTCGCCCTGGACCTCCTCCTGCCGGTGATCGACCTCGGCCAGACCGGCCAGTGGCGGCTGGACGGCGCCTGGCAGTGGGCGGCGGCCGTGATGATCCTCCTCGGCTGGGTCCTCGCGACGACGGTGGCGGCGGGTGCCACTCGCATGCTGCGGAGGGACTGAAACATGCGCGCCGAGATCCGCACGGAACCCGCACCACGGGCGCTCTCACGCCCACGGAAAGCACATGCCATGGCCGTCCCGTGCCGACTGAACGGTAACCTTTTACTGTCCCTTGACTTCTGGACGTACAACTTTCAATGGCTTGCGCTTTACCTCTGGCGCCTGGCCGACCAGCGTTTTTCAATGGTCGGCACCATGGCTCTGCTGCCCACGTTCATCCGCCCGGCCCGCGCCCCGAAGGCCGCGCCGCCCCTCGCCTCGACCGGACTGCCGGCCGACGACGAGATGCTGCTCGACGCCCCCGACGACCTGCTCGGCCCCGCGCTCGTCGCGGCCGGGCGCGGCGAGCACAGACCGGCGGCCGGACTCCTCGCACGCACCCGCGTGCGCCGCGACTGGGAGGCCCGCGACGGCTACGTCAGACGCCTCGCGGCGTTCGCGGACGCTCGGCCCGAGTGGTTCGAGGAGTGGCGGGCGCGCGCGCCCCGCGATCCGGACGTCCTGGTCGTCGCCGCCCAGCTCGCGATGGGCCGCGCCTGGCGCTCGCCCGCCCGCGAGGAGCTGCTGCGCGAGGTCAGCCCGCTGATCACGGCCGCCGCGCAGAGCTGGGACCGCGACCCGGTGCCGTGGCGCATCGCCCTGGACCACGCGCGCGGGGCGCATGCCGGGCACAAGTACTTCGGGGAGCTGTGGGAGGCGGCCGTCCGCCGTGCGCCGCACCACTTCGGGTGCCATCTGGCCGCCCTGCGCTACCTGGCGTTCTCCTGGCACGGCGCGCACCGCGAGTGCTTCGACTTCGCCGACCGCGCCGCGCAGGACGCCCCCGCCGACTCCCTCGTCCAGTCGCTGCCCGCGCTCACCGCGATGATGTACCTGACGGACGGCTGCGGGCCCGAGGTGCCGCGCGCCCGCCTCGACGCGGCGGCGGACCGGGCGATCGTCCTGTCCGCCCGCCTCGGCCCCGACGACTCGCGGGCGGCCGAGGTGCGCAACGGCCTGGTGTACGTCCTGTCCCGGCTCGACCGGCGCGAGGACGCCCTCGTCCAGCTGCGGATGCTCGGCCCGTACGTGACCTCGTTCCCCTGGAACCGCTTCTCCGACGACCCCCTCGGCCACTTCCTCGCCGTCCGCGAGGACATCGTGAGCGGCCGTCCGGCCCGACCGTGGAGCGGTCATGACGGACAGGCGACCGGCGCGGACCATTAGGCTTCTCCGCCGTGACCATCGTCCGTCTCCCGCTCTTCCCACTGAACTCGGTGCTGTTCCCCGGGTTGGTGCTGCCGCTGAACGTCTTCGAGGAGCGTTATCGCGCCATGATGCGCGAGCTGCTCAAGACGCCCGAGGACGCGCCGCGCCGGTTCGCCGTCGTGGCCATCCGCGACGGGCACGAGGTGGCGCCCGCAGCCCAGGGCATGCCCGACGCCGCAGCTCAGCCACAGCGCGGGCCGCTCGCCGGCTTCGGCGCCGACCCCCTCAAGGCGTTCCACTCCGTGGGCTGCGTCGCCGACGCCGCGACGATCCGCGAGCGGCCCGGCGGCACGTTCGAGGTCCTCGCGACCGGGACGACGCGGGTGCGGCTGCGGTCCGTCGACGCGTCGGGGCCCTTCCTCACGGCCGAGCTGGAGGAGCTGCCCGAGGAGCGCGGCGAGGAGGCCGAGGCGCTCGCGGAGGTCGTCCTGCGGGCGTTCCAGCAGTACCAGAAGCGGCTCGCCGGGGCCCGTGAGCTGTCCGTCCTGTCCGGTGATCTGCCGGACGAGCCCGGGGTCGTGTCGTACCTCGTCGCCGCGACGATGATGCTCGACACGCCGTCCAAGCAGCGGCTTCTCCAGGCGCCGGATTTCGCCTCCCGGCTGCGGGACGAGCTGAAACTGCTTCGCGTGGAGACGGCGATCCTCCGTAGTCTGCCGTCCCTGCCCGCGTCGGACCTGACGCGCGGCCCTACGAGCCTGAACTGAGGGGTTCCGTGGCGAAGAAGGCGAAGAAGCAGGCCGGAGGGACGCCGGCGACGGTCGCGCTGACGGCGGCGGGGGTGTCGTACACCGTCCACGCGTACGACCACGATCCCGCGCATCCCTCGTACGGCGAGGAGGCCGCCGAGGCGATGGGGGTGTCACCGGAAAGGGTGTTCAAGACCCTCGTCGCCGACGTCGACGGCGCGCTGACCGTCGCCGTCGTCCCCGTGGCGGGCACCCTCGACCTGAAGGCGCTGGCCACGGCGGTGGGCGGCAAGAAGGCCGCGATGGCCGACCCCGCCCTCGCCGAACGCACCACCGGCTACGTCCGGGGCGGCATCTCCCCCCTCGGCCAGCGCAAACGCCTCCCCACCGTCCTCGACGCCTCCGCCACCGCCCACCCCACCATCTGCGTCTCCGCCGGCCGCCGCGGCCTGGAGGTCGAACTCTCCCCCACCGACCTCACCACCCTCACCGACGCGGTCCTCGCCCCCATCGGACGCACCTGAGGTCTCGACGCGACGCCCTCTCTCCGTTAAGCAGAGAAGGCATGTCGAAACGCACGCGGAAGCGGAAGTGGCGGACGAAGAAGAGGCGAGCGAATCACGGGAGGCGGCCGGCGTAGGGGGCGGGGCGGTTCGTCGGGCGGCCGGGCTGGGTTCTCGGTCGGCGGGAGCCGGGCCTGGTTCACGCGAGCCGAGACGGCAGGCAGAGGCCGGGCACCACACACAAGGACCGGGCTTGAACCGGGCGCGCTTCGCAGAGGCGGGACAGGCTCACGGGAGCCGAGCACGGTGTGCCGGAGGCGCACGCGGTGTGCAACGCCGGAAGCGTCTCGCCGGTGCCGGCCGCAGCACGCGGGCGGCCGGCATGTCACCAGAGCCGGGGCGGCATGTATGGCCGGGCCGGTTCGTGGGGGCCTGCAAGGTTCAGGAGAGCCGGGCGCGGTGTGCCGGAACCCGGCGCGGTGCGTAATGCCGGGAGCATTTTGCCGGGCGCCCGCCGCAGCACGCGGGCGGCCGGTATGTCACCAGAGCTGAGACGGCATGTATGGCCGGGCCGGTTCGCGGTGGCCGGGCGTGGAGGAGAGAGACGGCGAGGGCGGTTCGGTAGGCCGCGGGCGTCCACAGGGCCGTACGGTCGAGAACGCGGCCCCTCCTGCGACCGCCCCCACCCGGGACTCACCGGCACAGCTCCGGCACTCACCCCACCCGCGGCACCCCCTTACGCCGACGGCGTCACATACGGCAGCTCGTACGGTTCCGGGTCCCTCGGGCCGAACAGGGCCGTGAGGCACAGGTGGGTGAGGAGGGCGGCGACGGGCCAGGCCATCAGGGCGTTCTTGGCGCCGAGTTTCAGGGGGGCCGAGAAGGTGACGCCCTTGCCCGCGCTCTTGGCCTGGGCGATGACGTCGGAGGAGGGGCCGAGCCACACGCCGAGCTGCCAGGCCACCACGGACGCGAGGATCCCGCCGGCCATGAGCCCGACGACGAGGGGGATCCCGCCGCGCCGGCGCCACAGGAAAACGCCCACCGCGCTGACGGCACCACACGCCAACGCCAACAGGGTGAACGTTCCGTCGACCCCGATCGCCTGCTCCCCCTCGGAGTCCTTGAGGTAGACGACCCAGCTCCCGTCGGACTGGTCCCCGACAAGCGGCACGCGCGGCGCCAGCCACAGCCACAGCAGCCCCAGCGCCAGCCCGAGCACCGTCACGCCGACGGCGACGACAACGCCGTCCCGCACATCCGCGAACAACTCCGCACGCTTCTCCGGCGAGGCCGGCACCTGCCCGTACCCCTCCGGAGGCGGCGGAGGCCAGTCCCCCCGCGGAGACGGTTCATGCGGCGGCGTAGGCGGAGTCAACGGAGCGGTCACCCTGCCATCGTGCCAGGCCCACCTTTCCCCCGCCCCACCGGACGCCACTCCGGGCGACGCCCCACAGAGCAACCGATGACCAACCGGGACGAACCGACAACCGAACCCTCGACAACACCCAGCCCTCCAGGGACGCGGGGCCGAATCGAATTCGCACCGCCCCCTTACCGAACCGCAGCCCTCCGATAAGCCCAAGTCGCCACCGCCAACGACACGACCCCCACCCCCGCGCAGACCGCCAGATCCCCCAGCACCAACGCCCAGTCCGGCCGTGCGGAGAACGTTCGGGCGAGGGCCTCCACCCCGTACGTGGACGGCAGCAGATCCCGCGCGAACCGCACCACCTCCGGCATCCGGTCGGGCGGCAGGACCCCGAGCAGCAGGGCGGCGGACATCCCCAGCTGCCCCATGACGGTGGCCAGCTCGGGCCGGGGCGCGAGGAGGCCGAAGGCCGCGCCGAGCCCGGAGAGCGCGGCCCCGGCGAGGGGGATGACGGCGATGAGGACCCAGAGATGAGTCAGCGGCAATCCGAACAGCACGCACCCGAAGACGGCCGTCACGACGGTCCCCGGCACGGTGAACGACGCGTACGCCCCGGCCGCACCCAGCACCACCGCGGCGGGCGGCACGGGCAGCGTGGCGTAGTGGTCCAGCCCTCCACTGGCCCGAAGCTGCCCGAAGTACTGGGCGAGGAGGTTGAGCGCTACGAAGGCGACGACGAGAACGGCGGACCCGGCGACGACCGACTCCGCCTCGCTCCCCCCGTCCACGACCCCCCGCATCATGATGAGGATCCCCACGGACTGGAACGTCGCGACGAAGAGCAGCGGAATCCGAGCCACCCGCGCACGCGACAACTGCGCCCGGTACACGGCGACCAGCGACGGCCACAGCCGAGCCCGGGGCCCCAGCTCGGCGACCTCCCGCTCACCGGCCCCGGCGGCCCGGACACTCCCGGGCAGAACCCCGGCGGGTACGACACTCACGTGGCACTGCTCCTCATCTCCAAGGCCCCGGACATCCCCACGGCCCCGACCCCGTCCCCTACGGATCCGGCGTCCGGAAAACTCATCCCGTCACACAGGACGCCAAAAGCCCCCTTCATGCCTTCACCAGCCCCTGCCGGGCATCTCCCCCGAGCGCGAGGTACACGTCCTCAAGACTCGGCGTCGCCAGCGTGAAATCGTCGAGCGCGGCGAACGCGGCCCCACCGGTCACCGTCGACACCACCGCCCGGGCCTCCTCCGGCGCGAGCCGCAGCGTCCACCGCCGCCCGGACTCGACGGCCCGCTCCCGCAGCGCGGCCACCTCGGGGACGTCCAAAGGCGCCCGCTCCCGCCAGACGAGGTCGACCCGCACCTCCCCGGCGACCTGTTCCTTCAGCCCGGCGGGCGTGTCGCAGGCGATGACGCGCCCGCGGTCGAGGACGGCGACCCGGTCGAGGACGGTCTCCGCCTCGATGACGTTGTGGGTGACGAGCAGCACGGTCGTCCCCCGCTCCGCGCGCCGCCGGTCGACCGCGGACCAGACGGCACGCCGGGCGACGGGATCCATCCCGGTCGTCGGCTCGTCGAGGACCAGCAGCCGCCGCTCCCCCACCAGCGCCGTCGCGAAACAGGCGAGCCGCCGCTGCCCCCCGGACAGCTTGCGCAGCGGCCGTCCGGCGAGCGGCGTGAGCCCCAGCTCGTCGAGGACGGCGTCCCGCTCCGCGCGGGCGTCGCGCACGTCGAGCCCGCGCAGCCGCGCGGTGGTCTCGGCGGCGAGGGAGACGGTGAGTTCGTCGAGCGCGGTGGACTCCTGCCCGAGGTAGGCGAGGAGGCGGGCGGCGCGTTCGGGGTGGCGGACGATGTCGTGGCCGAGGATCTCGACGCTGCCGGAGTCGGGCCGCATCAGCCCGGTGAGCTGGCGGACGAGGGTGGACTTGCCGGCGCCGTTCGGCCCGAGCAGTCCGAAGATCTCACCGCGCCGGATGTCGAGGGAGACGTCGTCGGTGGCCCGTACCTCGGGCGTGCCGGGCGTGCCGCGCCGGGCGCGCACCGCCCGGTAGGTCTTGGTCAGCCCGCGCACGGCACACACGACGTCTTCCGGGTGCCGGACTGCCGGTGTCGCGCGCGTACTCACAAAGGGAGAGCGTACGGGGTCGGCGGCGCCCGCTCACGCCTGGGTCGACGCTCAGTCGGCCGCCGGAGCGTGTTCCGCGCCGGTCCTGGCGTCGATCTCCCGCCAGAATCCGGCCCGGATCGCGTACCGGTCGTGCTCGTCGATCTGGTCGTCCTTGTGCGCGAGGAGCCCGAAGCGCGCGGCGTAGCGCAGCAGTTCGCCGTCGATGCGATGAGGTACGCGCGGGTACATTCCGGACAGTTTCGGGAGGTGGGTCTGGTCGCCGAGGCGGGCGATCCAGCGCCGGGCGAAGACCTGTCCGACCTCGTAGGGGTCGCCGCCGACGGTCGTGATGTCCTCCTCGCGGTCGGCCCAGCGCTGTTCGGCGGTGGTGAGCTGCGCGAGCGTCGGCATCGCGGCGGCCTCGGGGGGTTCGGCGGCGGGCCGGTCCACCCAGCCCTTGTCGGAGGACCAGCGCAGGGTCGCGTTGGCGGCCGGGACAGGCGCGGGCCGCTCGCCGGGGGCGCGCAGACCGGCCAGGTCCTTCGGGGTGGGGATGCCCCCCTTCGGGGCGGGGCGCTCGGAGACGCCATTCGCGTCCGTGGGCGGGTGTTCGCGGGGTTCGGGGGCGGCCGGGGGCGCGTCCGGGAGGGGGGCCGCGAGGATCGCCGCGATCTCCGGGCGCGGCACGGGCGGCGGCGCGCACACCCCGCCGGGCTCCTTCGCGCGGACGGCCTTCGTGATCCACGTCCGGTCCAGCACCCGCCGCTCGTCCGCCTCCGCGACGAGGTCCTCGGACTGGTTGTAGTCCCCGTCGGCGGCCTGGACGGCCCACAGGTGGACGGCGACGCCGTGCTCCTTGGCGGCCATCATCCCCGGCAGCAGATCGCCGTCGCCGGTCACCAGCACGACGTCCGAACAGGCGCGGTTGCGGGCCAGTTCCGTCAGCTCGGCGTGCATCGCGGCGTCCACGCCCTTCTGCGCCCAGCGGCCGTCGCTGCGGGTCAGGGCGCCGAGGCGGACGGTGACCCTCGGCATCACGCGCAGCCTGCGGTGCTCGGGCTGGGGGACGCGGTCGGGGGCGCCGTCGAACCAGTAGATCCGCAGCAGGGGGCGTTCCGTGTCGGACTCCGCCTGTTCTCGCAGGCCCTGTACGAGGGCGCTGTGATCGACGGTGATACGGGAGCGCGAGGGCTCGCCGGCGAGGAGACTGGCGGCGGCCCCCAGCAGATACCCGGCGTCCACCAGGACGATGCAGCGGTCCACGCGACTCACCCTCTTCCCGGGAGTTTGCTTCGGGCTTCCTTGGAGTCTGCCCGACCTCGCGAGGGTTAACGGCCGGAACTCGATCTTCGGCGTGGCGTTTGGGGAGATTGCACCCTCTGTCCCCTTGGTCACACAGGGCAATGATCCGAAATGCGGCTTATCCCCGGGCGTGTGAGTCTGAGTTCCGGCCCTGATCCCTGAACCCCCCTGGAGGCGGATCCTCATGGCCAAGCACAAGAAACAGCAGCGCACGGCCCAGCAGTCCCCCGCGGAACGCAGCCAGCAGCAGGCCCAGCAGTCCGCCATGGAAGCCCAGTCCAAGAACGCCACCCAGGCGACCCCGATGGACATGGCCCGCAAGCACAGGGAACGGCGCTTCGGCCACAACTGAGGCACAGGTACGCAGAGGGGCGCATCCGAAACCGGATGCGCCCCTGGCGCGCTTCTGGATGCCGGGCGGCATACAACCGATCCGCCCCCTACTCACCCCGCAAGGCAGGCAGGCCCCAGCAGCACCTTCAGATCCCCGAACAGCGCCGGATCCGGCTTCACCCGATGCCGGTCCAGCCGCAGCACCGTCGTCTTCGTGGGCCCCTGCAACCGGATCCGCACCTCACTGTCCCCCCGGTGATGCGTCAGGATCTCGTTCAGCCGGCTCACCATCGGCGGCGTGACCCGGGTCGCCGGAATCGTCAGGATCACCGGCGCGTTCGTCCCCGCGTTGGACAGGTCGGGAACCGCCAGCTCCATCGCGACCAGCCGCGGCACGTCCTCCCGCTTGTCCAGCCGCCCCTTCACGAACACGACGGCGTCCTCGACGAGCTGCGTCGACACCAGCTGGTACGTCGCCGGGAAGAACATGCACTCCATGGACCCGGCGAGATCCTCGACCGTCGCGATGGCCCAGGCGTTCCCCTGCTTGGTCATCTTCCGCTGGAGCCCGGAGATGATCCCGCCGATGGTGACGACGGCGCCGTCCGCGTGCTCACCCCCCGTGAGCTGCGCGATCCCCGCGTCGGCCTTGTCGGACAGGACGTGCTCCAGCCCGAACAGAGGGTGGTCGGAGACGTAGAGGCCGAGCATCTCCCGCTCCTGCGCGAGCAGGTACGTCTTGTCCCACTCGTCGGTGGTGAACTCGACGTCGAGCCCGAAGCCCGGCTCGTTCGACTCCTCCTCGCCCATCCCGCCGAAGAGGTCGAACTGCCCCTCCGCCTCCTTGCGCTTCACCGCCACGACGTTGTCGATCATGGTGTCGAAGTGCGCGGTGAGCCCCTTGCGGGTGTGCCCGAGCGCGTCGAACGCGCCCGCCTTGATCAGTGACTCGGTGGTCCGCTTGTTGCAGGCGACCGCCTCGACCTTGTCGAGGTAGTCGGGGAAGGAGGCGTACTTCCCCTTGGCCTTGCGGCTGCGGATGATCGACTCGACGACGTTCGTGCCGACGTTGCGGACGGCCTCCAGGCCGAACAGGATCACGTCGTCACCCTGGGCGGCGAAGTTGTGCACCGACTCGTTGACGTTCGGCGGCAGCACCTTGATGCCCATGCGCCGGCACTCGTTGAGGTAGATCGCGGACTTGTCCTTGTCGTCCTTGACGGACGTCAGGAGCCCGGCCATGTACTCGGCGGGGTAGTTGGCCTTGAGGTAGGCGGTCCAGTAGGAGACGAGCCCGTACGCGGCGGAGTGCGCCTTGTTGAACGCGTACCCGGCGAACGGCACCAGGACGTCCCACAGGGCCTGGATCGCCTCGTCGCTGTACCCGTTCTTCTGGGCGCCCGCCTGGAAGATCGTGAAGTTCTTCGCCAGTTCCTCGGGCTTCTTCTTGCCCATCACGCGGCGCAGGATGTCGGCCTCGCCGAGCGAGTACCCGGCGATGATCTGCGCGGCCTTCTGCACCTGCTCCTGGTAGACGATCAGGCCGTAGGTGACGGCGAGGACCTCTTCGAGGGGCTCCTCCAACTCGGGGTGGATCGGGGTGATCTCCTGGAGCTTGTTCTTGCGCAGCGCGTAGTTCGTGTGCGAGTCCATGCCCATCGGGCCGGGACGGTACAGCGCGGAGACGGCGGAGATGTCTTCGAAGTTGTCGGGCTTCATCAGGCGCAGCAGCGACCGCATGGGCCCGCCGTCGAACTGGAAGACGCCGAGGGTGTCGCCGCGCTGGAGGAGTTCGAAGGTCTTGGGGTCGTCGAGCGGCAGCGCGAGGAGGTCGAGTTCGATCCCCTTGTTGGACTTCACCATCTTGACGGCGTCGTCCATGATCGTCAGGTTGCGCAGGCCCAGGAAGTCCATCTTCAGCAGGCCGAGCGACTCGCACTGCGGGTAGTCCCACTGCGTGATGGTGACGCCGTCGGTGTGCCGGACCCAGATCGGGGCGTGGTCGACGATGGGCTCGCTGGACATGATGACGCCGGCCGCGTGCACACCCATCTGGCGGACGAGGCCCTCGACGCCCTTGGCGGTGTCGATGACCTTCTTGACGTCCGGCTCGTTCTCGTACATCGAGCGGACCTCGCCCGCCTCGTTGTACCGGGGGTGCGAGGGGTTGGTGATGCCGTCGAGGTCGATGCCCTTGCCGAGGACGTCGGCGGGCATGGCCTTGGTGATGCGGTCGCCCATGGCGTACGGGTAGCCGAGGACGCGCGCGGAGTCCTTGATGGCGTTCTTGGCCTTGATCTTGCCGTAGGTGCCGATCATGGCGACCTTGTCGGAGCCGTACTTCTCCGTCACGTACCGGATGACCTCGACGCGCCGGCGCTCGTCGAAGTCGATGTCGACATCCGGCATGGAGATGCGCTCGGGGTTCAGGAACCGCTCGAAGATCAGGCCGTGCGGGATGGGGTCGAGGTCGGTGATGCCCATGGCGTACGCGACGATCGAGCCGGCCGCCGAGCCTCGGCCGGGGCCCACCGCGATGCCCTGCTTCTTGGCCCACATGATGAAGTCGGCGACGACGAGGAAGTACCCCGGGAAGCCCATCGAAATAATGGTGTCCATCTCGTACTCGACCTGCTTCATGCGGTCGTCCGGGATGCCGTTCGGGAAGCGGCGGTGCATGCCGCGCATGGTCTCCTCGCGGAACCAGGAGACCTCCGTGTACCCCTCGGGGATGTCGAACTTCGGCATGAGGTTCTTCTCCTCGAACATGCCGGTCGTGTCGACCATCTCGGCGACGAGGAGCGTGTTGGCGCAGCCCTCCTGCCAGGCGTCGGAGGAGTCGACGGCGTACATCTCGTCCGTGGACTTGAGGTAGTAGCCGGTGCCGTCGAACTTGAAGCGGTCCGGGTCGGAGAGGTTCTTGCCGGTCTGGATGCACAGCAGCGCGTCGTGCGCCGTCGCCTCGTGCGCGTACGTGTAGTGCGAGTCGTTCGTCACGAGCGGCGGGATGCCGAGCTTCTTGCCGATCTCCAGGAGGCCGTCGCGGACCCGGTGCTCGATCTCGATGCCGTGGTCCATCAGCTCCAGGAAGTACTTGTCCTTGCCGAAGATGTCCTGGTACTCGGCGGCCGCCTTGAGGGCCTCGTCGAAGTGGCCGAGGCGCAGCCGGGTCTGGACCTCGCCGGAGGGGCAGCCGGTGGAGGCGACGATGCCCTCGGACCACTGGGAGATGGTCTCCTTGTCCATCCGGGGCCACTTCTGGAGCCAGCCCTCGGCGTAGGCGTCGGAGGAGAGGCGGAAGAGGTTGTGCAGGCCCGTCTTGTTCACGGCCCACATCGTCTTGTGCGTGTAACCGCCCGAACCCGAGATGTCGTCGCGCTTCTGGTGCGGCTGGCCCCAGAGGATCTTGCGCTTGTTGCGCCGGGACTCGGGGGCGACGTACGCCTCGATGCCGATGATCGGGGTGACGCCCGCCTTCTTCGCGGTGTGGAAGAAGTCGTAGGCGCCGTGGAGGTTGCCGTGGTCGGACATCGCGATGTGGGTCATGCCCATCTCGTTGCACGCGTTGAACATGTCCTTGAGCCGCGCGGCACCGTCCAGCAGGGAGTACTGGGTGTGGACGTGCAGGTGCGTGAACGGCGGCTTTGACACGGCTTGGCCTCCAAAGGGACATCAGCGATGAAACGGGTGAGAACAGGCGGTCGGACGGGACGGGGGATCGGCGTGAAGTCTATGCCTCGGCACTGACACTCGGCGGGCTCCCCCGCGTACCTTCACAGGCGGGCACCATTCGACGACGCTGCCCGTTGGAGTCGACAGAAACGCTGTCGAACACGTACGCACCAGGAGGCACCCGGCGATGTCGGTCAACAGGCTCAACGACGAGCAGCGCGGCGAGGAGATCCTCGCCGTCTTCGACACCGCGTTCGGCGAGCTCCTGGCCGCCGACCCGGCCGCGTTCCGCGTGAAGTTCCGCAAGATGGCGGCTTCCGCGTTCGCGTTCTACCGGGGGACGGCCGCACTCTTCTACCACGACGTCGACGCAGAGAAGCACGGCGGCCCGTACCTGGACGACCGCACCTCGCGCGTGTGGATCCACGGCGACCTGCACGCCGAGAACTTCGGCACGTACATGGACGCGACGGGGCGGCTGATCTTCAACGTCAACGACTTCGACGAGGCGTACGTCGGCCCCTTCACCTGGGACCTCAAGCGCTTCGCCGCCTCCATAGCCCTCATCGGCTACGCCAAGGCCCTCAGCGACGAGCAGATCGGCGAGCTGGTCGGCGTGTACGCGGGCGCGTACCGTGAGCGGATCCACGCGCTGGCGACGGGCGCGAAGCGCGACGAGGTCCCGCCCTTCACGCTGGACACGGCGGAGGGCCCCCTGCTGGACGCGCTGCGGGACGCCCGCTCGCTGACCCGTTTCGGCCTCCTGGACTCGATGACGGAGATCCGGGACTTCGAGCGCCGCTTCGCGCCGGGCGGCGGCTCCATCGAGCTGGACGCGGCGACGCGCTACAAGGTGCTGGCCGCGTTCGACGGCTACCTGGAGACGCTGCCGGACTCCTCGCTGGCCCGCCCCGACTCGTACCGCGTCAAGGACGTCGTCGGCCGCAGGGGGATCGGCATCGGGTCGGCCGGGCTGCCGTCGTACAACATCCTGCTTGAGGGGCACAGCGACGCCCTGGAGAACGACGTCGTGATCTACATCAAGCAGGCCCAGACCCCGGCCGTCTCCCGGCACGTCACGGACCGCGAGATCCGGGAGTACTTCCAGCACGAGGGCCACCGCACGGTCATCTCCCAGCGCGCCCTCCAGGCGCACGCGGACCCGTGGCTCGGCTGGACGGAGCTGGACGGCGCGGGCCAGCTGGTCGCCGAGGTGTCGCCGTACGCGGTGGACCTGAACTGGGGCGACATCGACGACCCGGAGGAGATCGCGGCGGTCGTGGCGGACCTCGGGAGGGCGACGGCGACGATGCACGCGGCGGCGGACGACACCTCCGGCGAGTCGCTGGTCCCGTTCTCCACGGAGCGCGCGATCGACGCGGCCCTCGCGGCCGACGAGGACGGCTTCGCGCCGCTCCTGGTGGACTTCGCGCACAGCTACGGCGCCCGCGCGCGGGCCGACCACCAGATCTTCGTCGACCTGTTCCGCAACGGCCGGATCCCGGGGCTGTGACGAAAGGGGCTGTGACGAAAGGGGCTGTGCCGAGAGGGCTGTGAGAAGAAAGGTGACGGGGAGGTCACACCTAGGCATCTCAGGGCCTCTCACAGGCACCTTTTAGGAGCCTCTTACGACAGCCCGTGTCACACTGCCGGTGTTATGGACATATCCGGGACCCGACTCAGAGCCGTGCGCGCGGCACTGTTCACGGCACTCGTCGTGACGCTCAGCACCGCGTCGCACGTCCTGCTGTCCCGGTCCCCCCTGCCGCTGAACACGGTCGCGCTGGTCGCGGCGGCCGTGTTCGCGCTCGCCTACGCCCTCGCGGGCCGCGAGCGCGGCTTCGTCAGGATCGCCGCGCTGCTGGTCCCGCTGGAGCTGGCGGCCGACACGGTGTTCACGACCGGCCAGCACGTCTGTTACGGCCCGGCCGGCGGCCCGGTCACCGGCCCGCTGCGCTCGGTCGGCTGGAACGTCCTGTGCGGCGACGGCACCGAGCTGGGCACCCCGCTCGTCCGGGTGGCCCACTCCGGCCAGGTCCCCGCGCTCCTCGCGCACGCCGACGCGGCGACGGCGTGGGGGCTGCTCGCGGCGCACGTCAGCGTCGGCCTCCTCGCGGCCGTCTGGCTGCGCCGGGGTGAGCGGGCCCTGTTCCAGACGGTGCGCGCCACCGCCGTCACCACGTTCCGGCCGCTGCTGCTCGCGGTCGCCGCCGTGACGTTCCGCCCGCGCACGGAGGCCGGGGCCCCCGGCCGGCTGCCGCGCGCGGCGCGCCGCGACGCCCTCTCCCGCGGCCTGCTCCTCGTCCACTCCCTGGGACGCAGGGGTCCGCCGCGCGGGGTTCCCACCCCCACCTGAGCACGGACACACCCATTTCCCAGGGAGAACACCGACATGAGCAAGCGCAACACCCAGACGGCGAAGACGGCGGCCCGCGAGCGGCTGCGCCAGGAACGCGAGCGGCAGGCCAAGAAGGACAAGGCCAAGCGGCAGGTCATCGTGGCCGCCTCGGCGCTGGCGGTCCTGGCGGCGGCCGGCGGCATCAGCTACGCCATCATCCAGGCCAACAAGCCCGGTCACTGGGAGGCCGCGAAGAGCGACACCGTCGTCGCCCCGGCCAACACGACCGGCGACAAGGGCACGACCGTCGTCATCGGCAAGGACACCGCGAAGAAGACGCTGAAGATCTTCGAGGACCCGCGCTGCCCGATCTGCGCCCAGTTCGAGCAGACGGTCGGGACGACCGTGAAGAAGGACATCGACGACGGCAAGTTCAAGTTCCAGTACGTCGGCGCGACCTTCATCGACAACAAGGACAACGGC
>DATCQX010000904.1:0-2342 GCA_036569285.1 Streptomyces sp.
GTTCGGGGAGAGGGGGGACTTCATGGGGAGGTTCGGGTTCGGGGTCGGCGGCTGGGGCCGGTGGGGGCGACGATCTCTGGGGTGAGGTGGAGGAGGAGCCGGACTGGACGTAGGGCGAGGGGGTTCGGGGGCTGGCCCCGGGGGCGCCTGCGGTTGCATGCCAACGCCTTTGCTCTCGGCGACCCTGCGCTGACGCGCTCACCCCGGCGTCCTGTGCCAGCGCCTGTGGCGTGCCCTGTCGGTGCCGTCGACGCGGGGTGTCTTGGGTGAGGCGTCCTGAACGCCGGGTGTCCTGCGCCGACGCCCTCATCCCTTGCGTCCCACGCCAGCGCCGTCGCCTCTGTCGTGCTCCGTCGGCGTGGTCGACGCCGGGCGTCCTGGGCGAGCGCGGTCGACGCCGGCCGTCCAGGGCCAGTGGCCTCAACACCCGGCGTGCCCCGTCAGCGTCCCTCACCGCCGGGCGCCCTACGCTGGCTCCCTCCCCCCGGCGACCCCGCGCCGACGCCCTCGCCGTCCCGGCACCCTATGCCGCCGCCCTCAACTCCCGCGTCCTAGGCCAGCGCCCTCAGCCCCGGCGCGAACAGGATCAGCAGCGGCAGCAAGGGCACCAGGGCCGCCACTGTCGTCGTCAGGGCCCGGTGTCGGCGCAGGAGGCGTGGGGGTGGCTGGAGGAGGCGGTCCACGCGTTCGCCGAGGAGGCGGTTGCTGGAGGCGCAGGAGAGGACGCCCCGGTGCTGGTTCAGCTCGATGAGGGCGAGGGCGGTCGTCAGGTGTCCGCAGCGGCGGGACGCGGCGTCGTCCGCGGCGAGTTCGACGAGGCGGTGGGTCTGGTCGCAGAAGTGGGCGAAGAGCGGGACGCGGGGGAACCCGGTCGCGAGGGCCGTCGAGAGGTGTAGCAGCCAGTCGTGGCGGGCCCGCGCGTGCCCCTTCTCGTGGGTGAGGACGGCGTCGAGCTGATGCGCGGTGAGCCGGTTCAGCGCGCCGGTCGTCACGATCAGCTGCGGTGGGCTGCCGGGCAGCCACCAGGCGTCCGGGTACTCGTCCTCCAGGACCAGGAGGGGCCCGCGCGCGGAGGGCAGCCCCGCCGGCAGATCCGGCGCCCGCTCCCGCAGCAGCGCCCGGTCCCGCACCCGGCGCCGCCGTGCCTCGACCAGCTCACGGCCCAGCATCGCCGTCGTCCAGGCGGCCCCGCACGCCAGCAGCAGCGTCAAGGCCACCGCCCACACGGGCGCGGCCGACAGGTCGTACGCCTCCGTCACCTCGCGCGGCGCGGGCGCGAACAGTTGCGTGCGGGCGGTGTGGAAGACGGCCGCGACGCCGAGGGCCAGCGCCGTCACGCAGCACAGCAGGACCGTCGCCACCAGGCACTGCCACACCCACAGCCCCACCACCGGTTCCCGCTCGGGCCACCGCGCCCGCGTCAGCGCACGCGGCACCGGCACGGCGGCCGTCAGCCCGACGGCACTCAGGAGCAGCAGACAGAAGGTCATCCCACGGTTTCCGGATTCTGCTCGGGCGGAGCGGCGGGTGGAACGGTGAAGCGGCAGGCAGAGAGGTGAAGCGGCAAGGCGACGGACCAGTGCGTCAGCCACCCCGGCACGCGGTGCGACGGCGTCCCCCACCGGCTCACCACCCCGCCGTCGCCAGTATGACCGCGCACCCCCGACACCGTCAGCCCTTCGACCGGCCACCCGCGCGTGGGCGGCACATTCGCTCCAACGTCCCGACCGTGCCTGCCGGTTCCGGCCACCCGCGCGGAGCGGCGCACATTCCACGTCGTCGGTGCCGCAGCTGACGCATCCGGCCACCCGCGCGCGGGCGGCGCCATCCACACTCCGTTCGGCCACTCCCGGACCGTTCCGGCCGCCCGCGCGCGTGGGCGGCACATTCAGTCCAACGTCCCGACCGTGCCCGCCGGTTCCGGCCACCCGCGCGCGGGATCCGCACGTCCCGGACGCGAGCACCGGCGTCTACATGGTTCACAAGCGCCCAGTCGGCGCACCAGGGTGTTTTCGGTGGGATACGGGAAGTTATCCACAGGCCGGGATGCAATCTTGACGGAGCGGTGCGAACAGGGAGACTCTGGGCGGGTGCTGGAGGGCCTCGGGGAGGGGGCTCTCACGGGGCGCATCTGGGGGGGCGGATGGCCGAAGGGGAGGCCGGCCTGGGGTCGGCGCGTCGTGGCGTACGGCAGGGCGGGACCGGGGAGACGGACCGGCTCGCGCGGCTGGAAGCGACGATGCGCGGCAGACTCGGCCGGGAATGCGTGTACGTCCCGTCGTGCCGGTTCGGGCTGTACGTGGCGCTGCGCCACTGGTGCCCGCCCGGCGGACGGGTCCTGA
>DATCQX010000905.1:0-7144 GCA_036569285.1 Streptomyces sp.
GGGGGCGGTGGGGAGTGCGAGGGCGAGGAGGGCGGCTGACGCGGTGGCGATGAGGGGGGTGCGGGGGATGCGGGGCACGTGCATGGATGGGCTCCTTGTCTCGTCGTGAACTCGTCCTGTTCTCGGCTTCTTCGACTCAGCAGGTGTATGGCATGCGCATGACATATGCGAGTGGGCCGTCAAGGCGTGCGCGTACGGTGGCGGTCGGTCAGACCGGCCCCGTGCTCGCCCGCAGCGAGATCGGCGGGGTCAGGAGGTGGTGGCGGGCGGGAGCGTCCGGGGTGCCGAGGCGTTCGATGAGCAGGTCCACCGCCAGCCTGCCCATGTGCGCGGCCGGTACGTCGGCCGCCGTGAGCTGCGGGGTGACCGTCTCGGCCCAGCGGGCGGCGACGACACCGGTGAGGGAGAAGTCGCGCGGGACGTGGCGGCCCGCGTGCGCGAGCCCTCGGTAGAGGCCGCCGAGCGCGGCCTCGTTGAGGGTGACGAGCGCGGTCGTCGCCGGGTCGTCGTACAGGATCCGCTCCAGGCACGCCTCGCCGGAGGCCGCGTCGTCGCCGCAGCAGTACGAGCGGACGGTCAGTCCGCGCTCGGCGGCGGCCTTCGTGAAGCCCTCCAGGCCCCGGTGCGCCGACTCGTAGCCGGAGCGCAGGAGGCGTTCGGGGCGGTTGACGAGCGCGATCCTGCGGTGGCCGAGGTCGGCGAGGTGGTGGACGCAGGCCGCCGCCAGAGTCGCGTGGTCCAGCGCGACCCACCAGTCGCCCTCCGGGCGGGCGGTGCGGCCGATGGTGACGGCGGGGAAGCCGAGGGCGGCCAGGTGGTCGACGCGGTCGTCCTCCAGCTTGATCTCCATGAGGATCGCGCCGTCCACGCGCCGCTCCCCCAGCAGGCGTTGGAACGAGCGGTCGCTGTCGACTCCGCCCGGGGAGAGGAGGACGTCGTAGTCGTGGGCCGCCGCCGCTTCGACGACGCTGCCGATGAAGTCGAGCTGCATGCCGGTGTAGTGGTCGCCAGCGGGCGGGAAGGCGAGGCCGATGGTGCTGGTGCGGCCGTTGGCGAGGGCTCGGGCGGAGGCGTTGGGGCGGTAGCCGAGGTCGTCGATGACCCGCTGGATCCCCCGGCGGGTCTCGTCGGAGACGGGACGCTTGCCGCTGAGCGCGTAGGAGACGGTGCTCCGGGAGACACCGGCCCGCCGCGCGATCTCACCGATGTTCACGGGCACTCCTTCGACGTCGAACCGGTTCGCGTGGTGGAAATTAGGAGCGGACGGGACACCTGTCAATGGCGCTCGGCGGGGATGTCGTACGGCCGCAGCACCATGAGCCCGTCCTCCTGGGCCGCCGCCATGGCGAAGGGGAACCGGTCGAGTTCGAGGCAGAGCCGGACGTCGTCCGGGTGGACGCCTTCCCGTACCCCCTCGGTCAGTTCGGTGGCCGCACGTGACTCGGCGGCCCGGCGGAGGTAGTCGTCCGGATCGGTCCCGGGGTCCACGGTCCTCCGCGCGATGTACTGCGCGCACGCCAGGTCCTCGTCCGCGCGGCCGTCCTCGCCGGTGACCACGAACGTGACCTCGTCACCGCCCCGCGTCCGCAGCACCCTCGCCGTCGCCTCGGCGACCACGAAGCTCGCGCACAGCACCAGCGGCGCGTCCTTGACCGCGAGGGCGCCGACCGTCCCGGCCGTGGTCTTCTGGACGACGGTCCGTCCGCCGAGGTCGACGGTCCGCAACATCCCCGGCGAGTTCACGGCGTCGAACCCCGGCACGGGCGGGCCGTCCTTCAGCGCCCTCCACCCGGGGTTCCGCCCCTTCAACTCCAGGGCCTCCTCCAGCGATCCGGCGAGGACGATCCTCTCCGCGCCCCTCTCGAACGCCCAGGCCGCCACCGTGTAGGCCCGCATGACGTCGATCACGACCGCCACGGACGGGGGTCGATCCACTTCTCCGATACTGAGAAACCGTGTGTCCATCCACCCATGATCACGGACACCGGTGCCTTCCCGACGGCCCGGGGCTACGCCGGGGTTCGCCAGGAGTGGTCCGCCTCGGCGCGGGCGACTTCGGCGTCGTACTGGTCGGCGTCGAAGTGGAAATTCGGCGGTGGGGGCGCGGGGCTGTGGGGGACCTCCCAGTCGGACCACTCCACGATCTGGCCCCACCGGCGTACGACGACGGACAGGAAGCCGCAGCAGCCGCCGGTGCACTCCGGTTCGCCCAGTTGCACGCGGCGCGGCTCGTCGGTCGCCCGCAGGAGGCCCGGCCGGCCGACAGGCAGCGCGTCGGCCGCGAACGGGCCCCGGCCGCCCGCGTGGACGGCGGCCTCGACCACGTCCTCGCCGTTGACCCAGAGGCGTAGTTGAGCGGCGTACCGAGGGCCCGGCGGCAGCACCCTGATCTCCAGACGATCGAACATCGGGCCAGCCTACGGACTACGGCGCCGCCAGTGCCGTGCGCTCGGCCCGCTCCAGCCAGGTCGTGTACCAGTGGGCGAAGGTGACCGGGGCGCCGTGGGGGTCGAGGAGGGGGGTGAGGTCGGTGTCGTCGACGCGGCAGTCGGACCAGACGGTTCCCCGGTGCGGGCCGGTGAGGATCAGCCACTCTCGCTGGGCGCAGCCCAGGTGGGAGATCACGATCGCGCCGACGGTGCGGTCGGGGGCGAACATGACGGAGTCCCAGCGCTCGTCCCACGCCTCCATCGCGTCGTCGAAGTCCTCGTCGCGCTCGAAATCCTCTTCCTGAGGGTGCCGGGAGAGGAGGTCCGCGACCAGCTCCGGATCCGGGCCCTGTTCGGGGAAGGGCTCGGCGAGCCGGGACAGGTCGGCCAGGTCCGCCCCGTCGCCCTCCCAGCGCCAGCGGCCCTGCACACGCCGGACCGGGAACAGGCCGTACGCGGGGCCGGCGCCGCCCGCGCCGACGTGGAGGAGGAAGTCCCGGTACTCCTCGGGCAGCCGGACCTTCATCTGGAGTTCGAGTTCGGCGACGCCGTCCGGGGTGAGCGGGTCCTCCAGGATCCACCTGTGCCCGAAGGCCCCGAAGACCTTGTGCCCCTCAGGTCCGGCGCCCGCCGCCTCGACCCGTTCCCGTATGCCCGCCCACCATTGATCAGTCATGCGTCGACCGTACGTGCCGCCACTGACATCAGGCCGCGTGCCCCTTCCTCCTGAGCGAGAGCAGGGACGACAGTGGCGCGCCGTTGTTCCAGGAGCCGAACAGGTCGCGGTCGAGGGCGATGATGTCGTGCTTGACGGCGAGGTCGCGGGCGTGGGTGCTGTAGCCGCAGGTCGCGACGAACAGGGCGACGTCCGCGCGGTGTTCGGCGAAGGCCATGCCGACGAACTTCTGCATGTCGCCGCTGGGCACCTTGCGGTGGGGGGCGTAGTGCTTGACCTGGACGACGAGGCGGCGGCCGTCGGGGAGGCGGGCGATGACGTCCGCGGCGAGGTCACCGGCGCCGCCGACGACGCAGACGCCGGTGCAGCCGTCGCGGCGGCACAGTTCGGCGACGTACCGTTCGAAGTCCTGCCAGGTCATGGCGTCGACGGCGGCCATGGACCGCTCCAGGGCGATCCGCCGTTCCCGGCCCCGCCAGGCGAGATCGCCGAGGCGTTCGCGCCGGTGCGCACGCCACAGGTACCAGCCGCCGGTACCGGCCCCGGCGACACCGGCGAGCCCGAGGAACACCCACGGGAACTGCCAGACGAGGAACAGGCAGACGGCGAGCGCGCCACCGGCCAGCCGTGCGTTCCTGCGCCGGACCCGCTTCGACACCCTCTTCGACCGCCGTCTCACCATCGTCCCGCCCCCGTTCACACTGGTCCGCCCGCCAGTGTGGGAGCGCCGGGCGGCGGAGCCAAGGGCGACTTCTCGGCCACGGCTGTGAGGGCGGGCCTGGCTGATCGGCTCGAAGGTCGTCGCGTGGCCGGGTGAGTGCGGGCATGAGCGGCAGCCGCGTCCCCTGTCGGTGGGCTCGCAGGGCACGTCGGTACCCTCGGCTGAGGATGCCCGGCGATGCCGAGGGACGTGGAGGCGCTGGTGGGAGTGCGGGAGCGGATCGCGGCGGAGTTGGCGGCGACCATGCACGGTGGGGACCTCATGCTGGAGCGGTACGCGGGGCCGGCCGGGGATCCGGGGCTGTTCGGGATCGCGCCGGGGGATCCGGTGTGGCGGGTGCACGGGCACGCCACCGGGATGCTGACGGGTGGATTCGCCGCGCTGATGCTCCAGTCGCTGCATCCGCTGGCCATGGCGGGGGTGGACCAGCACTCCGACTTCCGCGCCGATCCGGTCGGACGGCTGAACGGGACCGTCCGGTTCGTCACGACGACCACCTTCGGCTCGTCGGACGCCTCCCGCGAGGTCATCGCCCTCGTCCGCCGCATCCACACGAAGGTGAACGGCACCGCCCCCGACGGCCGCCCCTACCGCGCGGACGATCCCGACCTGCTGACCTGGGTCCACACCGCCGAGGTACGCAGCTTCCTCGCCGGGCACCAGACGTACGCGCCCCGCCCGCAGCGGCTGACCCCTGCCGAGTGCGACGCCTACTACCGTCAAGTGGCGCCGATAGCAGAGGCGTTGGGCGCACGGAACGTACCGAGCACAACCCGGGAGGTGGAGGACTACTTCACCGCTGTCCGCCCCCGACTCCACGCCACCCAGGCCGCGTTCGACTCCGTCCGCTTCCTGCGCCGCTTCGGCCGCACCCGCCGGGAACGCCTCGCCGTCCACACCCTCACCAACGCCTCCACAGGCCTCCTCCCCACCTGGGCCCGCACCGAACTCGGCATCCACCGCCCGGAGTTCGTCCGCACCACCTGGGACCGCCCCGCGGCGGCAGCCGTCGGCCGCGTCATCCAGTGGGGACTCGGGCCGTCGCAGATCCAGGCGGCGGCGCGGGGGAGGCTGGCGGGGGCACGGCGGGGTTGAACCCTCGGAGGACCGGTGGGAGGAACAAGCCGCACACGCGATCGCCCCTTCGCCCCCGCCTCCGTCAACCGGTGACGCGGATCTCCAGGAGCACGGCGGGCGGGTCGCCCAGCCCCTCGCCCACTCCCTGGAAATCGTTCTTGGGGACGTCGACCGCCTGGGTCCGTCCCTCGGCGCTCAGCTCGACCCGCACCGGGTGGCTCTCCGTCTGAACGGCGAAGACGTCGGCGAGTTCGAGCACGAGGAACCCGGAGGCGGAGGTGGTGTCGAAGCAGAAGTCGCCCGCCCCCACCCGGCTGAGGACCTTGATCTGATCAGCCGCGTCGTTGCAGGTGGCGAGTGTGATGTGGCCATCGCCCCGAACCAGCTTGATGCCTTGTTCAGCCTGGATCCGTCCCGCGTTCGGGTAGGCGAAGTCCTCGACCGCGTAGGGCGGTTCGCCCCCGGCGGCGGGTGCCTCGCCCGGGGCCGCGATGGCGAGAGCGGTGCCTCCGACGAGGACGGCACCGACCCCGGCACCTGCGATCAGGACTTTATGAGCGCGGGATATCACCAGAGATTCCTTCCGAAGAGGGGTGAAAAGTGCACAGAAACGGGCCGATCCGGGAAATCTTCAGGCACGGGCCCTCACACCCGATCGGCTCGCCGGACATTACACATTGTTGACATTGATCCCCCCGCCCCTCGGCCGTCTCGATCTCGGCCACAAACGCACGATATCAAGCCTTCCCTCAGGTGGAACAGCACGTATTCTCCAGTGGCACGGAATCCCAGCACATCTTCCTCCCACCACAAGAAAGAAAGGATTTGACCCCGTCTTGACACATAGATTCAGAATTAACGGAATACGTAATTCCACAAGAGTACTCTTCCTCGTCCTTCTCCTCTCCCTCGCCGTGGGACTCCTCGGCGCCCCCGCCCGGGCCGCCGTGCCTCCTGATCCCGGCGAACCGGTGGGCACGGACCACATACCCGGCACTCCCCGGGGCGAGGTCCTGCGGGCCTGGAAGTCGGGCGGGCCCGGCGTGAAGGCAGCTGCGGAAGCCGCGTTGCTGGGCACGGACGAGCAGGTGACCGCGTTCCTCGGCAGCGAGCGGGCCGTCGCCGAACTGGCGGACGCCCGCGTGGCCACCGTGCAGGTCTTCTCGGCCGGTGGCCGAGGCGTGCGAGAGGCCGCCGAGCGGGCCCTGGCAGGAACGCCCGCGGATCTCGACGCCTTCCTGGAATCGGGCTGGCAGGCGCCGCTGGAGCAGGACCAACGAGTCCGCGCCGCGCAGATCATCAGCGCCGGCGGGCCTCAGGTGCAGAGCGCCGGCCGTGCCGCCCTGAACGGCACCGCCGACGACGTGCAGCGTTTCATCACCGACACGCAGTACGACGCGCGCCGCAGTGACGAGCGGGTGGAGGTGGTACAGCTCCTCTCCGCCGGCGGGGCAGCCACCCGGGAGGCCGCGCAGGCGGCGCTCGACGGGACGCCCGAGGACGTGACCGAGTTCCTGGAGGTGGGCCGGCACCTCGCTCTCGCCCGTGACCAGGAGGTGGCCACGATCGAGGATCTGGTCAGGCTGGTCGAGGAGTCCGGCCGGCTGGCCAAGGTGGAGACCGAGGCGGCGAAGGAGGCGTCCGCACGGGCCGTCGCGGCCACCAAGCTGGCCAAGGAAGCCGCGCAGAAGGCCGCCGCCGAGACCGCCGCCGCGAAGGAGGACGCCACCAAGGCGTCCAACGCGGCCGGCCGGGCGGCCGACGCCGCCGACGGCGCCGCGAAGGCGGCCCAGGAAGCGATCAGCGCCTCCCGTGCCGCCAACACGTCGGCACGCATCGCGGCCAACGCCGCCGCTCAGGCCGCGTCCGCGGCGTCCGCCGCCGCCCAGTCCGCCGCGAGCGCCCGCAGCGCGGCGGCCGACGCCGCGACGGACGCGACCAAGGCCTCGGCCGCCCGGAAGGCCGCCGAGGGCGCGTACGCGGCGGCCAAGGGCGCGGAGACCGCGGCCAAGGCCGCCGACCAGGCGGCGGTCGCCGCCGACGAGTCCGGCAAGGCCGCGCAGGCTGCCGCCAGTGCGGGTGTCAACGCGGACCTGGCTGCCGCAGCGGCCCAGGAGGCCAGCGGTCACGCCAACGTCTCCAGCGCCCAGGCCCAGCGGGCGGCGGACGCCGCCGCCGAGGCCCGCAGGCAGGCCGCTGAGGCCACCCGTGCCGCGAACCGCGCCGTCGCCCTCGCGGCCA
>DATCQX010000906.1:0-13683 GCA_036569285.1 Streptomyces sp.
TTCGCCGCCGCCTCACCCTGCGGCGCAGCCTCCACCGCCCCCTTCCGCGCCGCCCCGCTCTCGGCCGCATCCCCTACCGTCCCGCCCTCGGCCGCGCTCTCCACCGCCCCCTTCCACGCCGCCCCGCCCTCCACCACCCTCTCCCTCCGAACCCCCTCCAACGCCCGTAAGAACAACCCCCGCGCCTCCCCGATCCGCCCACCCAGCAACACCAGATACCCGTTCACGTAATCCACCCACGGCTCCGGCGCGAGCGCGCTCAACTCCCCTTCGTAGCGCCGGGCGGTGGACGCGTCGCCGCTCACCAGCAGTGCCTCGACGGCGGTCAGCAGTCGGGCCCGTACGTGTGGGCCGGGTGGCGTCAGTTCGAGTGCGTGTCCGGCGTAGACCGCGGCCAGCCGCAGGTTGCCCAGGGAGAGTTGGCGGCGAGCCTCGCGCTCGGCCGCGAGGGCGACGTCCTCGTTGCGGCCGTCGTCCGCGGCGATCCGGTGCCACAGCGCGTCGGGTCCGCCGAACGTGGCGGCGGCGCGGTGCAGACGGCGGCGGCGTCCCGGGCTCATGTCGCTGTAGACGTAGTCCCCGATCACCCCGTTGGGGAACGCGAGCGCGCGCCCCCCGGTCCCCGGAACCTCGACCAACAGCCCCGCCCGCACAGCCTCGTCGAGCGCCTCCTCCACATCACCGGCCCGCGCCACGGAACCCGCGTCCCCCTCCCCCACCCGTAACCGCGCCAACTCCCGCGCCTGCGCCAGGAGAAACCGCCGCCCCAGCACCGCCCCCGCCGCGACGAGATCCCGAGTGCCCGGCGAGCACGACCCCAGCCGGGAGATCAATGTGAGCGGCATGGACCGGTGGGCCGGCAGCGGGCCCTGCCCGTAGGCGAGCGTGTGCGGCCCGACCTGTTGGAGCAACTGCCGTGCGTGCAAAGGGTTTCCGCCGGTCAGTTCGTGCAGGTGTGCCGCCCCGGCGGGGGACAGTCGCGGCTGCCCCCAGGACGGCGCGAGCCGCAGCAGCGCGTCCGCCGAGAGCCCGTCCAGCCGTACGACGGCGCCCTGTTCGGACTCGACGAGCCGCCGCCACCCTTCGTGCAGCCCCTCGTGCGCCCGCCCCCACGACCGACCCTGCGTGACGGCCGCGTCCACCGGGACGTGCGCCAGCACGAACAGCACCGGCTCGCTGCGCAGCGAACGCGCGGCGAGCCGGAGTGCCGTCATCGACGGCCGGTCACCCCAGTGCGCGTCGTCCACGACGACGACCACCGGTCCCGTTCCGCGGAGGTCCTCCGCGAGCGCCCGTGCGACGAGTGCGGGGTCGGCCTCCTCGGTCAGCTCCCCGCCCCGCGCCCCCGGAAGGTCCTGGACGACCTGCCGCAGCACCTCCCAGGGCCGCCGCTCCCACGCCTCGTCCCCGTAGGACCGGGCGACCAGCGGCGGCGCGGCCTCCTGGAGGAACGCGGCGACGAGCGCGGACTTCCCGATGCCGGGGGCTCCTTCGACGACCACGACAGTGGGCCGCAGCCGCCGCGTCTGCCGCCAGGCCTCACGCAGGACGGCGAGTTCGGCCGCGCGCCCGGCCAGCGGAGAGGGATTCGGTACGAAAAGGTCACCACTGGCCGCCACGGAGCCGCCCCTTCCCCGCCGGTGGACGCCCAGTATGGCCGGATACGAGCGCCCGGAACAGGGGCAGGGCGGGCAGGCCCTGAGGGGTACTTCCGGAGAGGCAACTCTTGAGAGGTAGGCCCAGAGAGGTAGGCCCAGAGAGGTAGCTCTCAAGGGGTACCCCCAGAGAGGCAGCTCTCACGAGGTACCCCCAGCGGCGCAGCCCCCAAGACGTACCCCCAGAGAGCTACCCCCCAAGGAGCACCCCCCTCAGCCCCGGAACCCCTCAACCCGCTCCGGCGAAGCCTCCGCCAGCGCCTTCCGAACCGCCTCCACCCCGCCCCGAAGCCCGTACACCGGCGTCTCCGGCTGCTGGCGCCACGACTCGTCGATGGACCCGGCGTCCACGGAGTCGAACCCGAGCTCGTCGACCAGCGCCCGCACCTTGTCCTTGGCCGCGGCGTCGTCTCCCGCGACGGGCAGCGCGATCCGCTCGGGGTCCCCGGCGGGCCGGTGCCGGTCCAGGATGTCCTGCGCGTACGTCCCGTTGAACACCTTCACGACGGCGTGCCCGAGATGGTTGGACACCCACCGGCTCTCGGTGATGCCCTCGTCCTCGATCCCGGTGATCCGGCCGTCCCGCTGCTGCGGGTAGTAGTTGTTCGTGTCGATGACGACGGCCCCCTCGGCGGCACCGTCGAGCACACCCTTGGGCAGCCCCGGAATCGCCTTGAGCGGAATGGTGACGATGACGATCTCGGCGTCCTTCGCCGCGTCCGCCACGTCCACCGGCGTGGCCCCCGTCTCGGCGGCGAGGTCGGCGAGCGTCTGCGGGCCGCGGGAGTTCGCGACGGCCACGTCGTGCCCGAGGGCGGTCAGCCGCCGGGCGAGGTTGCCGCCGATGTTGCCCGCCCCGATGATGCCGATCTTCATGACAGACCCTCCAGATGGATGCACATGCATTCATCTGGATCAACCGAGCGCCCGCACCCCGTATTCCCACCCCTCCGGCACAGGGGTGCGCACGACGGCCGCTGGAGCGTACGCGTCCAGCGGCCGAGGCGTTGAACCGGCGCCCCCGAAACGCGCCTACTTGCTCAGGTGCGCCCAGAACTCGTCGAACGACAGCTTCTTGTCCCCGTCGAGGTCGCGGCTCTTGATGATGGACTCGGCGACGGACTCGGTGACGTTCCAGTCGCCCCCCTGCGCCAGGGCGGTCTTGAACTCGGCCGCGGTGATCTCGCCGTCACCGTCCGTGTCGATCCGGTCGAATTCCTTGCGCGCTTCTTCGATGCTGGCCACCGATCCGCCCCTTATCCACTGCTTGCTGTCGTGCTGACGCAGGTCAGACTAACCGGCCCGGGCGGCGCGCAGTGCCGTGACCACCCACGCGAAGTCCTCCGCGTGCGGCGGCGCGGGCTGCCGGTTCACGATCGACAGCAGCTCCCGGTACCGGGCGACCCGCTCATTGAACCCGGCGGTCATCCGCTCCAGCACGTCCTGCCGGTCGGCGTCCCCGAACAGGTCCCGCAGCACGTCCGCCGCCTCGGGCGCGTCCGGCGTGACGCCCCGCTCCCGCACCGGTGCCACCCGCTCGACGAGCCGCTTCGCGAACCACACGGCCTCCCCGGGCGGTGAACTCGCCGTCCGGGCGCCCGCGTTGAACTCGACCGCCCGCCGCATCTGCGCCCGGAACGCCGGGTCCTGGAGCATCTCGGCCAACTCCACCCAGGCGTCGACCTGTTCGGGCGTCGGGTCGTCGGACAGCTCGACGGCCATGCGCCGCATCCGCTCCTGGACGTCCGGGTCGACCTCCGGGAGCCCGTGCAGCGTCTCCGCCACGAACTCCTCCATGATCCGCTGCCGTTCGGCCGCGGACAGCTTCGCCAACTTGTGCATGAGCTTCATCTCCTCCGTCGTGGAACCCCGTCGTGCGACGCTCGACAGCACGGCCCGGACGACCTTCAGCGACCTGATCTGGACGTCGATGGCGGCGACGTGCGCCGCGGCCACCTCCGCGACGGTCCGCTCCCCCGCCAGCACCTCCCGCACCGCGTCGAGCCCGAGCCCGAGTTCGCGCAGGGTGCGGATCAGCTCCAGCCGGGCGGCGCCGTCGGCGTCGTACAGCCGGTAGCCGCCCGAGGAGCGGCCGACGGGGTCGAGGACGCCCTCGTCGGACCAGTAGCGGACGGTGCGGACGGACAGTCCGCTGGAGCGGGCCAGCTCGCCGATGGTGAACAGCCCCGTACCGTGGTCGATCATGTGCCGGAGTCTGGGCCTTCCAGTGGGTGGAGACTCAAGAGGGAGCTCAAGAGGGGATGCGGAGTGGAGACGCTGAGGGACATTCTCGACGGCGCGGCCCGGGGGGTCTTCCCGCCGCCGGACGGCGGCCTCACGGTCGTCCCCCAGATGTCGGAGCGCGACGCGGGCGTCCTGTCGTTCACGGCCCACGCCGTCGTCTTCCTCGACGAGGACCCCGAGTGGGTGCGGGGCCAACTCGCGGGCACGGACTGCGATCCGCTCTCCGCGCCGATGCATCCGGCTTTCCTGCACGCCCTGTTGGAGCGGACGGGCCGCAGCGCGGAGACGGTCGACGCGATGCTGGTGGCGGCGCCTTGCGAGGGTGAACTCCCTTTGCCGCTGCGGGAGATCGAGCCCGCCGAGCATCCCCGCATCGCCTACGCCCTGCGCCGCCGCGACGGCGTGCGGGCCTGGCGGGCGGACGGCGGTGTACTGGTCCTGGGGCGCGGGATCGGGGGCCGGCTCGAAGTGTCCGTCGAGGTCGACGGCGCGGCCCGGGGGAAGGGGCTCGGACGGCAACTGGTGAGCGCGGCGCGGCAGTTGGCGGACGAGCCGGTGTGGGCGCAGATCGCGCCGGGGAACGCCCGCAGTGTGCGGGCGTTCCAGGGGGCGGGTTATGTGCCGGTGGGTTCAGAGGTGTTGATGGTCAGTGCCACGCCTCGAAGTGAGGGTTGCTCTCGCAGCCGCTCATGATCTCGACCTTCGTGGTCTTGTTCACCGGACACACCCCAATGATGTACTTGCGGTCGATCCCGCCGGGGAAGGCCACCTCGACCTGGTCGGCCCACTTGTGGGTGTCACCGATGGTCTTGTTGACATCGACTCCGCCCGGGGCATCGATGTAGTAGTTCCAGCCGGACTTCCACCACTTCTTGTACAGGTCGTGGTCGTAGGTGGTGGAGACGTACGGGGAGGGCTGGTTGACCAGGACGTACTTCTCGACGTCGTACTGGCCGTTGAGGTCCTTGGGCTTGAAGCCTTCGTTGAAGACGATCTCGGGGCCCCGGCCGTCGGCGCGGTAGAGGGTGCCGCAGGTCTTGCGCCAGACCGGGTCGGGGGTGATCCGGGAAACGTCGACACGCTCGGCGGCGGCCTTGATCGGGTCGTCGTACTGGACGGGGCAGTCCTTGGGCGCGGGCGCGGCCGTCGCCGGGGTGGCGGTCGTCGTCGCGAGGACGGCGGTCAGGCAGAAGGCGGCGGCAGCGGCACGCCGCCGCACGGAAGTGGTGATCATGCCACGCAGCCTGCCGGGTGTCCGGCGTCCGCGCGGGGATCTTCACTCGTACGGCGGCGAGTCAACTGACCCCGATTCAAACGGGGTTCGGAGGTCAACCTGGGTTCACCTGAAGATGCCCGTGTGCCCCAGCGAGTACCGCCCCGGCTGCGGATACACCGCGAGCCCGTGCGGCCCGGAGCCCACCTTGATGCGGGCGAGCTGTTTGCCGGTGCTCGTGTCGACGGCGTACACCTCCGCGTCGTAACGCCCCGACAGCCACAGGACTTTGCCGTCCGCCGAGACGCCGCCCATGTCGGGGCTGCCGCCCTGCGGGAGGTGCCACTTCTTCGTCAGCTTGTTCTGGGTGAAGTCGAAGATGGAGATGCTGCCCTCGCCCCGGTTGGAGATGTACATCTCGCGGGAGTCGCGGCTGACGTAGAGGCCGTGGCAGCCCTTGCCGGTGGGCAGGAACTCCGGTTTGCCGAAGGTCTTTCCGTCGACGATCCACATGCCGTCGGCCATCATGTCGGCGATGTAGAACCGCGTGCCGTCGGGCGAGATCTTCACGTCCTGCGGCATCGCCCCGTCGAACGGCAGCTTCTGCTGGCCGACGACCTTCATGCTCTCCGTGTCGACCTTCAGCAACTCACCGCTGAACTCGCAGGAGACGATGAAGTACCGCCCGTCCAGCGAGAAGTCGGCGTGGTTGACGCCGTAGCAGGTCACCGGGACGGTCTTGACGCGGGCCATGGTGTGCGGGTCGCGGAAGACCAGCTCCCGGTCCATGGACGCCATCACGACCGCGTACTTCCCGTTCGGTGTGAAGTACAGGTTGTACGGGTCGTGCACCTCGACCGGCTTGCCCGCCTTGCCCGTTCGCGGGTCGATCGGCGTGAGGGTGTGGCCCCGGTTGTTGTTGACCCACAGCGTCTTCATGTCCCAGGAGGGGACGACGTGTTGGGGCTGGCGGCCGACGTGCAGGGTCTCGATGATGTCGTACGTCTTCGGGTCGATGACCGTCACCGTGTCCGACTCGGTGTTCGGGACGTACACCCGTGAGGGGAAGTCCTTCACGACCGGTGAGAGCCGGTTCGGCCGGTCGGCGGCGTACACGTCCTTCGGGTCGAGCACCGGCGGCATACCGGGCAGCCCTTGCGGCACCGCCTTCTTCACCGGCGCGGGGACGGCGGCCTTGGTGGCCTCGGCGGTTTTCTGGCTCCCGGTGCCGCAGGCGGTGAGGGCCGCGGCGAGGGCAAGGGCGACGAGCGCGGGACGACATTTCAACTGAGCAGCTCCGTGGTGGTGACCGCGCGCAGCCCGCGGCGGCCGAGTTCTTCGAGGACGGCGGGGAGGGCGGCGACCGTGTCGCGGTAGCCGAAGTGCAGGCTGACGACGGAGCCGGGGCGGACGTCGTCGAGGACCGTCCGGGCGACCTGGTCCGGGCCGGGGGAGGTGAAGTCGAGCGAGTCGACGTCGTACGACAGGACGTGCGGGTACCCGGCCTCGCGGGCGAGGCGGACGACGAGCGGGGAGGCGCGGGCGGCCCGCGAGGGCCTGAACCAGTTCCCGACACCCCCGGTGAGCCGCTTGAGCCGCTCCGCGCACCCGGCGATCTCCGCCCGCGCCTCGGCCTCGGTCATGTCGTTGATCCCGAGGTGGCGCAGGGTGTGATTGCCGAGGTCATGACCGCCGTCCAGAATCCGGCGGGCCATCCCCGGCTGCTCGTCGAGCCAGCTCCCCACCGCGAGCACGGTCGCCTTCCCCCCGGCCCGCTCCACTTCCCCGAGCACCGCCTTCGCGATCCCCGGATCCCCGGCCCCGTGGAACGTCAGGGCGACCTGAGGGCGGTCACGGGGACCGCCGGCGATCTGGGCGGGCTGGTTCGGGAAGGCGCGAGGGGTGGGGACGGCGGTGAGGGGGCGCGCCGGCGCCTGCGACGGGGTGGCGCGAGGCTCAGCACGGCTCGGATCGCCACGTCGGGAACACGCGGCGACGAACACGCCCCCAGCAACAAGTCCAGCGCCCGCCCGCAGCGCGGCACGACGGTCGGTCGAAGTCACCTGGCCCATTTAAGGGGCTGAGGCCACCAAAAGGGGTGATTCACCCTCCCGGGGGCGAGGAGGTGAGGACGTCGCTGACCTTGGAGCACCTTTTAGCCGACCGTACGACGACCACATGATCCCCCTACCTGGTGACTTCCTCAGCTGTACGGCAGCAGCGTCGCCGCCGTCTTCTCCCACGCCGCCTTCAGTTCCGCCAGCAACTCCGGTTCGTCCGGGGCGAGGTCGGCCTGTTCGCGGGAGTCGGCGGCGAGGTTGTAGAGGTGGTCGACCTTGTCCTTGTCCTGGTAGTACTTCCAGTCGCCGCGGCGGAGGGCCTTGTTGGCGCGGACTCTCCAGAACAGGTCGCGTTCCGGGAGGGGTTCGCCGCGCAGGAGGTAGCCCGCGAGGCTGGTGCCGTCCAGGGGGTGGGCCGGGTCCGGGTGCGCGCCGCCCAGTTCGAGGAGGGTCGCCGTCCAGTCCGGGGAGAAGTTCGGTTCGTCACTGACCTGGTGGGGCGCGATGCGGGACGGCCAGCGCAGGATCGTGGGGACGCGGATGCCGCCCTCCAGGAGCTGGAACTTCTGCCCGCTCAACGGCCAGTTGTAGGAGTAGCGCTCGCCGCCGTTGTCACTGGCGAAGAGAACGACCGTGTCGTCCTCCTGACCCGAGCGGCGCAGCGCGTCCAGCACCTCGCCGACGGCCGCGTCCAGACTCTCCACCATCTCCGTGTACTTGGCGACCGAACCCCCGTCGTAGTGGTTCAGCGCGACGACGACGTCCGCCTGGCTCTTCGCCGCCCGGATCCTCGCGGCGATCTCGGCGCCGGTCTCCGCGTCGCCCTCCGCCAGCCAAGGCCAGTGCGGGGTCGTGAAGTTGAGGTTCAGCAGCCACGGCCTGTCGTGCTCCCGGGACACGTACTCGACGGCCCGCTCGGTGAGGACGGTCGTGTAGTACCGCAGGTCCTCGTACTCGGCGTCCCCCTCGAAGAGGTCGTGCTCACCGAGCTGCCCCAGCTTGGAGAAGTACTCGAGGACACCGCCGTGGTTGCCGAAGAACTCGTCCCAGCCCGACTTCGTGGGGCTGTAGTCGGGCAGCCAGCCGCAGTGCCACTTTCCGATGAGCGCCGTCGCGTACCCGGCACCCTTCAACAGGGAGGCCAGGGTGGGGTGTTGGGGGTCGAGCCCTTGCGTCCGGGTGCCCACGGGCTCCGCGAGTCCGCCCGGCGTGCGTCCCGGATACCGGCCGGTGTAGAGGCTGAAGCGGGTGGGCGAGCAGGTCGCGGACCCGGAGTACGCGTCGGTGAACCGCACCCCCTCCCGCGCGAGCCGGTCGAGGTGGGGCGTCCTGATGTGCGGCGCGCCGTACGACGAGAGGTCGGCCCAGCCGAGGTCGTCGCCGAGGACGACGAGGAAGTTGGGCCGCGCCCCCGCCCGCACCCCCGCCCGCTCACCGGCGTCACCGATCGGGCGCACCGCCCTGAACGGCCGTTCCGCAGGCGCCGCTTGGGCCTCACCGGCCGTCCCGGCGACGGCCGTGACCGCGCCACCGCCCACCAGACCGCCGAACGCTCGACGGGATATCTCAGCCATACGTCAACCTCGGCACAGGATTCGCGAACGGGAACGCCCCGAGAATGCGGAACCCCACACTCCGTGATCAAGGTCGAGCGGCCTGGTTTTAACAGATGTTCATGAACACACCTTCAGCAACAGCACGGTTCGCCCCGGGATGACCACCTCCGTCCCCGCCTCGTGCACGGCCCCCTCGGACTCCTGCGAGGTGTCCACCACCACCTCGTACCGCTCGGCCCACGGCACCCCCGGCAGCGTGACCCCCACCGCCGCCTCCCCCGCGTGCAGGACCGCGAAGAAGCTGTCGTCGACGATCGGCTCACCGCGTTCGTCGCGGCCCGGGATGTCGCGGCCGGAGAGGTACATGCCGAGGGTCGCGGCGGGGGCGTACCAGTCGTCGGCGGTCATCTCGACGCCCCGGGGCGTGAACCAGGCCAAGTCCCGTATCCCGTCGGACGACTTGGCGCGCCCCGAGAAGAACGCCCGCCTGCGCAGCACCGGATGACGGTGCCTCAAGAAAATGAGGCGCGAGGTCAGTTCACACAGCGCCCGCCACCCCGGGTCCTCCAGCAGCCCCCAGTCCACCCAACTCGTCGCGCTGTCCTGGCAGTAGGCGTTGTTGTTGCCGCCCTGGGTGCGCCCCATCTCGTCCCCGGCGACCAGCATCGGCACCCCCGTGGACAGCAGCAGCGTCGTCATGAGGTTCCTCAACTGCCGCTGACGCAGGGCGAGTACAGAGGCGTCGTCGGTCTCCCCCTCGACCCCGCAGTTCCAGGACCGGTTGTCGTCGCTGCCGTCGCGGTTGCCCTCGCCATTGGCCTCGTTGTGCTTGCGCTCGTAGGACACGAGGTCGCGGAGGGTGTAACCGTCGTGCGCGGTGACGAAGTTGACGGAGGCGTAGGGACGTCGGCCGCCCCAGGCGTAGAGGTCGCTGGAGCCGGAGAGGCGGTAGCCCATCTCGCGGACGTCGGGCAGCGCGCCGCGCCAGAAGTCCCGTACGGCGCCCCGGTACCGGTCGTTCCACTCGGTCCACAGCGGGGGGAACGCGCCGACCTGGTAGCCGCCGGAGCCGACGTCCCAGGGCTCGGCGATGAGCTTGACCCGGCGCAGCACCGGGTCCTGGGCGATCACCGCGAGGAAGGGGGACAGCATGTCGACGTCGTGCATCGAGCGGGCGAGCGCCGCCGCGAGGTCGAACCGGAAGCCGTCGACGCCCATTTCGGTGACCCAGTAGCGCAGGGAGTCGGTGATCAGGCGCAGGACGTGCGGCTGGACGACGTGCAGGGTGTTGCCGCAGCCGGTGTAGTCGGCGTACCGGCGGGCGTCGGGCTGGAGCCGGTAGTAGCCCCGGTTGTCGATGCCCTTGAGGGAGAGCGTCGGCCCCAACTCCCCTGCTTCCGCCGTGTGGTTGTAGACGACGTCGAGGATCACCTCGATCCCGGCGGCGTGCAGCGCGCGGACCATCCGTTTGAACTCGCCGACCTGCTGTCCGGTCGTCCCGGAGGCGGCGTAGGCGGCGTGCGGGGCGAAGTAGCCGATCGAGTTGTAGCCCCAGTAGTTGCGCAGGCCCTTCCTCAACAGGTGGTCCTCGTGCGCGAATTGGTGCACGGGGAGCAGCTCGACGGCCGTGACGCCGAGTTTCACGAGGTGCTCGATCGCGGCCGGGTGCGCCAACCCCGCGTAGGTACCGCGGAGTTGCTCGGGGATACCGGGGTGGAGCTTGGTGAAGCCGCGGACGTGCAGCTCGTAGATCACCGAGTCCGCCCAGGGCGTCTTGGGCCGCTGGTCGTCCGCCCAGTCGTCCTCGTCCCGCACGACGACGCCTTTCGGGACGTACGGCGCGGAGTCGCGGTCGTCGCGGACGGTGTCGGCGATGTGCTGCTGGGGCCAGTCGCGGACGTGCCCGTACACCTCCGGCGGCAGACCGGCGTAATCGCCGTCCACGGCACGGGCGTACGGGTCGAGGAGGAGCTTGGCCGGGTTCCAGCGGGCGCCGGTCCAGGGGTCCCAGCGGCCGTGCACGCGGTACCCGTAGCGGCGGCCGGGGTGCACGCCGGGGACGAAGCCGTGCCAGATCTCGTGCGTGAGTTCGGTGAGTCCGAGGCGCGTCTCGGCGCCGTCGTCGTCGAACAGGCACAGGTCGACGGCCTCGGCCCCGCCCGCCCACAGCGCGAAGTTGGTACCGGCGACCCCACCGGGCCCGGTACGGAATCGGGCCCCGAGGGGGACGGGGGCGCCGGGCCACACGGGCAGGGGCGGGGCGGGGGCACGGCCTTCACCGGGGGCGCGGCCTCCCCCAGGCGCGCGGCCTTCGTCGAGTGCGCGGCCTTCACCGGGTGCGGACGGCGCGTCCGGCGCCCCCACGTCCAGCGCTTCCACGTCCGCCGCCCGCCTCTCCGCCGTCCCCGTCTCCGCCCTCCCCCTCACCGTCGTCCGCGTCCCGGAACCGTTCGGGCCGCCCTCCCGGTGTTCGGGGAGGGGCGTGGCTGACTCCTGTTCGGCTGTGCTGGACACCGGTCGGCCCCTCTTCGTCCTGTCGGCCGCCGGGACGCCCGGCCGGTCGGTACGGCGTGGCGCGGCTCCCCGGCGTGTGCTCGTCGTCCTCCCCCTGTTCTGCCCAGAGGCCGCCGCGCCCAGACAGCGGCTCGCACTCTTGTTTACCCTTCACGTTTCCCCGGGGCGCACCCGCTCGTTAGGGCGGGCGTGAGTCATGGACAAGGGCGCGCGCGGCGCGCTGGGGCCGCGGTGGCCGTCGTGGTGGCATGGACAGGGCTGGTCGCGGGATGCACGTCCGGGGACGGGCGCAGCGAGGTGGACCGGCTGCTCGGGAAACCGGCGGCGCCTCAGGACCTGATCCGGGTGACGCCGGACGACGGGGCGAAAGGGGTGCGCCCGGAGGGGAAGCTGCGGGTGCGGGTGCCGTTCGGGCGGCTGGAGTCCGTGCGGGTCGCGCGCGTGCAGGACGCGCAGGAGACCGTCGTCCCGGGGAAGATCGTGGACGACGGCGGGAGTTGGCGTCCGGACGACGACCGGCTGGCGCTGTCCGCGCGGTACACCGTGGACGTCGTCGCGCGGGACGAGTCGGGCAACCGGCTGGCGCGGCACAGCACGTTCACGACGTTCGTGCCGGACGAGCGGTTCATCGGGTACGTCGCTCCGGAGAACCGGTCGACCGTCGGCACCGGGATGATCGTTTCGCTGGAGTTCAACCGGGAGATCGTGCGGCGCGCGGACGTCGAGCGGGCCGTCCAGGTGACGGCGGATCCGCCGGTGGAGGTGCGTGCGCACTGGTTCGGCGGGGAGCGGGTGGACTTCCGGCCGCGCGAGTACTGGAAGCCGGGGACGCGGGTGACGGTCGCGCTGCGGCTGCGGGACGTCGAGGGGGCGCCCGGGGTGTACGGGCTCCAGTCGAAGACGTTCTCGTTCACCGTCGGGCGCAGTCAGGTGTCCCTGGTCGACGCCGCCGAGCACACCATGGAGGTGCGGCGCGACGGGCGGCTGCTGTCGACCGTGCCGATCACCGCGGGCTCGCCCAAGAACCCCACGTACAACGGGAAGATGGTCGTCTCCGAGATGCTCGAAGTGACGCGGATGAACAGCCGGACGGTCGGGTTCGGCGGGGAGTACGACATTCCGGACGTGCCGCACGCGATGCGGCTGACCGACTCGGGGACTTTCCTGCACGGGAACTACTGGGCGCCGTACGCCGTTGGGAAGGTCAACGTGAGTCACGGATGTGTGGGGTTGATGGATGTGAAGGGGGGTTCTTCGGAGACGCCGGCGGGGTGGTTCTTCGACCGGAGTCTGATCGGGGACGTCGTGGAGGTCGTGGGCAGCCGGGACAGGACGGTCGCGGCGGACAACGGGCTGGGGGGCTGGAACATGGGGTGGAAGGAGTGGGTCTCGGGGAGCGCGGTGGGGTAGGAATCAAGGCGTAGATCACTTTGCGACCGAACGGTGACGTTTACCTGACGAGATGGTCAAATGCCGACGGTTAGGATGCGCCAGTGATCGCGCGGCGAGCGCGGGGGTGGGGGCCTGACCTGGGCCTCACGAGGGGAGAACGAACTTGAACGTGCGGCCGATATCGGGGGCGTCGGGAGCTTCGGTGCGCGGGCGGAAGCGGGGGATGGCACTGCTGTCCGGCGTCCTCCTGCTCACCGTCACGGCGTGCGGCGGGAGCGGGGACTCGGGGGCCGGGAACGCCGGCTCCGGCAAGAACGACGGCAAGGGCAAGGCGGCCGACGCGGCGCAGAGCGCACAGTCGGAGGCGGTCGTCAGCATCCTTCCGGCCAACGGCGCGACCGGCGTCGACACCAGCGGCGCGCTGAAGGTGACCGCGGCGAAGGGCAAGCTGACCGAGGTCGTCGTCAAGGACGCCAAGGGGACGGCCGTCAAGGGCGCGATCACGGCGGACGGCGCCGGCTGGACGCCCGCGACGCACCTCGCGGCGTCCACGAAGTACCAGGTGCACGCGATCGCCAAGGACGCGGCGGGGCGGCAGGCCGCGGAGGACTCGTCGTTCACGACCCTCAGCCCGAAGAACACGTTCACCGGCAACTTCACGCCCGAGGACGGCTCGACCGTCGGTGTCGGCATGCCGTTCTCGATCCGCTTCACGCGCGGGATCACCTCTCCCGAGGCCGTCGAGAAGGCCATCGAGATCAAGACCGTCCCGGCTGTCGACGTCCAGGGGCACTGGTTCGGCAACGACCGGCTCGACTTCCGGCCCGAGAAGTACTGGAAGGCCGGTACGAAGGTCACCGTCAAGCTGAATCTGAACGGTGTCGAGGGCCGCAAGGGGGTCTACGGGCAGCAGACCAAGACCGTCTCCTTCACCATCGGGCGCAACCAGGTGTCGATCGTCGACGCCAAGAAGCACACGATGCTCGTCCAGCAGGACGGCAAGACCATCAAGACGATCCCCGTGACGACCGGCAAGCCCGGGTACGCCA
>DATCQX010000907.1:0-9866 GCA_036569285.1 Streptomyces sp.
GGACTGTGGTGCGGGCGGTTCGGGTCGCGGGGAGGTTGGAGGAGGGGGTGGGGGTGTCTGCGGAGGAGGCTTGTCGGAGGTTGGAGACGGTGGTGGGGGTGGGGGCTTGGACGTCGGCGGAGGTGGTGCAGCGGAGTCATGGGGCGGTGGATGTGGTGACCGTGGGGGATTTGCATCTGCCGGGGATCGTGGGGTGGGTGTTGGGTGGGGAGAGGGGGGCTGATGATCGGCGGATGCTGGAGTTGTTGGAGCCGTATGCGGGGCAGCGGCATCGGGCGGTTCGGTTGGTGTTGTTGAGTGGGAGGGGGCCGGAGCGGAGGGGGGCGCGGATGGCTGTGGGGGATATTCGGGGGATTTGATTCGCCCCCGCCGCCCCTACCCGTCCCATCCTGAAGGGGCTCTGCCCCTTCGACCCCGTTCGGTGCGTTGTCGGGTGCCGGTGCGTTGTGGTTGCTCGCGCAGTTCCCCGCGCCCCTGGGTTGGACCAGTGGGGCTGCGTTCAAGGGCGGGCCTCGTTGCTGGGAGGCAGGGCGCGTTGGTCGGGAGCGGGACGTGTTGGTGACCGCCGTCCGACCTACCCCTTCCTATCCGTCCGGCCTGCCTCCCCCGGCCGCCCTGCCCGCCCCTCCCCATACGTCCGGCCAACCGGCCTTCCCCCGTCGCCGTCCGGCCAGCCTTCCCTCCTCGCAGCCCGGCCTTCCCCTCCCCACAGGTCCGGCCAGCCTGCCCCATCGCCGTCCGGCCCGCCCCCCGTCATCGGCCAGCCGGCCTCTCCCCCGTCGCCGACCAGCCCACCCCTCCTCAGGGTTCCAGCCAGCCTCATCGCCAGCCTGCCCCTCCCCCGCCGACGGCCGGACCTCCCTCCGCCCTCGCCGTCCGGCTGACCTTCCCTCCTCGCAGCCCAGCCCACTCCTCCCCACGAGTCCGGCCAACCTGCCCCTCCCCGTCGCCGACCGGGCTGTCCCTCCCCCCTCTCCGCCCGGCCCGCCTCCCCCATCGCCGTCGAACCCCCTACTGATCCGAAGAGAACCTCACCGCCCCCGCCGGAATCCTCGCGTCGCACCAGATCCTCGCTCCGTCGCGGAGTTCGTTGTCGGGGCCGATGATGGCGTTGTCGCCGATGACGGTGCCGGTGAGGATGGAGCGGGTGCCGATTCGGGCGTGGGTGCCGATCAGGGAGTCGGTGATGACGGCGCCGGGTTCGATGATGGCGCCGGGGAGGATGGTGGAGCCGGAGACGCGGGCGCCTTCGGAGATGAGGGCGCCTTCGCCTACGACCGTGCCGCCTGTCAGTTTGGCGTCGGGGGCGACTCTGGCTGTGGGGAGGATGAGGCGGTCGCCGCAGCGGCCGGGGACGGCGGGGGAGGGGGCGCGGCCCAGGACGAGGTCTGCGGAGCCTCGGACGAAGGCGGCGGGGGTGCCGAGGTCGAGCCAGTACGTGGAGTCGACCATGCCCTGGAGGTGGGCGCCGGCCTGCAGCAGGCCCGGGAAGGTTTCTCGTTCTACCGAGACGGGGCGGCCGGTGGGGATCGTGTCGATGATCGAGCGGCGGAAGACGTAGGCGCCCGCGTTGATCTGGTCGGTGACGATTTCCTCGGGGGTGGTCGGCTTCTCCAGGAAGGCGAGGACCTTGCCGGTCTCGTCGGTGGGGACGAGGCCGTAGGCGCGGGGGTCGGTGACCTGCGTGAGGTGGAGGGAGACGTCGGCGCCGGTGGACTCGTGGGTGTCGACGAGGCGGCGGATGTCGAGGCCGGTGAGGATGTCGCCGTTGAAGACGAGGACGGGGTCGTCGGGCCCGGCGTGCAGGCGCGAGGCGACGTTGCGGATGGCGCCGCCGGTGCCGAGGGGCTCGTCCTCGGTGACGTACTCGATGTGGAGGCCGAGGGCGGAGCCGTCGCCGAAGTACGGCTCGAAGACCTCCGCCAGGTAGGAGGTCGCGAGGACGATGTGGTCGACGCCCGCCGCCCGTGCCCGCGCCAGCTGGTGGGTGAGGAACGGCACGCCGGCCGCCCGCACCATCGGCTTGGGGGTGTGCACCGTGAGCGGGCGCAACCGGGTGCCCTTGCCGCCGACCAGGAGGATCGCTTCTGTCACCTGTCGTCTCTGCTTCCTGCCGGGACCGGCCGAACCGAACATCGGCCGGTCGCTGTTATGAGGGCTCGTCTGCACGTACCTGACCGGGAGTCCCTGTTCACCACGCGTCCTCCACCGGTCCGGTCACGTCCTCCGGTTCAGCGGCCCTGGTAGCGGGCGGCGGACGAGCGGGCCGTGGCGAGCTTGCCGTAGAGCAGGCGCCCTGGGCAGTCCGTCGCGAAGCCGTCGCGGTGACCGGAGATGACGTTCAGTCGTACGTTCTTTCCTTTTCGGTAGAGATTGCCACCCGCCGACTTCAGATATGTCGTTCCTCGGGGATTGACCCCGTAGATCCCGAGCTTCCATGCCGAGACCTGGGCGACCGCCTTCACCGCCGCGGCGGACGGCTTGATACCGCCGTACGTGCCGATCACCGCGATGCCCACGCTGTTGGCGTTGAAGCCGAGGGTGTGGGCGCCGAGGACCGGCCTGGTCACTCCCCCGGCGCGGCCCTCGTAGATGGTTCCGCACTTGTCGACGAGGAAGTTGTAGCCAATGTCTTTCCAGCCCATGCTCTTGACGTGGTAGCGGTAGATACCGCGAATGACGGACGCTGCCTGAGAGCATCGGTACCGGTTGCCGGTGGCCGTGTGGTGAACGAACGCCGCCTTCACGCTCTTGGTATAGGAAAACTTCTTCTCCCTGAGCTTCTCGTCGGCCCCCCACCCCTTGCGCGTGACGATCCTCGGCCGGGGCCCGCCGTGCGGGAGGGTGCGCGGGAGTGCGGGGACGACGGTGTCGGCGGCCGGTGCGCCGATGCGGGCGCGGGCTCGGGGCGGGCCGACGACGAGGGCGTCCTCGGTGCCGGGGTCGACCAGTTCGGCGCGGAGCCCCGTGGGGAGGGCGCGTGTTCCGGTCATTTCCGGTCGGACCCGGAGTTCGATTCCGTCCGAATCGCCGACCCATAGGGGGGCCGTTCCGCCGCGCGGGTGCGTGGAGTCGTGTTCCGGGGTGCCGGGATCGGCGCCGTGGTCGTCCGCGTGGGTTTCCAGGTCCTGCCAGTCGGACCAGGTTTCGGTGCCGGTGGCGCGGGTTCGGGCCTGGACGGTGCCGTCGAGGTGGGCGGTGGGGTTGTCCCAGACGACGCCGAGGAGGGAGAAGGGGTGGACGGTGCGGCGGGGGACGCCGGGGGTGGCACCGAGCGCGCGGGTGAGGGGGGTGAGGGGGAGCGACTGGGTGCTGCCCGAGGCCGCGGGGGCGGCGAGGGGCGCGGGCGCCGGCCTTGCGGTCGGCGTCGCGGCGGCGGGCGAGAGGGGGGACAGGGAGAGGGTGACGCCGATCGAGACAGCTAGCAATCCACGCATACAGACGATAGTGAACATAGTCAGACATATCTGTCCATCGGGGAACTGACGGGGCGTCGGACGCGTTCGGCCGAACCGGTGAGCGTGCGCCCGCGTGGGCGCGCCGGCGCCCCCGATACGCTTGCGCGGGTGAACGCCACCGATCGCACCCCCGCCGACCTGCTGCGTTCCGCGCTCGCCGCGGACCCGGCCCGCCCCCTGGTGACCTTCTACGACGACGCCACCGGCGAACGCGTCGAACTCTCCGTCGCCACCTTCGCCAATTGGGTGGCCAAGACGGCCAACCTCCTCCAGGACGGCCTCTCCGTCGAACCCGGCGACCGGGTCGCCCTCCTCCTGCCCGCCCACTGGCAGACCGCCGCGTGGCTCCTCGCGTGCGCGTCCGTGGGCGCGGTCGCGGACGTGGACGGCGATCCCTCCCACGCGGACGTCGTAGTCGCCGGACCGGAGACTCTCGACGCCGGGCGCGCGTGCCGGGGCGAGCGCTACGCCCTCTCCCTCGCCCCTCTGGGCCGCCGCTTCCTTCCCTCACCGCCCGACGGCTACACCGACTACGCCGTCGAAGTCCCCACCTACGGCGACCGCTTCACCCCCTACGCCCCCGTCGACCCCGAGGCCCCCGCCCTCATCGTCGCCGGAGCCGAGTTCAGCGGCGCGGAACTCACCGACCGCGCCCGCACGGACGCCGCCCGCCTGGGCCTCACCGGTCCCGGCGGACGGCTGCTGAGCGGACTGCCGTACGACACGTGGGAGGGCCTCAGCGCCGGCCTGTACGCCCCCCTCGCGAGCGGCGGGTCCGTGGTGCTGTGCCGGAACCTGGACCAGGCGAGCGCCGAGACGGTCGCACAGCGGGTGGAGAGCGAGAAGGTGACGGCTACGGCCCGCTGAGCCCTCCGGGGGCGGGGCGGCGTACGGCTCCGCGCGCCAGGGGCTCGGGGTGGTGGGAGGATCGTCCGGCCGAGTCCACCGAGGGCCCCGTCGCAACGGCGCACGGCCGTGCTCGGCGAAGGCTCGGGACGGTGACCGACACCCCGGCCCACCCGGGAACACCGTCACATCGACTACGTCGCCAACCGCAAGACCGCTCGCCCACCCACCCCCGCCGGGCAGGAGAAGCGGCGGCCGGCTCGTAGCCGTATACACGGGGGGCGCTCGGCCGTGGCCGGGCACGGGTGCGTTCGGCGGGGCCGCCGTTGCGCTACACGGATGGGCGGGCGAAGACGACCGACCGCGGGGTGGCCTCGCGCGTGGTCCGCACCGCCCTTCCCGAACACCGCCGCCCGCACTCCCTCCCCGGGCGCCGCCGGGCGGTCTCGTCCCCGGCCCCGCACCCGGCCCCCGCTTCCGGACACCGACGCCCGCCCCTCCCCCGGACGCCGCCGCCCACACCACGCTCCACGCGAGGCAGCCTCACGCTCGATCCGCATCACTCCCCTCCAGACACCGACGCCCCCTCCCCAGGCGCCACCGAACAGCCTCGCCCCCCGGACGCCGCCGCCCACACCGCACTCCACTCCGAAGCAACCTCACGCACAGCCCACCCCCTCAACCCCTTCCAGGCGCCGCCACCCCTCCCCCATGCCGAGCGGCCCCGTACGCCCCCTCCCCCATTCGGCCCCTCCCCGCCCGCACCCCGGCGTCGGGCGCGGCATCGTCGTAGGGATGGTGAAACGGGACAGGAGGGGGTCGTTCGGGATGCGGAGGGTGCGGTGGTGGTGGGTGGGTGGGGGGCTGGTTGTCGTGATGGCCGTCGTCGGGGTTGGTGGGGCCGTCGTGTATGCGCGGCTCGATGGGAACATCACGCCTGATGAAGCCGCTGCGGCCGAGCTTGCCCGGTTGGAGAGGGAGCGGCCTTCCGCGCTGGTCAAGGGGGCGCAGAACGTGTTGCTCATCGGGTCGGACTCGCGGGCCGGGGAGGGGAACTCGGCTTATGGGAGGGACTCCGGGAGTGAGCGGGCGGACAGCATGATCCTGTTGCATCTCGCGGCGGGGAGGCGGAGTGCGACCGCTGTTTCGCTGCCTCGGGATCTGATGGTCGAGGTGCCTGCTTGTCTGCGGGGTGACGGGACGCGGACCGAGCCCTCGCTCGCGATGCTCAATCACGCGTTCCAGGTGGGGGGTTCCGCGTGTGCGATCCGGACGGTCGAGGAGCTGACGGGGATTCGGGTCGATCACCACGTCGTCGTCGACTTCCAGGGGTTCAAGGAGATGGTGGACGCGGTGGACGGCGTCCAGGTGTGCCTCGCGAAGGCGGTGGACGACCGGGCGGCGAAGCTGCGTCTGCCTGCGGGGAAGGTGAAGCTGAACGGGGAGCAGGCGCTGGGGTTCGTGCGGGCGCGCAAGTCGCTGGGGGACGGGAGCGACACGGACCGGATGGACCGTCAGCAGCGTTTTCTCGCGGCGCTGGTGGACAAGGTGTGGAGCAATGGCGTGCTGCTGAATCCGGTGAAGCTGTATCCCGTGCTGGACGCGGCGACTTCGTCGGTGACGGCCGATCCGGAACTCGCGGGGCTGCGCGGGATGTACGAACTCGTCCGGGGCCTGCGTGAGATTCCCACCGATCGGGTGCAATTCCTGACGGTACCGAGAGAGTCGTACGTCTATAACACCAATCGCGACCAGCTCGTCCAGCCCGCCGCGGGGAAACTCTTCGGACGGCTCCGTGCGGATCTCCCCGTCACCGTCGCCTCCGCCCCGCAGTCGTACGGCCACGGTGTGCGCACGCCTCCGACACCCACGTACCGGGGCAGCACAGCGACCCCACAGCGGTGTGAGTAAAGCAACCGCCAAGTAGCCAAGATTTAACGAACGCCAGTTCCAGGAATTGCGGCGGATTGCCCGATGTAGGCACGTGGAATTTGTCACCGCCGTCGCTTGACACCCGGACGGGCGGATAGTGTGAGCGATCCAGTGCACCCGGCCGCGAGCTCCTTCCCCGGGGCCGTGCACCCTAGACCGAGACCTGAGCGCCTTTACGGGGGAAATGGGCGCCGCGTGGCCCCGACGGAGGATTCGGACAACCGTGGACGCGCAAGGCCGTGGGCGGGACAACATCGATCCCGCAGACCAGTGGGTGCTCAATCCGAACACCGGTGAATACGAACTGCGACTGGCACCTTCCGCTGTGCAATCAGCGGGGGCCGGGCAGTCGGCCGCGCCGAGTGTCGCCGCACCTCCGGGTGCCTCTTCCGTGCCCGGACCCCGGCGGGCCGCCTCGCGCGCCGCGGCCGACGCGCCGCCGGACCGGGGTTCGCTGCCCGGTGGGCCCGGGCGGGACGTGCCGGGGCCCCGGCGGCGCAAGGGCGGTGCGGCCGTCGAGGAGCCGCTGCCCGGGCGGCGTGGGCGCAAGCCCGTCAAGAAGAAGTCGTCCAAGGGGAAGAAGATCCTCATGTGGACCGGCGGGACCATGGCGTTCCTGCTGGTCGGGACGGCCGGCGCCGCCTACCTCTACATCGAGCACCTCAACAGCAACATCTCCTCCGCGTCCACGGACGGCGCCGGGACCGGTGGGTTCAGCAAGGACAAGGCGATCAACCTGCTGCTGATCGGCACCGACAAGCGGACCGGGGCCGGGAACGAGGGGTACGGGGACGCCGAGAGCGTGGGGCATGCCGACACCACGATCCTGCTGCACGTCTCCAAGGACCGGACCAACGCGACGGCGCTGTCCATCCCCCGTGACCTCATCGTGGACATTCCCGACTGTCCGACGACGCTCAAGGACGGCACCACCAAGGTCATCCCCGGGCAGGAAGGGCAGCGGTTCAACACCAGCCTCGGGCAGCAGGACCGGACGCCCAGCTGCACCATGCGGACCGTGACCGAGCTGACCGGGATCACGCCGGACAACTTCATGGTCGCCGACTTCAACGCCGTCAAGACGTTGACGTCCGCTGTCGGTGGGGTCGAGGTGTGTCTCGCCAAGGACATCAACGACAAGGACTCTCACCTCAAGCTGTCCAAGGGGACGCACACCATCGAGGGGGAGCAGGCGCTGGCGTTCGTGCGGACGCGGCACTCTGTCGGGTTCGGCGGGGATCTCAGCCGGATCCAGATCCAGCAGCAGTTCCTCAGCGCGCTCATGCGGAAGCTGAAGTCCAACGACACGCTGACCGATCCGACGAAGATGATAAAGCTGGCCGAGGCGGGGACCAAGGCGCTCACCGTCGACGACGAGCTCGACAACATCGGGAAGTTGAAGGATCTTGGGCTTGAGCTGGGCAAGTTGAACGTCAAGAACCTGACGTTCACGACGATCCCTGTCGTCGACAACCCTGCCGAGAAGGTCAAGGCCACCGTCGTTCTCAATCAGGCGACCGCGCCCACCGTCTTTCAGATGATCCGGGACGACGTGTCCTTCACCGAAGTCGCCCAGCAGGCCAAGGAGTCCAAGTCGGCCGCCGCGGCTGAGGCTGCCGCTCGGCTCAAGGGGCCGCAGTCCGCCGCCTCCGAGGTGCGGGTGCAGGTCATGAACGGGGGGGCCGTCTCCGGGAGTGCTCAGGAGACTCTGAGCTGGCTGCAGAACGACGAAGGGGTCACCAAGTCCGAGAACGCTGGGAACGCGCCTGCGGAATTGGCTCGGACGACGTTGGAGTACGGGCCCGAGCAGGCCGCTCAGGCGCGGAAGTTGGCTGCGATCATGGGGCTTTCCGGGGAGGCGTTGAAGCCTGGGAAGAGCATCACGAACTCCCAAGGGCTGCCGACGATGACCCTCACGCTCGGGAAGGACTTCAAGGGGGCGGGGGTTTCGTTGACCGCGCCTGCGAAGGTGCCGTCTTCTGTGCCTCGGTCGACTGCGGACAAGGTGGACTGCGCGAAGTAGTCGACGCCGGGTTTTTCTCGCCCCCGCCGCCCCTACCCTTCCCATCCCGAAGGGGCTCCGCCCCTTCCACCCCAGCCGGGGGCTCCGCCCCCTGGACCCCTCGCCGTGAAACCGGCCCGAAGGGCCTTGTCCTCAAACGCCGGACGGGCTGAGGGGGGGCGGGTGGGTGGGAGGGAGACCGTCAGAGTGTGGGAGAGGCGCCAGTGGGAGGGCGGACGGAGTGTCGGAAGGGCGCCGGCCTGGGCTCAAGCAAGGCAGCGCACGGAGTATCGGAAGCACGCTGGCCTGGGGCCGGGAAGGGCGGCAGACAGAGTGTCGGAAGCGCACTGGTCTCGACCCGAGAGGGGCGTCGGACCACGTGTCGGAAGCACGCCGGCCTGGGCCCAAGAAGGACAGCGGACGGAGTATCGGAAGCGCACTGGTCTCGACCCGAGAAGGGCGGCGGACCAAGTGTCGGAAGCACGTCGGCCTGGGCCCAAGAAGGGCGGCGGACGGAGTGTCGGAAGCGCACTGGTCTCGGCTCGAGAAGGGTGGCGGCCTGGGCTTGAGGAGGGCGGCTGTCGGAGTGTGGGGAGGGTGTCGGTCGGTGTGAGAGTCGGTTCGGCTTTCGGTCGGTGACGGCTCGGGCTCGTCGAGTGGGTGTCCTTCGGGCAGCTGAGCGGTCTGAAGGGGCGCGGGGCTGTATCCATGTGCGGCTGCCGTCTCGTGTGCGACCAGTCGCGACGGCGCCGCAGACAGTTGGCGGCTCGTCTCCGCGCTTCCAGCGGAGCGCTAAGTAAGAGATCGGTAAAACGGTCGTCGTGTCGGCGGGTGGGGGAACCCGGGACGCTGTCGGCCGTCTTGTACAACGCGGGGGCGCTCCCGTGTGTCTCAGAAGGTGACGCGGGCGGACGCACCGGGTCGGGCGGGCTCGGGGTGGTCTCGGGCCGGGGAGGGCAGGGGATGGCGCAGAGCAGTGCGGTAGAGGGGGAGGCGTCCGCGGAGGAGATGCCTGGGGGGACGGCGGTGCCTGAGGAGGGGGCCGTGTCCGAAAAGGCATCCATATCCGGGGGGCTGTCCGGGGCCGGGGAAGCGTCCGGGGGCGGGGAGACGTCCGGGGCCAAGGTGGCGTCCGGGACCGAGGACGCGTCCGGCGGCAAGGTGGTGTCCGAGGCCGAGGAGCCGTCCAAGGCGAAGGTAGCGTCCGAGGCCGAGGTGGCGTCCGAGGCCGAGGAAGCATCCAGGGTCGAGGAGACGTCCGGGGGCGGGGAAGCGTCCGGGGCCGGGGAAGCGTCCGAAGGCGAGAAGACGTCGGAGGCCAAGGAGGCATCCGGGGCCGAGAAAGCGTCCGTCTCCGAAGAAGGTGCCAGCCTCGCAGAGGAGGCGTCCGCCGAGGTCGAGGAGAAGGGCGCCGGGGAAGCGTTCAAGGCAGAGGCGTCCGTGCCGGGGGCACCCGTGGCGGAGGCATCTTCGAAGGACTCTCCGGCCAAGGGCACCCAGGTCAAGGAAGCCCCGGCCAAGGGAGCCCCCGCCAAGGAGGCCCCCGCCAAGGACACCCCTGCCAAGGGCACCCCCACCAAGGAGGCCCCGATCAAAGAGGCCCCCTCCAAAGCAGCCCCCTCCAACCC
>DATCQX010000908.1:0-3010 GCA_036569285.1 Streptomyces sp.
CCGCGCTGGACGTCCCACATCCGCGTGCACACCTGGTCCAGGAACCACCGGTCGTGCGTCACGCACACCAGCGCCGACCTGCGGCTTTGCAGATGCCGGGCGAGCCAGGAGATCCCCTCGACGTCCAGGTGGTTCGTCGGCTCGTCCAGGACGATCATGTCCTGGTCCTCGATCAGCAGCTTCGCCAGCGCGATCCGCCGCCGCTCGCCACCCGACAGCGGGCCGATGACGGTGTCGAGCCCCTGCGGGAACCCGGGCAGGTCGAGCCCCCCGAACAGCCCGGTCAGGACGTCCCTGACCTTGGCGTTCCCGGCCCACTCATGGTCGGCCATGTCCCGGATGACCTCGTGCCGGACGGTGGCGGCCGGGTCGAGGGAGTCGTGCTGGGTGAGCACGCCCAGCCTGAGGCCGCCGGAGTGCGTGACCCTCCCGGAATCGGCCTCCTCCAGCTTGGCCAGCATCCGGATCAGCGTCGTCTTCCCGTCCCCGTTCCTCCCGACGACCCCGATCCGGTCCCCCTCGGACACCCCCAGCGAGATCCCGTCCAGAAGCGCACGTGTCCCGTACACCTTGCTGACGTTCTCGACATTGACGAGGTTGACGGCCATTGCTCTCCTGCCAGGGGATACAGATCGACTCTTCAGGGTAGTCGCCGCCCCGAGGAGCCACGCGTGCAGCCGAACGCGGGGCCCCTCACCGTCCGCGATAGCCGCAGACGGCACCGAACGGCACGGGGTCGCCGGGAAGCGGAATCTGTTGACCGCGCTGGGGGTTTCCCCGCCGTCGCCAGGAATGCGGCTTGCGTAAAGTCCTCAGTGACTGATCACAATCTGGCTCATTCCACACGGGGGAACCTCATGCGACGCACACAGACGCGTCTCCTCACAACAGTGGCCACGGCCGCTCTCGCCCTCGGCGGGCTCTCCGCGTGCTCGGCCCTCGACCGGAAAACCTTCGAGGACGACGCCCAAGTGCCCCAGAAAATAACCTCGATCCGCCTCGACAACGGGAACGGCGAGGTGGAGGTGGACGCTTCGGCGGGCACCTCGACAACCTCCGTGCACCGCAAGGTCAGTTACCGCGGCGACAAGCCGAGCGGCACCTCGTTCAGCGTCGAGAACGGCGTCCTGACACTCTCCGGCTGCGGCGACACCTGCGGCATCGACTATGTCGTCAAGGTGCCCGCCGGTCTCCCGGTGACCGGAGACACGTCCGACGGCAACCTCACCCTGCGCGAGGTCGGCGCGGTCGACGTGCACACGAGCAACGGCGATATCTCGGTGGCCAAGGCGACGGGCCCGGTGAAGCTGCGCACGTCGAACGGTGACGTCGATGTCGAGGACGCCCAGGGCGGCGACATCGACACCCAGACGTCGAACGGCGAAGTGACCATCCGGACGGCCGCCCCGCAGAACATCAAGGCCCGCACCACCAGCGGCAACCTCACGGTCACGACCCCGCCCGCCGACTACCGCATCTCGGCGAGCGACTCCCACGGAAACAAGCAAGTGGCGTTCGAGAACGACCCGTCGGGAAAGTACCGCTTGGACCTGTCGACGACGAACGGCGACTTGACTGTGGAGTCGGCGAGGCGGTGACCTTTCCCGGAAGCGGTCCGCTACTGCTTGATCCAACCCCGTCCACGACAACTCCGACCTGATGAAGGAACACACAGCTGTGCCCCTGGTTTCCGTGGTGATGCCGGTACACAACTCCGCCACCACTCTCGGCGCGTCGGTGCGCTCCGTCCTCGCGCAGACCCACACGGACGTCGAACTGCTGATCACCGACGACGCGTCCACCGACGGCTCCATGGACCTGTTGCAGGACCTGGCCCACCACGACGAACGCGTGCGCCCCCAGGCCGCCCCCGAGCAGGGCGGCGCGGCCAAGGCCCGCAACCTCGCCCTCGCCCGGGCCCGCGGCGAGTACGTGGCCTTCCTGGACAGCGACGACATGTGGCTCCCCACCAAGCTGGAACGCCAACTCGCCTTCGCCTCCGCCGGCGATGCTCCCCTGACCTTCACCTCCTACTACAAGGTCGACGGCGACTACACGGGAGAGGCCTGCGACTTCACCCCCAACGGGCGCGTCGTCGAGGCCCGCGAGCGCGTGACCTACCGCGACATGCTGATCCAGGACCACATCGGGGCCCTGACCGCCATGTACGACCGCACAGCCCTGGGCACCCGCCTGATGCCGGACATGCCCAAACGGCAGGACTACGCGTTGTGGCTGGCCATCATGCGGGACGGGCACGCCGCCCGTGGCCTGCGAGAGCCTCTGGCGGTCTACCGGGCCGGGCGGGCGGGGTCCCTGTCCTCCAACAAGCTGGCGCTGGTGGAGCACAACTGGCGGTTGTACCGGGAGCACGAGAATCTGTCGGTGCCTCGGTCCGCGCGGGCGCTGTATGGGGCGATGTGGCATTCGCTGCGGAAGTCTCGGATCTAGGGGCTGGGGGCGGCTGTTTCCCGGAGGGGGTGGCTGTTTCCGGGGGCGCCCCGATCTCTGGGGAGGAGATCGTGCCGTCCGCTGGTCGCGCACTCGACTTCATGCCGGGGCTCGTGCCGTTCGAGCCTCGACCTCGTGCAGCGAGACGGCCGCGCGGGAGGCATAGGGTCGAGGGTGCGCCCACCGCTCGATGGACTGGAGCGCGCAGGTCTCGCACACGACGTCACCATGTGTGAGCGAACAGCTTTCCTCCTGGCTTGGCGGTGTGAGCGATTGTGCTCCTCTTTCCAGACTGGGAGTTCGGTCTGGCCAGTTCCGCGATATCCGCCGTCCGCGATCACCGTGGTGTTCCCGACAGCGTCCTTCGCCCCCGACAGCGCCCATGCGGTCGTTTCGGTTGCCGGGCAGGAGCCGGCCCACCGTGACCATCAGGCGTGCGACGCCGTGATCACACCTGGCGGGCCGAGGAGCGGGTGACCGCCTCCCGGACGGCGGCCAACCGCAGTCGGTTCTCCTGCAGCCACTCTGAGCCGACATCGATCGGCACACGTACGGCGAT
>DATCQX010000909.1:0-4668 GCA_036569285.1 Streptomyces sp.
CCCAAGAAGGCACCCCCGCCGAGAACATGCCGTTCGTCCCCGCCACCTCCTGGCCCAACCCCCCGTGCAACGCCGGCCACTTGACCTGGGCGGAAACAGTCGCAGGCGGCAACTACACCCACCGCACCCTCTCCAGAGGCACAGAACTCCGCCTGAAGGACCTCCAGGGCGACGCCTGCGCCCACCTCCTCCTGTACGCGGACACCCGCCCCTGGGAACGCCTCAACGTGGCCGACACGGTCAAGGTCCAGTGGAACGCGTACCTCACCCCCGGCTCCCTCCTCCTCTCCGACCAGGGCAGAGTCCTGGCCACCCTCACGGAGGACACCTCCACCCACCACGACACCCTCTGCGGCACCAGCACCCTCGCCCGCAACACCGCCCGCTACGGCGACGGCACCCCCCACTCCCCCACCCCCGCAGGCAGAGAACTCCTCAAACTGGCGGCGGCCAAGAACGGCCTGGCCCCCAGAGACCTCCCCCCGTCCCTCTCCTTCTTCCAGGGCATCCACGTGGAAGAGGACGGCACCCTCACCTTCACCGGCTCAGCGGGCCCGGGCGCCACCATCACCCTCCGCATGGAACAGGACGTCACCGTCCTGATCGCGAACGTCCCCCACCCTGCGGACCCCCGCCCCGACTACATCAGCACCCGCTTGGAAGTCCTGGCCTGGCAATCCGCCCCCACCACGGACACGGACCCCCTGTGGTCCGCCACCCCGGAGGCCCGCCGAGCCTTCCTCAACACCACGGAATTCCTCACGGCAAGGGGCCGCTCATGAGCGTGACGACAGTGGTTCCCCCCAGGGCGGCCTGGTCGGCGACCCTCCTCAGGGGCGAAACCCTCACGATCACAGACCTCCACGGCAACCAGGCCGTCGACTTCCTGGTGTACGACGCCCACGACACGACGATCCGCTACAGCGCCCCGGACACCATCCACGCCCAGGGCAACCTGTTCCTGACGACGGGAAGCGTGCTGCTGTCGAGCGAACACACGCCCCTGATGACGGTGTTGAGGGACGACGTCGGCCGCCACGACACCGTGGGCGGCGCCTGCTCGAAGGAGTCCAACACCCTCCGCTACGGCCACCACACGTGGTCCCAGCACGCCTGCGTGGACAACTTCCTCGCCGAGGGCGCCAAGTACGGCCTGGGCAAACGGGACGTGGTCTCGAACATCAACTGGTACATGAACGTCCCCGTCGAACAGGACGGCACCCTCGGCATAGTCGACGGCATCTCCTCCCCCGGCCTCTCCCTCACCCTCCGCGCGGAGTGCGACGTCCTGGTCCTGGTCTCCAACTGCCCCCAGATCAACAACCCGTGCAACGGCTTCAACCCGACGGCGGTGGAGATGACGATCGAAGAGGCCCCCGGGACAGGAGAGTTGACGAAGGAGACGGCCCCCGAATGACGTCCGCGCCCGCGCCGCACCCCACCCCCCGCCTCTTCGACACCCTCCTGATCGCCAACAGGGGCGAAATAGCCACCCGCATCATCCGCACGGCCCGCCTACTGGGCCTCCGCACGGTCGCCGTGTACTCCGACCCCGACCGCGACTCCCCCCACGTCCGCCTGGCCGACGAGGCCGTCCGCCTGGGCCCGGCCCCGGCCAAGGACTCGTACCTCGACGCCGACTTGGTCCTGAGGGCCGCGAAGGACACCGGCGCGGGCGCGATCCACCCCGGCTACGGTTTCCTCTCGGAGAACGCCGACTTCGCCCGCCGCTGCGAGCAAGCGGGCATCACCTTCGTCGGCCCCACCCCCGCCCACCTCGACCTCTTCGGCGCGAAACACACGGCGAGGGCGGCAGCGCAGGCCGCGGGCGTCCCCCTGGCCCCCGGCACAGGCCTGCTCGCCTCCCTGGAGGAGGCCCTGGAGAGCGCCGAGTCGATCGGCTACCCGGTGATGCTGAAGGCGACCGGCGGAGGCGGCGGCATCGGCATGTCCGCCTGCCACACCCCTCAAGCCCTCACGGACGCCTGGGAGTCGGTCCACCGAGTCGCCACCGCCTCCTTCTCCTCCACCGGCGTCTTCCTCGAACGCCTGGTGGAACACGCCCGCCACATCGAGGTCCAGGTCTTCGGCGACGGCACCGGCGAGGTCGTCACCTTCGGCGACCGCGACTGCTCGCTCCAGCGCCGCAACCAGAAGGTGATCGAAGAGGCCCCGGCCCCCGACCTCCCCGCCCACATCCGCACCCAACTCACCGAGAGCGCGCGCGACTTGTGCGCCTCGGTCGCCTACCGCTCCGCCGGCACGGTGGAGTTCGTGTACGACGCGGCCCGCGAGGAGGCGTACTTCCTGGAGGTCAACACCCGCCTCCAGGTCGAACACCCGGTCACCGAAGAGATCTACGGCGTCGACCTGGTCGCCTGGATGCTCCGCCTCGCCCAGGGCGACCGGGACGTCGTCCGCACCCCGCCCGCTCCACGCGGCCACGCCGTCGAGGCCCGCCTCTACGCCGAGGACCCCACCCGCGAACACCGCCCCAGCGCGGGCCTGTTGACCCGCGTCGCCTACCCGGACGACGTCCGCGTGGACGGCTGGGTGGAGACCGGCACCGAGGTGACGACGTCCTACGACCCGATGCTCGCGAAGGTCATCGCCCACGGCACCGACCGCGCCGACGCCCTGCGCCGCCTCTCGAAGGCGCTGGCCGCGACCAGGCTCGACGGCATCGAGACAAACCTCGGCCTCCTCCAAGCGGCCCTGGAGAACGGCGAGTTCAGCACGGCCACGCACTCCACGGCGACCCTGACGACGGTCACCGACCCCACCCCCCGCATCGAGGTCGTCTCCGCCGGCACCCTCACCACCGTCCAGGACTGGCCCGGCCGCACCGCCCACTGGCAGGTCGGCGTCCCCCCGTCCGGCCCGATGGACGACCGCTCCTTCCGCCTGGGCAACCGCGCCCTCGGCAACCCGGAGGGCACCCCCGGCCTCGAATGCACCCTCCAGGGCCCGGAGTTGAGGTTCACCCACCCGACGACCGTCTGTGTGACGGGCGCCCCGGCCGAGGTGACCGTCGACGGCACACCCGTACCCCAGTGGCAGCCGATCCCCGTCCCCGCCGGAGCCACCCTCACGGTCGGCGCCCCCACGGAACACGGCCTGCGGACGTACGTCCTCTTCGCGGGCGGTCTCGACGTCCCCCCGTTCCTGGGCAGCGCGAGCACGTTCACGCTGGGCCGGTTCGGCGGACACGGCGGCAGGGCACTGCGCCCGGGGGACGTCCTGCACGGCGGCGAACAGAGAACCCTCGCGGAAGCGGCCCCCGAGACGCCCGCCTTCACCTCCACCTGGCACATCGCCGTGACCGAAGGCCCGCACGCCGCCCCGGAGTTCTTCACCGAGGCCGACATCCACGACTTCTACGCCGCCGACTGGAAAGTCCACTTCAACTCCGCCCGCACCGGCGTCCGTCTCGTCGGCCCCAAACCCCGCTGGTCCCGCACCGACGGCGGTGAGGCGGGCCTGCACCCCTCCAACATCCACGACACCCCGTACTCGGTGGGCGCCGTCGACTACACCGGCGACATGCCGGTCCTCCTCGGCCCCGACGGCCCCTCCCTCGGCGGCTTCGTCTGCCCGGCGACGATCCTCTCCACGGAACGCTGGAAACTGGGCCAACTCCGCCCCGGCGACACGGTCCGCTTCACCCCGGTCGACACCACAGGCGCTCCTCGCGCGGAGATCGAGGACGGCGGCGTCCTGGCCCGCGACGGCGACGTCACCTACCGCCGCAGCGGCGACGACAACCTCCTCGTCGAATTCGGCCCGATGCACCTGGACTTGGCGCTGCGCATGCGTGTCCACGCCCTGATGGAGTCGGTGGCGGAAGCGGCGATCGAGGGCGTCACCGACCTCACCCCGGGCATCCGCTCCCTCCAGATCAAGACGGACCCGGCCCGACTCCCCCTTCACGAACTTCTCGACATCACCAGGGAGTTGATCGACCGGCTCCCGCCCCCGGCCCAGCTCACCGTCCCCTCCCGCACGATCCACCTCCCCCTCTCCTGGGACGACCCCGCCACCCGCGAGGCCATCGCCCGGTACATGGCGGGCGTACGCGACGACGCCCCCTGGTGCCCCTGGAACATCGAGTTCATCCGCCGCGTCAACGGCCTCGACACGGTGGACGACGTCTACCGCACGGTCTTCGACGCGGAGTACCTCGTACTCGGCCTGGGCGACGTGTACTTGGGCGCCCCGGTGGCCACCCCGCTCGACCCCCGCCACCGCCTGGTCACCACGAAGTACAACCCGGCCCGCACCTGGACCGCCGAGAACTCCGTCGGCATCGGCGGCGCGTACCTCTGCGTCTACGGCATGGAGGGCCCCGGCGGCTACCAGTTCGTCGGCCGCACCACCCAGGTCTGGTCCCCCTGGCAGCAGCGCGGCGCCTTCGAACCCGGCAAACCCTGGCTCCTGCGGTTCTTCGACCGCGTCAAGTGGTACCCGGTCGACGCGGACGAACTCCTCGACCTGCGCGCCGACATCATCTCGGGCCGCTTCGTCCCCCGCGTCGAGGAGGGCACGTTCTCCCTCGCCGAGTACGAGCGCTTCCTCGCCGAACACGCCGACTCCATCGACGAGTTCAGACGAACCCAGCAGCACGCCTTCAGTGCCGAGCGCGAAGCGTGGGAAGCGGCGGGCGAGGTC
>DATCQX010000910.1:0-8460 GCA_036569285.1 Streptomyces sp.
GCTCGCCCGCGTCCCGCAGCCGCGCGTGCAACTGCCGGAAGACCTCCGCCGACCGCACCCCAGGCCAGTCCGCCGGCAACAGCCGTGCCGGGAGCCCCGGGTCGGCGTACGGCAGCCGCCGCCAGGTGTCCAGCACGAGCAGGTAGTCCCGGTACGCCTCCTGCGGCGGGGTGTCCGTCCGCTCCCGCCACGCCCGCAGCACAGGACCGTGCGCATCGAGGAACGCCTCGTGCTCCTTGGCGATCGCCGCCAGGTCCCACCACCGCGACACCGCCTCGACCGTCGCCGTGAACCCCAGGTGCTCACCCCGGAACAGGTCGACGTACGGCCCGAGTCCGAGCCGCTCCAGCGTGTGCCGGGCCTCGTCGTGCAGCCGGGCGGGCGCGATCCACACCCCCGGCGCGGCGGTCCCGAACCCGAGCCCGGCCAGCCGCGACCGCAGGACGTGCCGCTTCTGCCGCTCCGACTCCGGCACCGAGAACACCGCCAGCACCCACCCCTCGTCGCCGGGCGGCTCGGTGGCGTAGATCCTGCGGTCGCCGTCCTCCAGCAACTGTCTGGCCTCGGCCGACAGTTCGTACCCGGCGGCGCCGCGCTCGGTGCGCGCGGGCAGCAGCAGGCCGCGGCGTTTGAGACGGGAGACCGAGGACCGCACGGAGGGCGCGTCGACCCCCACCGCGGCGAGCAGCCGGATCAGCTCCGCGACGGGCAAGGGGCCCGGCACGGAGCGCCCGTACGCCCCGTAGAGCGTGACGATCAGAGACCGGGGTGCATGCTGGTCGGACACGTTGATCATCTTAGGTCTTCGGCATCAGTGCTGGTCACCTCCGGTGCGCGCAGCAGGAACCGCTGGAGTTTCCCGGTCGCCGTACGCGGCAGTCCGGCGGGGAAGTGGATCTCGCGCGGGCACTTGTACGGCGCCAGCTCCGCCTTCACGAACGCCCGCAGCGCCTGCACGTCCCGCCGGGCCCCCTCCCGCAGCACCGCGTACGCGACGACGACCTGCCCGCGCTCCTCGTCCGGCCGCCCCACCACCGCCGCCTCCAGCACGTCCGGATGCCGCAGCAGCGCCTCCTCCACCTCCGGGCCCGCGATGTTGTACCCGGCGGAGACGATCATGTCGTCGGCGCGCGCCACATACCTGAAGTACCCGTCCCGCTCCCGCACATACGTGTCCCCGGTGACGTTCCACCCGCCCCGCACGTACTCCGCCTGCCGGACATCGGCGAGATACCGGCACCCCACCGGACCCCGGACGGCGAGCAGCCCCGGCACCCCGTCCGGGACCGGTCTCCCCTCGCCGTCCTGCACCCGCGCCTCCCACCCCGGCACCGCGACTCCCGTCGTCCCGGGGCGGATGCGCTCGTCGGCCGCCGAGATGAAGATGTGCAGCAGCTCCGTCGCGCCGATGCCGTTGATGATCCGCAGCCCCGTCCGCTCGTGCCAGGCCCGCCAGGTCGCCGCCGGCAGGTTCTCCCCGGCGGACACGCAGCGCCGCAGGGACGACAGGTCGTGCGTGCCGAGTCCGGTGAGCATCGCGCGGTAGGCGGTCGGCGCGGTGAACAGGACCGACACCCGGTGCTGCGGAATCGCCTCCAACAAGGCTTTGGGGCCCGCCTGTTCGAGGAGCAGCGCGCTCGCGCCGGCCCGCAGCGGGAAGACGACGAGCCCGCCGAGCCCGAACGTGAACCCGAGCGGCGGACTCCCCGCGAACACGTCCTCCGCCACCGGCCGCAGCACGTGCCGCGCGAACGTGTCCGCGATCGCCAGTACGTCCCGGTGGAAGTGCGCGCACCCCTTCGGCCTGCCGGTCGTCCCGGAGGTGAAGGCGATCAGCGCGACGTCGTCGGCGGCCGTGTCGACCGCCGGGTAGGGGAGTGGGGACGTCGGCCGGTTCAGCAGGTCGTCCGCCGCGTCCCCGCCGAACGCGGTGATCCTCAGCCCCGGCACCTCCGCCTTCACCAGGTCGTCCAGCGACCGCGCGTCGCACAGCGCGTGGCTCACCCGGGCGATCTCGCACATCGTCGCCAGCTCGTGCGGGCGCTGCTGCGCGAGGACGGTCACGGCGATCCCGCCCGCCTTCAGCACCGCCAGCCAACAGGCCGCGAGCCAGGGGGTGTTGGGGCCGCGCAGCAGGACGCGGTTGCCGGGGACGACGCCCAGCTCGCCGGTGAGGACATGGGCGATCCGGTCGACGCGGGCCCGCAGTTCGCCGTACGACCAGGTCGTGGCCGGTGTGCGGAAGGCGGGGCGGTCCTCGGGCTGGCCGGTGAGCAGGGCGGCGGCGCAGTTCAGGCGGGGCGGGTAGGCCAACTCCGCCGGTTCGAAAAGGAGTTCGGGCCATGCGCCGGGCGGCGGGAGGTGGTCGCGCGCGAAGGTGTCGACGTGGGCCGAAGGCTGCAAGGTGGCTCGCCCCCTTGTCGGTTCGGGGTCGTGCGTCGAGCGTAACGTGTTGCTGACGGCGGTCAAGGGAGCGCGATATGGTCGTGGCCGAGGGGGTGTGCGCCATGGCGCGTTCCGCGTTGCGAGCACTGGCCGCCGAGCGGTTCCGTCCGCTCGCTGAGAAGGGTGAACCTGGCCGCGTCAACCGCCCGTTGATCGCCGAACTCGGCCGACAGGGGCTGCTGGAGAGGCTGTTCACCTCCGGCGCGCTCGAACTCTGCGAACTCCGCGAGGCATTGGCCTACTCCTGCACCGAGGCGGAAACCGCCCTCGCCCTCCAGGGGCTCGGCGCGTATCCCGTCCACGCGTACGGGAGCCCGGCCCAGCGGGAGCGGTGGCTGCCGGGGGTGCGGGAAGGGCGGACGGTGGTGGCGTTCGCGCTGAGCGAGGCGGGGGCGGGGTCGGACGCGGCGGCGTTGGGGCTGCGGGCGGCCCCCGACACCGACGGCGGCCGGCGGCTCGTGGGGGAGAAGTGCTGGATCTCCAACGCCCCCGAGGCCGACCTCTACACCGTCTTCGCGCGCACCGGCGGCCCGGGAGCCCGGGGCGTCACCGCGTTCCTCGTCCCCGCCGACCGCCCCGGCCTCTCCGGTGAGCCCCTCGACATGCTCTCCCCGCACCCCATCGGCACGCTCACCTTCGACGGCGTCCCCGTCGGCCCGGACGACGTCCTCGGCGAGGTCGGCCGGGGCTTCCGCGTCGCCATGGGCACCCTCGACCGGTTCCGCCCCAGCGTCGGCGCCTTCGCCGTCGGCATGGCCCAGGCCGCCCTGGACGCCACCCTCGACTGGACCTCCCGGCGCGACGCGTTCGGCGGCAAGCTGCGAGACCTCCAGGCCGTCTCCCACCAGGTCGCCGAGATGTCCCTGCGCACCGAGGCGGCCCGCCTCATGGTCCACGCGGCGGCCACCGCGTACGACGCCGGCGCCCCGGACGTCCCCCGGCGCGCGGCGATGGCCAAGCTGTTCGCGACGGAGGCCGCGCAGTACGTCGTCGACAGGGCCGTCCAACTGCACGGGGCGCGGGCCCTCCAGCGGGGACATCCGCTGGAGCATCTGTACCGGGAGGTGCGGGCGCCGAGGATCTACGAGGGGGCCAGCGAAGTGCAACGGGGCATCATCGCGCGGGAGTTGTACGCGGAGTGGGAGAGGAAAGGGGCCGTCGGATGAGTATCGAACGCCTCAACCCCGCCGGCCTCTCACCCCCCGCCGGCTTCTCCCACGCCGTCGTCGCGACCGGCAGCCGCCTCGTGCTCCTCGCCGGGCAGACCGCTCTCGACGCGGACGGGAAGGTCGTCGGGGAGTCGCTGGCCGAGCAGTTCGAGAAGGCGCTCGGCAACCTGCTGGCCGCGCTGGCGGCGGCCGGGGGCGGACCGGCCGACCTCGCGCGGGTCACGGCGTACGTCACGGACGTCCCCGCGTACCGCGCCGCCGCGCCCGAACTCGGCCGGATCTGGCGGGAGTCGGCGGGCCGGGACTATCCCGCGATGGCGGTCGTCGGGGTCGTACGACTGTGGGACGAGTCCGCGCTGGTCGAACTGGACGGGGTCGCCGTCCTCGACTGAACCCGGCGTGCGCTCAGGCCGCGACCAGCCGTCCCGCCGGCGCGACCACCCTGCCGTCCGGCAGCAGCTCACCGGAGTCGTCGAAGACGATCGTGCCGTCGCACAGCAGCTTCCAGCCCTGCTCCGGGTGGGCGGCGACGACGTGCGGGGAACCCTCGGCGGTCCCGGAGACGGAGTGGGAACACATGGCGCACCTCCATGACAGGGGAAGCGGCCCGAGCGGACCGTCCCGCATACACAGACCATGCTCCCGCCACGAACTCACCGGAACGCCTTCACCGCGAGCGTGACAACACCAGGACAACTCCGCGACGCTTCACCGACGGTCGCGACGAATCCGAGGGGACGCGGTCACGGGGCGTGCCGCCGTACGGACGTATCCGCGTCGACCGATGGCATGGACTCGGCCCCTTCCCGACCCCGCTCACCACGAACCGGGTCGCACACCCCGGTATCGCTGAAGGGACACACCCCTCACCAGGAGGTATCTCAATGTCCTTCCGCTCCGCCCTCGGCGTGGCCGGCGCCGCCGCGCTGCTCCTCCTCGCCGCCCCCACGGCCCAGTCCGCCCCGTCCGAGACGGTCACCGTCGACCCCGTGGCCCACCTCGCCACCGACGGCACGATCACCCTCACCGGCACCTACCGCTGCCTCCCCGCCGACGGCCCCGTCTTCGTCAGCACCTCCGTATCCCAGGGAGACGGCGACCTCCGCCACGGCATCGGCGGCACCCGCGCGACCTGCGACGGCACCCCCCACACCTGGACCAACACCGGCAGACCGTCCCCGTCCTCCCTCACCCCCGGCACCACGAGCGTCGAGGCGACCCTGATGGAACTCGCTCCGCAGGGCGGGCTGCCTGTGCCCCGTTTCCATGCCCGCGAGAGCAGCGAGACGACGCTCACGGCCGACTGACCCCGCACCGCACGGTCACGGGCACCCGTCCGCAGGCCGCGCCCCGCCCGCGTACCCGGCCATGTCCCCGGCACGCACCTCGGAGGTGAAGCCGCAGGCCAAGGAGGTCCAGGCGGGCGGAGCGAAGGGCCACAGGATGGTGAACCCCCCGTTGGCGGCGGCCACTTCGTCCCCGTCCGGCGACGCCGACAGGGACGTCACGGGCCGGTCGTCGGTGTACCGCAGGGGCGGCCCGGCCGCAGGCGCGTCGGCGTGGGTGTCCCACAGGCGGACCGTGCCGTCCTCCGCGCCCGAGGCCAGCAGCCCGGTGCGCGACCAGGCCAGCGACCGGACCGTGTCGGTGTGCCCGGTCAGCGAAGCGCCCAGGCGTCCGCCGGTGCGCACGTCCCAGAGGGAGACCGTCCGGTCGTCGCTGCCGACCGCCAGGGTGCGGCCGTCCGGCGAGAAGGCGAGCGCGGCGACGTACAGGCGGTGCCCCGTCGCGAGACGGCGTGGAGCCGTCGTGGCGGGGTCTTTTGTCCACAGCAGGACGTGCGGCTCGGTGACCGGGCCGTAGGAGACGGCGACCTCGCCGTGCGGGCCGAGCGCCACCGCGCGCACGCCCCGGCCGTCGAACCCTTCGAGCGGCGCGGCGGCACCCGAGCGGCGGCGCAGCAGGACCCGGCCGTCCCACGCGGCCAGGACCGTGCCGTCGAGCGTGGCGCGGACGTCCAGGAAGCCGGACGGCTCGGCGGTGAGCCGCCGCTGCGCGCGGGTGGCGAGATCCACGCCGTGCAGGACACCGTCCGCCGTCGCCACGGCGAGGGTCCCCGGGCCCGTCCAGGCGAGACCGGCGACGGCTTCGCCGCCGGGCAGCGTGAGCCGGGCGCCCGCGTGCGGGCCGGTGCCCGACAGCACCACGTCTCCCCGGTCGTCCCCGCTGGCCAGGGTGCCGTCCGGACCGTAGGCCACGGCCGTCACCGTGCGGCCCGGGGCGGCGGGACGCGGTGCGGCGGCGGGGGAGCGGCGGCCGGCCGCGTCCCAGACGACGAGACGGCCCTCCCGCGTCAGGGCGGCGAGCACACTGCCGTCCGTGGCGAGGCCCGTGACGGCGTCACCGGGCGGGCCCGTGAACGTCTCGCCGAGCGCGCGCGGCACTCCGCCGGACACCGACCAGGCACGCACCCGCCCGGCCGTGTCCCCCACGTACACCGTCCCGGTGCCGGCAGCGACGGCGCTGGAGTGCGGGGACGGCGCGCTCCCGTGCGGCAGATGCAGCCGGTCGCCGTCCACCACCGTCAGCCCGGCCCCCGGGACGGCCGTGACGGCGTTCCCGCCGGCGGCCGACACCGTCGTCTCCCAGATCGGCCGGGCCGGTCCCGCCCCCGCGGTCGGCACCTCCAGCACATGGTTCGTGACGGTCGTCGCGGCGGCCAGCATTCCCGGCCGGTGCACGGCGATCGCCACGACCTCCTCCGGCAGCCGCAGCGGCTCCAGCGCCGCACCCCGTACGGTCCAGCGCGCCACCGTCCCGTCCGTCCCGCCCGCCAGCACCACGTGTGCCCTGTCGTCCACGGCGACGGCGGCGACGGGCTCCCCGCCGGGCATCCGCAGGCGCACGGGCGCTGTTGCGTCACCGCCGGTTCCGGCGCCGTCCGTCCCGGCATCACCGGTCGCGGAGCCGTCCGCCGGCGCGCCGCCCGGCACCGGCTGGACGAGCACCCCGCCGCCCGCGTCCCCCGACACCACGAGCCCGCCGGACAGCGCCACCGCCGACACCCCGTCGCCGTGCCGCCCCGGCAGTGTCCCGCGCAGCGCACCCGTGACCGGGTCCACCCGGCGCAGGGCCCCGTCCGAGCAGCCCAGCAGCAGCGTCCCGTCACCGGCTGGCCGAGCCGCCAGCACGTTGGGCGAGGCCGCGCCGAACGAGGGGCGGTGGACGACCAGTTGACCGCCCGGCGCGGCCAGCACGTCCATCAGCGCGGTCCGGGTCGCGGGCACGTCGTCCAGCCGTACCGCCGCGACGGCCAGCGCCGCCGCCACGTCCCGCCGCTCACCCGCCGCCGACCGGGCCTGCGCCGACAGCCGCAGCGCGTCCATCGCCGTCCTGTCCCGCTGCGTGCGCTGCTCGGCGTCGCGCAGCACGAGCGCCAGGGAGACCGACAGCGCGACCAGGACGGACGCCAGGGCCAGGCCGGCCGTCGTCAGCAGCCAGCGGCGTCTGAGGGTCCGGGCCTGTTCCCTGACCTGCCGCGCCTGCTCCTCGACGCGCCGGGACGCCTCGACGTACGCCCGCTCCCGCTCGTTCAGCGGCCACAGCCGGGAGTCGAGCAGCTCCAGCAGCCGCAGCTGACCCGGGCTCAGCACGAACCCCTCGTCCTCGCCCCGCTCGTGCCACTGGGCGGCACCGGCCGCGATGTCGTCCCGCAGCCGTTTGGCCGCCGGATCCTCCGCGAGCCAGTCGCCCAGCCGTCGCCACTTCTCCAGCAGCACCTCGTGCGCCACCTCGACGGTCCGCTCACCGCTCACGGTCAGCAGCCGCCTCTGGACGAACGCTTCCACGGCCGAGGTCACCTCCGCCTCGGTGTCCCGCTCCGAGACCAGGTCACCGACGCGCGCCCGCTGCCGGGTCGGCCGCTCACCGCGGCCCACGTACGCCAGCCGCGTCCACACCCGCCGCGCGGTGTCCTGCAACGGCGGGCCGAGTTCGGCCCAGGCGTCCTCGGCGCTGCTGTCCAACGCCGCGCCCACCCCGCCCACGGCCTCGTACGCCGCCAGCGTCAGCACCGCCGAGTCGTCCCGCTCCCAGATCCGCTCCAGCACGTGCGCGATCAGCGGAAGGGTGCCTGGACCACGGGCGGCCTCCGCCAGGAGCCGGCCGACGAGCTGCTCCTCGACCGTGAGCCCGGCCGCCCGGGCAGGCTTCAGCACCGCTTCCCGCAGCCCCGCCTCGCCGAGCGGGCGCAGCCAGTACTGATGGGCCGACACCTCGGCGGCCAGTTCCGGCACGGCCTCCAGCCGGTGGTAGAGGTCGGTGCGCACCGCGACCACCACCCGGACCGGCGGGTCCTGCGGCACGTCCCGCACCGACAGCACCGCACGCGCCGCGCAGACGACGTCCGCAGGCGGCAGGTTCGGCGCGACGAACCCCTCGAACTGGTCCAGCAGCCACACCACCCGCCGGTCCGTGAGCCGGGCGAGCCGGGCCGACAGCCGCCCGAACAGCGCCGGGTCCGCACGCAGCGCGTCCGGGCCGGGACGGTCGTCCAGCACCTGGCCCGCGTCCTCGTACGCGGCGCGCAGTGCGTCGCACAGGGTGCCCGGGAGAGGGGACTTCGCGGGGACGGGACGCACCGTCCACCCCTCGCTGCCGGGCCGCGCCCCCGTGCGCAGCGCGTGCGCCACTCCGGCCGCGAGCAGCGAGGACTTGCCGCTGCCCGACGCTCCGACGACCGCGCTGAACGGGTGGTGGGCCAGCAGGTCGAGAACCTGCTCGACCTCCGCCGTCCGGCCGTGGAACAGGTCGCCCCAGGTTTCCTCGAAGGGGAGCAGGCCGGGGT
>DATCQX010000911.1:0-2434 GCA_036569285.1 Streptomyces sp.
TCTCGATCTCGTCGGCCGCCGACTTCAACCGCTCCGCGGCCCCACTCACCACCCCCGCGTTCGCCTGGTCCAGCCACGCCAGCATCTGCTCATGACTCATCCCGTCGAAGAACGTCCCACCGGAACTCTCCGCTTCACGCATCAGATCCCCCGCCCTCGACCGGCACCCTCTCCGCGCAGATCAGGACGCCAACTCTAACCGCAGCCCCTGACAACCGACTTCCGAGAACGCTCGCCTCCATCCGACCCACCTCGGCAACGCGCCCGCATGAACACCCCTGCTCAGACGCCGGCATCGCTTCCCCGCATGACGCGGACCATCCCGGTTCTCGAAGCCGATCAGCACAAGGCTCCGGTAAGGGCCGAGACCAGTTCAGAGGCCGGATCGATGCCACTTTCCTCGATCCGCTCGACCTCGTTCACGGTCAGCTCAGCCCGCTCGGCGAGTTCCGCGCAGCTCAGCCGCAGAGCCATACGCCGTTCCCCATCCCACACGTGGCTTCGTTCACTCGAACAGCACCGGGGCGGAACACCCGCAGACGGAGGAGTGCCGCGTGCTCGCCGGGCGGGCGGTGCGCGTCGAGTTCGCAGGTGACGAAGGTCCGAAAGCGGCTCCTCGCAGGGACAGCCGCGTTCGCCCGAGAAGCTCGAAACCCTTCTCGCGTGCCACGTCCCCCTCGAACCACACCTGGCGACGTCCCTTGTGGACAGGAAGGCCGTCGGAGAGCAGCACTTCGCGGACGACGTCCCCGACGCCGAACCTCCGCCCCCGCCGGAGGAGCAGAGAGCGGACGTCCGCCCCCTGACCCCAGCAGCCCCTGTCCCCTTACAGCGACCGGTCCAGCCACACCCCAGATGGCCGCCCCGCAGATACACGAGGGCGGCCACCATCACCCGCACTGTCAGATGAACGAGTTGATCTCGATCGTCTCGTCCCGCCCCGGCCCCACCCCGATCGCGGAGATCGGCGCCCCGGACATCTCCTCCAGCGCCTTGACGTACGCCTGCGCGTTCTTCGGGAGGTCGGCGAAGGTCTTGGCCTTCGTGATGTCCTCCGACCAGCCGGGCAGGGTCTCGTAGATGGGTTTCGCGTGGTGGAAGTCCGACTGGGAGTAGGGGAGTTCCTCGACGCGCTTGCCGTCGATCTCGTACGCGACGCAGACCGGGATCTCCTCCCACCCGGTGAGGACGTCCAGCTTGGTGAGGAAGAAGTCGGTGAGGCCGTTGACGCGCGTCGCGTAGCGGGCGATCACCGCGTCGAACCACCCGCAGCGCCGGTCCCGGCCGGTCGTCACGCCGCGCTCCCCGCCGATCCGGCGCAGCGCCTCGCCGTCCGCGTCGAACAGTTCGGTCGGGAACGGACCCGCGCCCACCCGTGTGGTGTAAGCCTTGAGGATGCCGATGACCCGGCTGATCTTCGTCGGGCCCACGCCCGCGCCCGTGCAGGCGCCGCCCGCGGTCGGGTTGGACGAGGTGACGAAGGGGTACGTGCCGTGGTCGATGTCCAGCAGCGTGCCCTGGCCGCCCTCGAAGAGGACCACCTTGTCGTCCTCGAGGGCCTGGTTCAGCACCAGGACCGTGTCGGCGACGTAGGGGGCCAGCTTGTCGGCGTAACCCAGAAGTTCCTCAACCACCTGAGCCACGGAGATAGCCCTGCGGTTGTACAACTTGGTGAGGATCTGGTTCTTGACGTCGAGCGCCGCCTCGACCTTCTGGGTCAGGATCGACTCGTCGTACAGGTCCTGAACCCGGATGCCCACACGGTTGATCTTGTCCGCGTACGTCGGGCCGATGCCGCGCCCGGTCGTACCGATCTTCCGCTTGCCGAGGAAGCGTTCCGTCACCTTGTCGACGGTGACGTTGTACGGCGTGATGATGTGAGCGTTTCCGCTGATCAGGAGCTTGGACGTGTCGACGCCGCGCTCGTTCAGACCGCTCAGCTCGGAGAGCAGGACCGACGGGTCGACGACGACGCCGTTGCCGATGACCGGCGTACAGCCGGGGGAGAGGATCCCGGAAGGGAGGAGGTGGAGGGCGTACTTCTGGTCGCCCACGACCACCGTGTGGCCGGCGTTGTTACCGCCCTGGTAACGGACCACGTAGTCGACGGAGCCGCCGAGCAGGTCCGTCGCCTTTCCCTTGCCTTCGTCACCCCACTGAGCACCGAGCAGCACAAGTGCGGGCACGCGCGTACACCCCTTCCGGGCGGGGCAGACCCAAGGTCAGGGGCGTACGCGGCACGGCCTTGTGCCTCGTACCCCGGCGACCGCTGTACGGCCGCCGGCAGCCGTCGTACGGCCGTTACCCGTCGGACCCGGATGCCCCGGAATAGACGAAGCCCCTGGCGCAATAGCGCAAGGGGCTCTTGCACAAAGATGCTACCCGAGGAAGCGAGGCAGGACCGAGGTGGCGACTTTCGCGACTTCCGATTTCG
>DATCQX010000912.1:0-4085 GCA_036569285.1 Streptomyces sp.
CCCCGGACCCAACCCCGTTCCCCGATCAACGCCAGCCCCGTCTGTGCCAGCGCCGTCAAGTCCCCCGTCCCCAACCCCCCGTACTCGTTCACCGCAGGATGAACCCCAAGACGCAGCGCCTCCACCAGCGCATCGATGATCGCAGGCTGGATCCCAGCACCCCCGGCAAGAAGCTGGTTGGCCCGGATCGCGAGCATCGCGCGGACCTGGCGGGCCGGCAGGAGGGAACCCCCGCCGCCCGCGTGGCTGCGCAGGAGCCGCAGGCTGTGGGCGTGTTCGTCGGCGGTGTCCACGGCGACGGACCGGTTCGCGCCGACGCCGGTGCCGCGCCCGTACAGGCGTCCGCCGGCGGCGAGTTGACGGGCCGTCCGCCAGGACAGCTCCGCGCGGGCGCGGGCCTCGGGCGCGACGGCGATCAAACCCGCCCCGTCCGCGAGGGCGGCCAGTTCGCGGACGGTGAGGGTGGAGCCGGTCAGTGTGATGCCCCGGGTGTCCGCGCCGTACGCGGGCACCCGGGGCAGGTCGGTGGTGTCCAAGCGGTCAGTCCAGGCCGACCGTCTTCAGCCACGCCTTCGCGACGTCCAGCGGGTCCTTGTTGTCCAGCTGGACCTGCGCGTCGAGGTCGAGCAGGGTCTTCGTGTCGAGCTTCGCGGAGACCGCGTTGAGGGCGGCGACCCCCTCCGTGGAGAGCGCGCTCTTGTAGACGAGCGGCGTCACGTTCGCGAACCCGAAGAGGTTCTTCGGGTCCTGGAGAACGATGAACTTCTCCTTGACGACGTTCGGGTCGGTCGTGAAGATGTCGGCCGCCTGCACGGTGTTCTTCTTCAGCGCCGCCACCGTGAGCGGCCCGCCCGCGTCAAGTGCCTTGAAGGACTTGAACTTCAGCCCGTACTCCGCCTCCAGTCCGAGCATGCCCTGCTGGCGCGTCTGGAACTCGGGCGAGCCGCCGAGGACCAGGTCCGGGGCGATGTCCTTGAGGTCCGCGAGCGTGGACGACGCCGTCAGGTTGTACTGCTTCGCGGTCTCCGCGTTGATCGTGACGGAGTCCTTGTCCTCGGCGGGCGAGGAGTCCAGGAGCGTCAGCTTGGAGTCGACCTTGGCCTTGGCCGCCGCGTTCACCGTCTCCAGCGAGGTCTGCGGGGCCTTGGCGTCGAGGTAGGCGAGCAACGAGCCGTTGTACTCGGGCAGGACGTGGATGGAGCCGTTCTTGAGGAGACCGTAGGTCGTCTCGCGGCTGCCGATGTTGGGCTTGTAGGTGACCTTGATGCCCTTGGCCTTGAGCGCTTCGCCGTAGATGTCGGCGAGGAGGGTGCTCTCGGCGAAGTTGTTCGACCCCACGACGACCGACTTGCCGTCGGAGCCGCCCCCGTCCAGGGGGTTGCTGCCGGAGTCGTCGGAGCTGCAGCCCGCCAGCAGCACCGTCGCCGCGGCGAGTACGGCCGTCGCCGCGCCGGGGTTGCGGCGGAAGGACCTGCGGGAATGGTCGGTAGAAGTCACGTTTCCTGTTTCCGACTTGGGGAGTGGCGGCGATGTGGAGCGATGCGCTGCGCCGGGAGGTCCCTCGATCCAATCCAGCGCCTTCTCAGGCAGTCAAGAGGAGTTGGGTAACCGATTCGCTTCGATTCCGCTTCCTCCGTTTGTCATTCCGCTTTCGTATGTGGCCGGTTGTGGTCGGAGGCGCTTCGTAATGGATTCTTGACCCTGGGCGATGTGCCCGTCCCTTCGCGGAAGCGATAGCCTCGCCGCAGTCGGCTTCGATCACTCAACGGTCCACATCGGCCGCCGACTCGATCGGAGTCGGACAACGCCGGGGACCGATCGGAACCGGCCATCCGTGTGCGTCGCGCGCGGTGCCCCTCATCCGCGACGAAGGAGGCCCGGTGTCCACGAAAGAGGTGGACGCGCCTGCCAAGCCGGCACCGGCGCCCGGCCGTCGGGGGCCGGCGGCCCTCATCGACCGGCTGCCCTTCCAGCGCAAGTTGAACGTTCTCGTGGGCGTGCCGCTCGCGGTGATCGCGGTCCTGCTGGCGTACGTCATCGCGGACTTGATCCAGGAGTCGGGGCGGGCTGAGGACGCCGAGCAGTTGGTGCGCGACAGCGCCCAAGTCGCCCAGCTCGTCTCGCTCGTCGAGGCGGAGCACCAGCAGGCCATCCTGCTGTCGGTGCGGCACGAGGCGTCCTTCGACGGCGGCACCCCCTCGACCGACCCCTACCGGGCGGCCCAGATCAAGGTCGACGAGCAGGTGACGAAGGTGCGCGACTCCTTCGGCGGCCGGCTCCCGGCGGGCGAGGCGCAGGCGCTGCGTGAGGTCGAGGGCCTCGCGAGCCTGCGGTCGACGATCGAGCAGGGCTATCTGCCCGCCGACAACATCGACCCGGCGTACACGGGCGCCGCCCGGGGCCTCATCGACGGCCTCGGCCTGGACCGCAACTCGGCGCTGGCGACGACGTTCACCGGCAACCTGCTGGACTCCCTGCTGCGCGCGGACGCCGCGCACGGCGCCTTCGAGACCGGCGTGTTCTCGGCGCTGACCGGCGACAGCAACGCGCTCATCGAGTTCACCGGCGCGGTCGGCGCCTACGAGGTGTACACGTACCAGGTGCAGCGGTTCACCCGGTTCGCGACGTCCGACCAGGCCGAACAGCTCGGCGGCATCGAGCACAACGAGGCGCAGGCCGCGATCGACCAGCACTACGCCGGTCTCTCGGTCGACCCCAGCTCGCTCCAGGCGACGTCGACGTCGGACCTGCGCACCGCGCTGCGGCAGGCGCTGGCCGCCTACGGCGACTTCCAGCAGCAGGCCGACAACCGGCTGAAGATCACCGACCGGCTGATCGGCCAGATCGCGGACCGCGCGGAGTCCACGGCGAACAGCGCCCGTCTGCGCGTCATCCTGCTGCTGAGCCTCGTGATCGTCGGGTTCGCCCTGTGGTTCGGCCTCTCGGTCCTGGTCCGCCGCTCGGTCGTGCGGCCGGTCCTCGCGCTGACGGGGGCCGCGCGGGAGGTCGCGGACGTCGCCGGGCGCGAACTGGCCCGGGTCGCGGACGACGACACGGAGGAGGCCGGCCCGCCGCGGCTGCGCGAGCTGCCGGTCACCGCGGACGACGAGATCGGTGAGCTGGCCGAGGCGTTCAACAACGTGCAGACGACGGCCGCCGCCCTGCTGGAGCGCCAGGTCCTCAGCCGCCGCAACGTCGCCGAGATGTTCGGCAACGTGGGGCGCCGCGTCAGCAACTTGACGACCCGTCAGCTCACGTTGATCGACGCGGTGGAGCGCGGCGAGACCGACCCGGCGCTGCTGGAGCGGCTGTACTCCATCGACCACATCGCGGTGCGTCTGCGCCGCAACGCCGACAGCCTGATGCTGCTGGCCGGCATCCGCGAGACGGTCCTCGACTCGGGTCCGACGGCGCTCACCAACGTCGTCCGCGCCGCGCTCGGGCAGATCGAGGGGTATCAGCGCGTCGAGCTGCGGGCCGTGTCCGAGGCGATGGTCGAGCCGGACATCATCGGCGACCTCACGCTGATGGTGGCCGAACTCCTGGAGAACGCGGTGTCGTTCTCGCCGGCGGACTCGTCCGTCGAGGTGGGCGTGCGCAACCACGTGGACGGCGCGTCCATCACCGTCGTCGACCACGGGCTCGGCATGAGCGCCGAGCGGCTCGCCGAGGAGAACGCCCGGCTGGTGCGGCGCGAGCGCCTGGACCTCGTCCCGACGAAGGTGCTCGGCCTGTTCGTCGTCGGCGCCCTCGCGCGGCGCTGGGAGATCGAGGTCACCCTGTCGCGGACGCCCGGCGGGGGTGTCACCGCGGAGGTGGCGCTGCCGTCGTCGCTGCTGCTGACCCTGAGAGGCGAGGAGCCCGCCCCGGCCGCCCGCGAACGCGTGGTTTCCGGCGGCGGATCCGGGGCAGGCGACGCGGAGAGCGGGCGAGTGATCACGGAGAAGCCAGTGGACGAGGGCGACGGAGAGGCGGAACCACGTTCCACGGCACCGCACACCTCCGACTCCCCCACGGACGGCACCCGCACGGACGACTCCCGTACGGACACCCCCGATTCACCCCAGCCGGCGGCCCCCCCCCCC
>DATCQX010000913.1:0-3235 GCA_036569285.1 Streptomyces sp.
CCCCCTCGACCACGCCGCCCTCGTCAAACTCGTCGCCGAGGAACTCCGCCTCCACACCGGCCTCGACAACCCCGAACTCCCCGCCGAGATGCTGGACAGCCGCGAGGCGGTCGCCGCGATCCTCGCCGCACGCGCGCGCACGCGTGCGCCGGAGGACCTGTACCGCCGCTCCGAGCAGTCCCTCGTCACCGGCCACCCCTTCCACCCCGCCCCCAAGGCGCGCGGCGGTGGTCCGGCGGCGGCCTGGCTGCCGTACGCGCCCGAGGCGTACGCGGAGTTCCCGCTCACCCTCCTCGCCGTCCGCGAGGACCTCGTCGTCGAGGAAGGTGACGTTTCCGCGCTGGACGCCCTCGGTGACGCCCCGCCCGGCTACCGCCTGCTCCCCGCGCACCCCTGGCAGCTCGAACTCCTCGGCGGAACGTTGCGGCAACCCCTCGCGGACGAGCGGCTGATCCACCTCGGCACCACCGCTCCCGAAGCCTGGCCGACGGCCGCGATCCGCACCGTCTACGACCCCGCCCACGACCTCTTCCTCAAGTTCAGCCTGGACGTCCGCATCACCAACGACATCCGCCGCCTCTGGGCCCACGACCTGCGTAAACTCCGCCGCACCGACGAGGCCGCCGCCCGCGCGCTGCCCGGTGGCTGGCTCGGTGACCGCGGCTACCGCACCGCCTCCTTCGCGTTCGAGGAACTCGCCGTCCTCGTCCGCGACGGCTTCGGCGACCTCGGCGCCACCCCGCTCCTCGCGGCGGGCCTCACGGAGGGTTTCGACGGCAGTCCCCTCGCCGCCACGACCGACCCCGAGGGCTGGTGGGAGGCGTACCTGAGGGCCGTCGTGCACCCTGCGGTGACCGCTTTCGCGGCAGGCGTCGTCCTCGAAGCGCACGCGCAGAACACGCTGGTCGCCGTGGACGGTACCGGTACCCCCGTGAAGGCGCTGTACCGGGACGCGGAGGGCGTCAAGCTGCTGACGGACGTCGACCGGGCGGCCGGGTGGGAGCGGCTCGTGTACACGCTCGTCGTCAACCACCTCACCGAGGCGGCCGGCGCCCTCGCCGAGCACCACCCCGGCTTCGACCCGTGGCCCGCCGTCCGCAGGGAGTTCGCGCGGTACGACCTCCCCGAGGCGACCGCGCTCCTGTCGGCGCCGACGCTCCCCGGCAAGACCAACCTCCTCCTGCGCTGGACGGGCGCGGACGGCGCGGACGCCCGCTACCTGCCGCTCCCCAACCCCCTGGCGGTCTCCTGACCTGCCTTAGGCTGGCCGGTGTGCTGCGCCAAGTGACTGCCGTCCGATACGTGACCCCTCTCAGGTCGGGCGGTTCCGTGCCCGGTGTCGTCGAGGCCGACGACCTCGGCACGTACGTCGTGAAGTTCACCGGCTCCGCGCAGGGGCGCAAGGCGCTGGTCGCCGAGGTGATCGTCGGGGAGCTGGCGCGGGCACTGGGACTGCGGTTCCCGGAACTGGTACTGGTGGATTTCGATCCCCTGATCGCGGACGACGAACCGCACCAGGAGGTCCGCGACCTGCACGCCGCCAGCGCCGGGCTCAACCTGGGGATGGACTACCTGCCGGGCGCGCGGGACTTCACGCCGGACGTGGCGAAGGAGTTCGCCGTCGACGCGCTGGAGGCCGGGCGTGTCGTCTGGCTCGACGCGCTCACCGTCAACGTCGACCGGACGGTCCACAGCTCCAACCTGATGGTCTGGCCCACCCTCGGCGTCACCCCGCCCCGCCTCTGGCTCATCGACCACGGCGCCGCCCTCGTCTTCCACCACCGCTGGGACGCCTCCGCGCCCGAGAAGGCGTACGACTTCCGCCACCACGCCCTCGGTTCGTACGCTCCCGACACGCGCGCCGCCGACGCCGAACTCGCCCCGAAAGTCACCGAGGAGCTGTTGCGGACGGTCGTCGCCGAGGTCCCCGACGCCTGGCTCACCGAGGACTTCGCCACCCCAGCCGAGGCCCGTGAGGCGTACGTCGCCTACCTGCTCGCCCGCGTCCGCGCCTCCCAGGAGTGGCTCCCCACCGACTTCCCGGCCCGGGAGGAACTCGCCGCGGAGAACGCCCTGCGCGCGGCGCGCAGTCAGCAAGGACGGCCCGCGTGGCTCAAGCAGGTCCCCGACCTGCACGGCAAGCCCGCGGCCCAACAGGATTGGTCGGTGCACCTCGGATGAGTGGCCGTGTCGAGATCGAGTACTGCACGCAGTGCCGGTGGCTGCCGCGCGCGGCGTGGCTCGCGCAGGAGCTGCTGACCACGTTCGAGGCGGAGTTGACGGAACTCGCGCTGAAGCCGGGCACCGGTGGGGTGTTCATCGTGCGGGCGAACGACGAGGTCGTGTGGGACCGGCGCGGGGACGGGTTCCCGGAGCCGACGGCCGTGAAGAAGGCCGTGCGCGACCGCGTGGCCCCGGGGAAGACCCTGGGGCACTCGGAACGGTCGAAGCCCTTGTGAGGGACGGCCCTTGGAGGGGGCCGCCCCCGTGAGGTTCAGCCCTTGAGCTGTTCGTACGCGGGCAGCGTCAGGAAGTCCGCGTAGTCGTCGTCCAGGGCGACCTGGAGCAGGAGGTCGTGTGCCTGCTGCCAGTGACCGGAGTTGAAGGCGTCCTCACCCAACTCGGCCTTGATGGCGGCGAGTTCACCGGCGGCGATCTCACGGACCAGTTCCGGCGTCGCCTTTTGGCCGTTCTCGAACTCCACGCCCGCGTCGATCCACTGCCAGATCTGGGAGCGGGAGATCTCGGCGGTCGCCGCGTCCTCCATCAGGTTGAAGATGGCGACCGCGCCGAGCCCGCGCAGCCACGCCTCGATGTAACGGACGCCCACCTGAACGGCGTTGACGAGACCGTCGTACGTCGGCTTCGCGTCGAGGGAGTCGATCGCGATCAGGTCGGCGGCCTCGACGTGGACGTCCTCGCGGAGGCGGTCCTTCTGGTTCGGCTTGTCGCCGAGGACCTTGTCGAAGGACTCCAGGGCGATCGGGACGAGGTCGGGGTGGGCGACCCAGGAGCCGTCGAAACCGTCGTTCGCCTCACGGTCCTTGTCCGCGCGGACCTTCTCGAACGCGACCTTGTTGACCTCCGCGTCCCGGCGGGACGGGATGAACGCGGCCATGCCGCCGATCGCGTGCGCGCCGCGCTTGTGGCAGGTGCGGACGAGGAGTTCGGTGTACGCGCGCATGAACGGGGCCGTCATCGTGACCAGGTTGCGGTCCGGGAGGATGAACTTGGC
>DATCQX010000914.1:0-6809 GCA_036569285.1 Streptomyces sp.
TTTGGCACGCTGTTGAGTTCTCAAGGAACGGACGCTTCCTTTGTACTCACCCTCTCGGGCTTTCCTCCGGGCTTTTCCCTTCGGTCTTGCGTTTCCGACTCTATCAGATCTTTTTCCGATCCGATTTCCTCGGTGCTTTCCAGGATTTCCCTTTGCGGGGCTTTCCTTTCCGGCGGTTCCGACTTTATCAGGTTTTCCCGGCCCCTCTGACCACCGTTCTGCGAACATGCAGAACCAGGCCCCCAGAGAAAGGGATCTGACTTAGTTGGATGCCGCTCAAGTCGAGGCGCTAGATCGCGTCGCTCTTCCTCAAGCAGGGGTTCGACTCTACATGTGGCGCCAGACGGCATGCAAATCGGCTAGGGTCAGACCTGGGTCACTGGTCTAGACCACAGATCAGGAACTCTCGTGCGGAACCGGTACTTCATATGACATACGCTGCTTCACAGTGTGCTGCCGGAGACAGGCAGTGACGGTCCATGTACATCTCCTTCTCCCCCATCCCCTGGGAGGCACTCCATGACCACCGTGACGTCCCCGCTCGCAGGACGCACCATCGGACTGGCCGCCGTGCCCGATCCTGTCTTCTCCGGGGCCATGGTCGGTCCCGGTACCGCGATCGACCCGGTGCGTGAGCCCTCCGAGGCGGTCGCCCCCGTGGACGGTGTCGTGGTCTCTCTTCACCCGCACGCGTTCGTGGTGGTGGACAGCGAGGGGCACGGTGTCCTCGTACACCTCGGGATCGACACCGTTCAGCTCAACGGGCAGGGCTTCGAGCTGCTGGTGAACAAGGGCGACACCGTGGCGCGCGGACAGGCCGTCGTGCGGTGGAACCCGGCCGCGGTCGAAGCGGCCGGCAAGTCCCCCGTGTGCCCGGTCGTGGCACTGGACTCCACCGCTGACTCCCTCGCCGACGTGAGCGAGGATGGCGATGTGAAGTCCGGAGACGTTCTGTTCTCCTGGCAGTGACACAACAGCAGTGACACACCGGCTGTAGGCCGACGGCCGGTGGAAAGGCACGACCATCGCGGCGGCGTGTGCCGTCGCACTATCGGAGACGGTGAGATGGAGACAACGCTGCGAGGCGTCGGGGTGAGCCACGGCGTGGCGATCGGCCAGGTACGGCACATGGGCACGGCGGTCCTGGAGCCGCCCGCCAAACAGATCCCCTCGGAGGAGGCGGAGCGTGAGCAGGGCCGCGCCCGTCAGGCCGTCGACGCGGTGGCGGCCGATCTGACCGCGCGCGGCAACCTGGCCGGCGGCGAGGCCCAGGCGGTTCTCGAAGCCCAGGCCATGATGGCCCAGGACCCCGAGCTGATGGCCGACGTGGACCGGCGGATCGCCGTCGGCAGCACGGCCGAGCGTGCCGTGTACGACGCCTTCGCCGCGTACCGCGAGCTGCTCGCCGCCGCCGGTGAGTACCTCGCCGGGCGCGTGGCGGATCTCGACGATGTGCGGAACCGTATCGTCGCCCGGCTGCTGGGTGTGCCGATGCCCGGTGTGCCGGACAGTGACGAGCCGTATGTCCTGGTCGCCCGGGATCTGGCACCGGCCGACACGGCGTTGCTGGATCCGGCGCTGGTGCTCGGGTTCGTGACCGAGGAGGGTGGGCCGACGAGTCACAGCGCGATCCTGGCGCGGGCTCTCGGGGTGCCGGCCGTGGTGGCGTTGCCCGGGGCCGGGGAACTGGCCGAGGGCACGGTGATCGCCGTGGACGGCAGCAGTGGTGAGGTCTTCGTGGACCCGGACGAGGAGACGCGAGCCCGGCTGACGGCGGCTGCCGCCGAGCGGAAGGCCGCGCTGGCCGCGTCGACGGGTCCGGGTGTGACCGCCGACGGGCACAAGGTGCCGTTGCTGGCGAACGTCGGTGGCCCGGCGGACGTCCCGGCGGCTGTCGAGGCGGGGGCGGAGGGCGTCGGTCTGTTCCGTACCGAGTTCCTGTTCCTGGACGACAGCAAGAAGGCGCCGTCGGAGGAGAAGCAGGTCGAGGCGTACCGGCAGGTGCTGGAGGCGTTTCCCGAGGGCCGGGTCGTCGTGCGCGTGCTGGACGCGGGGGCGGACAAGCCGCTGGACTTCCTGACGCCGTCCGACGAGCCGAACCCGGCGTTGGGTGTGCGGGGGCTGCGGACGCTGCTGGACCACCCCGATGTGCTGCGGACGCAGCTGACGGCGTTGGCGAAGGCCACCGAGGGGCTGCCCGTGCACCTTGAGGTGATGGCGCCGATGGTGGCGGACCGGGCGGACGCGAAGGCGTTCGCGGACGCATGCCGTGCGGCGGGGCTGCGGGCGAAGTTCGGGGCGATGGTGGAGATCCCGTCGGCCGCGCTACGGGCGCGTTCGATCCTCCAGGAGGTGGAGTTCCTGTCGCTGGGGACGAACGACCTGGCGCAGTACACCTTCGCGGCCGACCGTCAGGTCGGTGCGGTCTCCCGGCTCCAGGATCCGTGGCAGCCGGCGCTGCTGGATCTGGTCGCGTTGTCCGCGGAGGCGGCCAGGGCGGAGGGGAAGAGTTGTGGTGTCTGCGGTGAGGCCGCGTCGGACCCGCTGCTCGCGTGTGTGCTGACCGGTCTGGGTGTCACCTCTCTGTCGATGGGGTCGGCTTCGATTCCTTATGTGCGGGCGGCGCTGGCGAAGCACACGCTGGCGCAGTGCGAGCGGGCCGCGGCGGCGGCGCGGGCCACGGACAGTGCGGAGGATGCGCGGGCCGCGGCTCAGGCGGTGCTGTCGGGCGAGTAGTCGGGCCTCCGGTCTCGGGTCGGTGCAGGGGCGTCCCGCCTTCGGGTGGGGCGCCCCTGTCGTCGTCCGGTGTCGTGGTCAGTGGTGGTGGGCGGTCGGGGGCAGGGGGTCGTCTCCGAGGTCGGGTGGGGCGCAGTAGTCGACGTCGGACTCGGGGGCGATGAGGTCGCCGGATTCGGCGTCGGTGCAGTAGGCGTCGAAGACTTCTGCGGCGGTGAGGGGTTCGAGGTCCTCGCCGCGCAGGCGCCAGCCGTGGACGCGGTCGCGGGTGTCGGGGGCGGTGACGCGCAGGACGAGGCCGCCGGGGCTGTGGGTGGCGATGCCGAGGGCGAGGACGGTGGTGAACTCCAGGGCCTCGGTCTCGTCGAGCCGGGTGGTGCCGTCGGGGGTGGATTCGGCGTGGAGGACGGCGATGAGTGTCTCGGGGGCGGCGGAGACGCTGCACACGAGGTGGCGGTGGCCGGGTGGGGCGGTGTCGAGGACGCGGGTGAGGAGGGCCGAGGCGCGGGTGAAGGCGGCGCGGCCGATGTCCTCGCCGCAGGAGGCGCAGACGCCGAGGCGGGCGAGGAGGCTTGCGGCGTACTCCCAGGTGGCCCGGCGGACGGCTTCGTCGACGAGGGTGGGGACGAGGTCGGTGAGGGGGCCGCCGTCGTACTCCACGAGGGGGCCGGTGGCGGCGAGTTCGGCGGTGTAGCGGCTGCGGGTCTGCGGGGTGTCGGGGTCGAGGCCGTGGTCGGCGCAGTAGACGGCGTAGTCCTGCGGGTCGAAGAGGGCGAGGCTGGTGTGGGTGCCTTCGGTCGCGCGCGTCTTGAGGACGGCCTCGACCTGGCGGAGGTAGGTGGTGTGGTCGTCGAAGGTGAAGCTGCGGTAGCGGCGCATGGCGCGGAAGTCGCGTTCGTCGGTGAGGAGGCCGATGGTGCCGGCGATCTCGCGGCGCAGGGCCCGGCGCATGGTCCGCTGGTCGGTGTTCATGGTTCCCCCTGTGTACAGAGCGTTCGATCAATGCTCACTCACAGTAATCGGCGGCACTGACAATCGGCTTGGGGAGAGCCTGGCTCGTACGAGTCGGTGCTGGATTCCGCAGGTCAGGGCGATGACGGCGCCGAATGCGGTCCAGCCGAGGGGGCCGGTGGCGATGGCGGCGGTGACGGCGAGGGGGCCGATGGTGCGCTGGGCGGACTGGGCCAGGCCGTGGACGCCGAGGTAGGCGCCCTGGGCGGTGTCGGGGGCGAGGGCGACGGAGAGTTCCCAGGAGACGGTGGCGTGGAGGATCTCGGCGAGGGTGAAGGCGGTGGCCGCGGCGGTGAGGAGCAGGGTCGCTCCGAGGGCGCCTCCGCCTGCCGCCAGGGCCATGGCGGCGCCGCCCGCCGCGAAGGCCGCGGAGAGCGGGAGCAGGAGGGCGCGGGCGGCCTGGGTGGTGGCGCCGAAGCGGGCCATGGGGACCTGGAGGGCGACGACGAGGACGTTGTTGAGGACCATGAGCAGGGGTGCGAGGCCGTGCGGAACGCTGTCGAGGTGGACGATCCAGAGCGGCAGGCCGACCTTGAAGACGGCGTCGTCGAGGAAGAGAACCGTTTCGGTGGCGACGTACGCGAGGTAGGTGCGGTCGCGCCACGGGCTGTGGGGCCGGGCGGTCGGCACCGGGTCGCCGGAGGCGGCGACCGTGCGGGCCGGGGAGGGGGGTTCGCCGCAGCGGAGGGTGAGCAGGGCGACGGCGGTGAAGGAGAGGGCGTCGCCGAGGAGGAGCCAGCGGTAGGCGGCGGTGCTGCCGAGGGCGAGGCCCGCGGCTGCGGCGAGGCCGCCGATGGCCCAGCCGGCGTTGGCGACGGTGCGCTGGACGGCCTGATAGCGGACTCGGTCGGGGCCCGCGACCCGGGCCGCGTAGAGCTTGGTGAGGACGCTGCCCGCCCGGTCGCCGAAGCCGCCGAGGGCGGTGAGCGCGAGGAGGAGGGCGAACCGGTCGGTGGCGAGGAGGCCGAAGGAGGCGACGGCGCGCAGGAGTTGGACGGCGACGAGGACCCGGGTGAGCGGGAAGCGGTCGGCGAGGAGGCCGCCGCTGGGGGCGCCGGCGATGCCGAGGGCTCCGGCGACGGCGGCGAGGGTGCCGACCTCGGCGAGGGAGAGGTGGGCGACGTAGGTGAAGTACAGGACGGAGACGGCGGCCCACAGGCCGCTGCCGATGCGGTCGACGAGGGCGATGACGACCATGCGGCGGCCGTCGGGTCCGCCGGGTATGCGGGGTTCTCCAGTGGTTTTCCGACGTGTGAGCGCCATGTTTCCCCCTTGCGCCAAAGTTTGTATTGATACATAATATTGAATGTGGCAACACAATATGCGATCACAGGGACGACAGCCAAGGGCATTGCCGCGTCCGTCGAGCGGGGTGTGTCCGACGGCTCCTTGGCACCGGGGGCCGCGCTGCCTCCCGTGCGGCTGCTTGCGAACGGCCTCGGAGTGAGCCCCGGGACGGTCGCCACCGCCTACAAAGAGCTCCGCGCGCGGGGCATCGTGGTGACCCGGGGCCGTGGCGGGACGGTCGTCGCGGAGGTGCCGTCGGTGGCACCGCGCCGTCCGCCCAAGGTCCCGGTGGGTCTGCGCGATCTGGCCGGCGGGCATCCCGACCCCGCGCTGCTGCCCGCCCTCGTCCCTCCGACCCGCCTCTCCCCCGGCGCCCGCTCCCACCGCTCGATGCCGAGGCTGGCGCGCCTGGAGGAGGCCGTGCGGGAACGGCTCGCGCCCGACGGCGTCCCCGTGGAGCACGTGACGTTCGCGCACGGCGCGCTCGATCTCGTCGCCCGCCTGCTCTCGGTGGAACTGCGCCCCGGGGACGCCGTCGCGATGGAGGACCCCGGCTACCACCACCTCCTGGACCTGGTCGCCGCCCTGGGGCTGCGGGCCGTCCCTGTCGCGGTGGACGACGAGGGCGTCCGGCCCGAGGCTCTGGAGGCGGCTCTGCGCGCGGGTGTGCGGGCGGTGGTGTGCAGTCCGCGTGCGCAGAACCCGTACGGCGGTGCCTTCACGCGCGCGCGGAGGGACGCGCTCGTCGAGGTGCTGCGGACGGCGCCGGACGTACTGGTCGTGGAGAACGACCACGCGTCGGAGGTGGCGGGAGTGCCCCTGTGGACGCTCACCGCCGACGGCCCCGCGCGCTGGGTGCACGTCCGGACGGTCAGCAAGTTCCTCGGCACCGACCTCAGATGGGCGGCGGCGGCCTGCGACGCGACGACGCTCGCCCGGCACGACGGACGGCTGCTGCTGACCTCCGGCTGGGTGAGTCACCTGCTCCAGGAGACCGTCCACGGGCTGATGACCGACGACGGCACACGCGCGCTCCTCACACGCGCGCGGGAGACGTACGCACTGCGCCGGACGACACTGCTGGACGAACTCTCCGCGCGCGGGATCACCGCTCACGGCGTGAGCGGGATGAACCTCTGGGTGCCCGTGCGCGACGAGTCGGCGGTCGTCAACGGGCTGCGGTCCCGGGGCTGGTGGGTCGCGGCCGGGGCGAGGTTCAGACTGGCGTCCGCACCGGGCGTACGGATCTCGGTGGCCGACCTGGAACCGGCGGACGGGGCGCGGCTGGCGGCGGACTTCGCCGCCGTGCTGGGCGAGTCGGAGGCCACGTACGGGGGCTGACAGCGCCTCCCACGCGCTCGTCGGACACCCGGACCCCCTCTCGGCTCAGGCAGCCCTCAGCGGCCCGTCAGGCGCGTTTGCGGGCCAGGTCCTCGTAGAAGTCCAGGAGGCTCAGGTCGTCGATGGAGCCGGGGTTGACGGCCTTCTCCAGCGGGGTGCCCTGGAGGAGGCGTTTGACGGGGACCTCGATGCGCTTGCCGGTGAGGGTGTGCGGGATGCCGGGGACCTCGATGACCTCGTCCGGGACGTGGCGCGGGGAGAGCTGGGCGCGGATCGCGCTCTTGATGCGCTCCAGGAGGGCGTCGTCGAGGACAGAGCCGGGTGTCAGGTGCACGAAGAGCGGCATCCAGTAGCCGCCGTCGGCCTGTTCCACGCCGATGACCAGGGATTCCTTGATCTCGGGGAGGCGTTCGACGACCTCGTAGATGTCGGCG